>JACPCX010000117.1:0-45550 GCA_016184305.1 Candidatus Rokuibacteriota bacterium | reverse complement strand
GCGTGGGTGTAGAGTCTGGGATGCGCCCCAACGACAGCTCCCGGGAGGCACGATGAGATTCGGCATCCACAATCCCTCATGGCAGTTCGGTCCCGATGCTCGCGACATCTTCACCGGCGTGACGCGCAAGGCGCAGTGGGCTGAGGCTCACGGCTTCGCGTGGTTCTCGGTGATGGACCACCTGATCCAGATCCCGGGGGTGGGCGCGGAGGACGAGCCGTTCATGGAGGGCTGGACCGTGCTTTCCGCGCTGGCGGCGGTGACGAGCCTGATCCGTCTCGCGACGCTGGTCTCGTCGGTGGCCTACCGCAACCCGGCCCACCTGGCCAAGATCGCCGCCGGCGTCGATCTCGTCAGTCGCGGGCGGCTCACGCTCGGAATCGGCGCGGGCTGGCATGAGCCGGAGTACCGGCAATACGGCTGGGAGTTCCCTCCGCGGCCCGCGGTCCGCATCCGGATGATGGAAGAGGCCGTCAGGCTGATCAGGACGATGTGGCAAGAGAAGCGGGCGACGTTTCACGGGGAGTACTTTCACGTCCGGGACGCCATCCTGGAGCCGAAGCCCGTGCAGGAGCCCCACCCGCCGATCCTGATCGGCGGCGGCGGTGAGCAGTTGACGCTGCGAGCCGTCGCCCGGGTCGGGAACGCCTGCAACGTCTTCGGCGATCCCGACACGGTGGCGCGAAAGCTCGACGTGCTCCGGCGGCACTGCGAGCGGGAGGGCCGGACGTACGACGAGATCGAACGGACGAGCCTGACCAGCGTGCTGCTTGCCCGGGACGAGCTCGCGCTGAAGGCCAAGCGCGAGCGGCTGAACGCGCCCGACCCGTTCCGCGGCTTCGCGGTCACCGTGCCGCAGGCGGTCGACCTGGTCGGCCGCTGTCGCGACGTCGGGGTGCAGCTCTTCATCACGGGGATCTACAAGAACGACCCGGAAACCCTGGAGCTGCTGGCGACCGAGGTCATGCCGCATTTCGCCTGAGCGTCCGTGGAACAGTCGCCGGCCCCGTCGATCGCTTCGACGGACTCAGCGTTCGCCGACGACAGAGCCTGCCGCCGCCCTGTCCGTGGCCCCCATCACCGTGACGTCACCTCCCCGACTCGGACGCCGGCCGCTCCAGGAGCCGATGGCACAGTTCGGCCTCGACTACGTCGCCGTCGGCGGGCCCACCTACTGCTGAGGCATCGTCCACCACCAGCAGGGCGACACCGCCGCCGCGGGACGGGAGTTCGCTGAGGGCGACAACCTCGGCGGCGGCCTCGGGCCCCGGGCCGTCACCTCTCCTGCTTGTCCCTCGTCCCCGGGCCCCGTGTCCCTGCCGAGGAGCGTGGGGCGAACTGGCCATCGGTTCGCAGCACCGCGAGCGGTGGCCCGCGCGCTGGAGGATCTCGCCCGCTCACAACCCCAGCCCGACCAGCCGCTCCGTGGGAGGTCGAAATGCCGTGGCGGGCCACTGCAGGGCCTCGTCGATCTGCGCCAGCATCGCCCGCCGGTCCTCGGGGATCCGTCCGCGAACGTCGAGGAAGTTCGAGACATGGTCGGAGAGCAGGGTCGTGGGGCCGTCGAGGTGCTCGATCAGCAGGCGGGTTTCCTGGAGGGCCTGGTGCGCCGACAGCAAGGTGAGGTGTCCGTCGCGCCACCGGTCGTGCCACGGCGTGCCGGGCTGCGGCACGAAGGTCCGCAAGCGGACGAATGTCGGGGGCGCCTGGGTGAGGACCCGGGCGCTGCCCAGCGCGTGTTCCCGCCAGCCTTCCGTACCCGCCACGCCCACCATGAGGTAGACGGACAGCTCGATCCCGGCGGCCATGACGTGACGGTAGGCCTCGACCGCGCCTTCCGGCGTCACCCCCTTGTTGATCGCGCGCAGCGTCGCCGCGTCGCCCGACTCCAGGCCCGAGTGGATGCGGGTGATGCCCGCTGCTACCACCGCGCGCCACTGCTCGAGGCTCTTCCGCGCGAGGAACTTCGCCGACCCGTACATCGTGATGCGCTGCAGCTGCGGGAAGCGGGCCCGGGCCGCTTCGCCGATGGCGATCAACTTGTCCGCGGGCAGGACGGCCGTATTGCCGTCGGCCAGGAACATCGTGCGAACGCGGTGCGGCCCGTATGCGTCGAGGGCGATATCCAGGTCCTCGACGATCGCTTCCAGCGGACGCACCCGGAACGTCCGGCCCTTGTACATCCCGCAGAACGCGCACTTGTTGTGCGGACATGCCAAGGTCGCCTGGATGATCAGCGACCCCGCCTCGCTCGGGGGGCGGTAGACGAGCCCTTCGTAGCGCACCCTGGGTCTCCCTCGGCCGCCGCGACGGCCACGCGTGTGACCTGGCCGCGGGCTGACCTGGGTGAACAGATACACCGATCTCGCCCTCATGTACAGCCCGGCGTGCGAGTTCGGCAATCATTCACGCGGGAACATGGGGAGACCGCCATCACGGGCTCCTTCAACTTCACGACGGCGGCAGAACAGAAGCACGCCGAGAACTTGCTCGTGATCCACGACACGGTGCTGGCCGCCCGGTACACCGAGAACTGGCGCGCGCACGCCGCGCACTCGGCTCGGACCGTGGGGCGGCAGGATGGTTTCTGCTGGAACGTTGAGACAAAGCAGCCACCGCGCCGCGCGACGGTGCTTAGCTGCTATGGCTGGATGCTTCGATGGCAAGACACGAGGAGCCCCTATGACCACAGACTGTGCACAGCAACCGATCCTCGCGGCCGAGGGGGTCGCGAGACCGGCCGTCGTGGCGAGGGACGCCCATGACTCCTGAGCCGAAGCCGCCAAATTGGGAGGTACTCCGGTGCCCTCGCTGCGACCAGGCGATCATGTCATCCTCGGAGCACACCGTCAGGACGCTGCTCTTGTGCCACATCCAGATTTGTGGAGCGCCCGACGAGCCTGAATTGGAGGACGGCGGCGACTGACGCCAGGGCAGCCGTCTGCGCCGCTCCCGCGGCCCTTGACGACGCCCCTGTCCCGAGAGCAGGATCGCCGCAGGAGCCGGATCAGAGCCGGGCGGTGTCGGCTCCCGGGAGGGCTCCGGGGCCGGCGACTCGACGACGCTGGGGTCTTTCAGGGGGTCCTGGATACCCGCTGCATGGGGCCGCGTGAGGCCCTCTACCTCTTCGGCGAGGTCGCCGGGCGCCAGGGCGGCGCGCTCGTGGTCCGGGTCGGGCCGCACACCATCCAGGCGACGTACGAGGGGACGCTCGACGCCGGCGCGGCGGTCTCGGTCGTGCTCCGGGCCGAGAGCGCGACCCTCCACCGGACGGCGCCGCCCGACCGGATCAACGCGGTGTCCGGCCGGATCGCCTACACCGTCTCCCTGGGGACGAACGCCGAGTACGAGGGGCGGCTGGCCGACGACTCCGGCCTGCGGGTCGTCGAGCAGATCCCGAGCGCGGTCCCCTCGTTCCGCGACGGCGACCCGGTCGTGGTGGCGTGGTCGCCGGAGGACACCATCGTGCTCCCGGGCTCGCGGGCGCGCCTGGAGGAGACCGTCGCGTGACCCGGCTCTGGCGGCCGCGCCTGGCGGCGGCCGGCCTGCTGGCCCCGGCGCTCGCGCTCGTGGTGGTGGTCTTCGTGATCCCGTCGCTCGACCTGTTCCGGCGGAGCCTGGCCTGGATGGACCCCCAGCTCTCGATCCACTACGACCTGTCCCTGGCGCGCTGGGGCTGATCAACTCGCTGTCGGGCCTGGTGGTGGGCCACCTCATCGTGACGCTCCCCTACACGGTGCGGCTCGTCTCGATCAGCGTGCGCAACCTCGACCCGCACCTCGAGCGCGCGGTCCAGAACCTCGGGGCGACGCCGCTCCAGACCTTCTGGCGGGCGACGCTGCCGTTCCGGATCTTCAACTGCACGGAGTACAACTTCGATCCCGCCATCAACGCCGTCTCGACGATCTTCGTCGTGCTGGCGCTGGTGCTGTTGTACATCTGCAGGCTTCTTCTGAGCAGGACCGCACGGCGTGTCAAGGCGCTCCGGCAGCGCCCTCACCAGATGGTTTTCAGGAGGGGACTGGCTTGGATCTGCCGGTCACGGGTGACCAGCGGAAGACCCTCGGCCCGGGCGGTGGCGCCGATCAGTCGGTCGGCCGGATCGCGGGAGAAGTCGGGCGGCGTGTGAGGGTTTCTCTCCGGTCCCGCTCGCCAGGAAGCGAGCGGCCACGGTGATCGCCTCGATCATGCTCTCGGGGTTCGCGATGCCCTTCCAGGCGCGGTCGAAGGCCGTGCCGTGATCCACCGACACCCGGAGGAACGGCAGCCCCACCGTCACGTTGACGCCGGACAATCCCGTCCAGGTGCCGGTTTTCTGGTCGTAGGTGAAGCCCAGCGTCTTCACCGGCACATGCCCCTGGTCGTGGTACATGGCGACGACGATGTCGAACTCGCCGCCCCGCGCGCGGGAGAAGAGCGTGTCCGCCGGCAGCGGCCCGTGGACGTCGAGCCCCTCGCGGCGCGCGGCCTCGATGGCGGGGATGATCTCCCGCTGCTCCTCGTCGCCGAAGAGACCGTCCTCGCCCGCATGCGGGTTGAGCCCGCAGACCGCGATCCGGGGCCGGCCCACCCCGAGGCTCGTCATGGTCTGCTGGGCGAGGCGCACGACGCGCAGCACGCGGTCACGCGTCACGAGGTCCGGCACCCGCCTGAGCGCCACGTGGGTCGTGACGTGGATCACCCGGAGGTCCGGCCCCATCAACAGCATGGCGAAGTTCCGGGTCCCGGACAGCCGGGCGAGGATCTCCGTGTGCCCGGTGTGCTCCCGCCCCGCCGCCGCCAGCGCCTCCTTGTTGATGGGCGCGGTGACGATGCCGTCGAGCTGACCGGCCTGGCAGAGCGTCACCGCCGTCTCGATGTAGGCGTAGGCGGCCCGTCCCGCCTCGGGGCTCACCGCGCCCTTGGGGAGCGTGGCGGGGTCCACGTTCCGGAGATCGAGGCACTCGATCATGCCGGGGGCGAAGGCGCACTCGGTGACGGACCCGACCGCGTGGAGCCGGAGCGAGGAGTGGAGGAGATCGACAGTCGCCTGCATGGTGGCGCCGTCGCCGATCACGACGGCCCGGCACGCCGAGGCGACGGGCGGGTGGGCGAGCGCCTTGGCCGTGATCTCCGGGCCGACGCCGGCCGGATCGCCCATGGTGATGCCGAGCAGGGGAAGAGCTGCGCTCATCGCGGGGTTCCTCTGATGAGAGTCATGAACAGGTCGGGCGGGCCGAAGCCGCCGGCCTTGGTGAGGAGGAAGAGCCCCGGCCCATGCAGACCCACAGGGTTGTGACGCATGACCTCGGCGAGGGCGAGCCCGGGCCCGGGGCTCCCGAGGAGCTCCAGCCGAGTGGCGGCGAGGGCGCGCACCAGGGCCAGCGCCGTCTCGCCCCCGGTGGCGCAGACGAGATCGGGTGTGGCGGCCGCCAGCACTCCTGCCGCGACGCGGGCCAGCCGCTCGGCCATGCCGGCGCGCTCGCGTGGGCCCGGCGACGCCGCGGGCTCTTTCGCGGCGATGAAGGCCGGCGCGTGAGCCGCGAGCGCGGCGACGACGTCGGCTGGATCGGGCGGCGCACCGCCCGCCTCGACCCAGATACCTCGCAACCCGGCCGCGGTCAGGGCCTCGATCTGAGCGCCCGTCGCGGGATGGAGGCTGCCCGAGACGATGAGCCAGCCCCGCCTCGCCGGCAGGGGCACGGGGTCGCTCGCGTGCCCGAGCGCGGTCGCGAGCCGGCGGGCCAATCCCGCCGAGCCGGCGAGGAGAATCCCGGGCAGGCCAATGCCGGCCCGGACCAGCGCGTCGAGATCGGCGTCGCGCTCGGCATCGGCGACCACCAGGGGCGCCGTGGTCCGCTCGACGGCGCGGCGGAGTCCGTCGTCCCCGCCGCGGACCACCTCGAGCGGGAGATGGGCCACGGGGCGGGGGACCTGTTTCTGCAGGATCTCGAGGAGGTCGGAGGTCGGGGCGGGGTAGTCGGGGTCGCGTCCCACCGCGGATTCGTGAGCGGGGATGCCGTGGACGCGCAGGATGCCGCCGACGACCGTGCGGCCCTCGGCCGGGAAGGCGGGGCAGACGAGCGCGGTCCTGGCCTGGGCGGCAACGAGGAGGGCCTCCACCTCCGGCCCTACCGCGCCCCGCATGGTGGAATCGATCTTCTTGAAGACGCGTCCCTCGCGCAGGCGTTCAGTGATCCGGCTGGCGGCCAGTCGCACCCCCTCGGCGGCTTCTGCTGGCGGGCGGGTGCGGCTCTCGGTGTCCACGACAGCGACCGCCCACTCAGGGCCGGGCGAGGCGGGCTCCACGAAGAGGCCCACGCGGCCGCGGCCCGCGAAGAGGGCGCCCGAGTCGCAGGCACCCGTGAGGTCGTCGGCGAGGATGGTGAGGGGCATCGATGGTCTGAACCCTATCACAGACGGCACCCCCATGGCCCCTTGAGCGGCCCGCGATATACTGCGGTCATGTCAGGCCGCGCCGTTGCCGCGATCCTTGTCCTGGCCCTCCTTGTTGTCGTCTCGCTGGGGGGACCCGTGGGCGCGCAGGATCCGGTGAAGGCGCTCGATCTCATCAAGCTCCAGCGCGTGCAGCAGACGAAGGATTTCGAGACCTCCGCCCCGGACGGGGGCTCGGTGAAGCTGTCGGACTTCCGGGGCAAGGTCGTGTTCCTCAACTTCTGGGCGACCTGGTGTCCTCCCTGCAAGGAGGAGATGCCGGCCATGGAGCGTCTCTACCGGAAGTACAAGGCGCAGGGGCTCGTGGTCCTGGCGATCTCGATGGACTCCGAAGGGGCCTCGGTGGTCGACCCCTTCGTGAAGCAGCACGCGCTCACCTTTCCGATCGGGCTCGACCGGAAGGGGGCGGTGGCGGGGCTCTATGGGGTCCGGGCGCTGCCCTCCACCATGATTATCGACCGCCAGGGGAACCTGTCGCTGATCGCCCTGGGGCCGCGGGAGTGGGATGGCAAGGCGGCGCAGTCGCTCTTTGAGTCCATGCTGAGATAGGAAGTTCCAAGTGCCTGAGTCCCTGGGCGTCATTGTCGCGTTCACCGCTGGGCTTTTCTCCTTCCTGTCCCCCTGTGTCCTGCCGCTGTTCCCCTCCTACCTGTCCTTCATCACCGGCATGTCCGTGGACCGTCTCGCCGGGGAGGTGACGGCCGCTGCGCGGACGCGGGTCATGCTCCACTCGCTGGCCTTCATCGTGGGCTTCACCGCGGTGTTCGTGAGCCTGGGGGCTTCGTTCAGCGCCGCCGGGCAGTTCCTCCTCGACTACCGCGACTGGATCCGCATCGCGGGCGGGAGCCTGATCGTGATCTTCGGCCTGTACATCGCCGGGATCCTGAGGCTGGGGGCGCTCGGCCGGACGCATCAGTTCCAGATCCAGAGCAAGCCGGCCGGGCTCCTCGGGTCCTTCGCCGTCGGGCTCACCTTTGCCATCGGCTGGACGCCATGCGTGGGCCCCATCCTCGGCTCGATCCTCACGCTGGCGAGCAACGAAAAGACCGTGAGCGAGGGTGTGGGGCTCCTCCTGGCGTACTCCGCGGGACTCGGGTTGCCATTCCTCCTCTTCTCGCTCGGGCTCGGCGCCTTCCTCAAGTTCTTCAAGCGCTACCGCCCGCTGCTCCCCGTCGTGGAGCGCGTGGCCGGCGTCCTGCTCATCGCCGTCGGTGTCCTGGTCGCCAGCAACTACTATGTCGTGCTGAACGCCTGGGCCATCGGCCTCACCCCCGAGTGGCTCCTCAAGCGCCTCTGATGCGCGTCCGGATCCGCGTCCCCGCCACCTCCGCCAACCTGGGCCCGGGCTTCGACGTCCTGGGCCTCGCCCTGGCGCTTCACAACGAGATGACCTTCGAGGAGTCCGACGGGGTGTCGGTGTCCATCGAGGGCGAGGGGGCGGGCCGCATCGAGACGGGCGGCGACAACGTGGTCGTGCGCGGAGCCCGCATGGCGTTCGAGGCTGCGGGGCGCCCCTGGAAAGGCGTGCAGCTTCACTGCGTGAATCGGATCCCACCGAGCCGCGGTCTCGGCTCGAGCGCCGCGGCCTGGGTGGGCGGGCTTGTGGGGGGCAATGCGCTCTGCGGCGCCCCGCTGGACCGGGAGGCCCTCCTCTCCCTGGCCGCGCGCGCCGAGGGGCACCCCGACAACGTGACGGCGGCGCTGCTGGGCGGGCTCACGGTCTCCTGCTGGGCCGGCGATCGCGTCGCCGCTGCCTCGGTGCCCGTCCCCGGGAACATCCACTGGGTGGTGCTCGTTCCCGAGACGGAGGGGTCCACGCGCGAGGCTCGCGCGGTACTGCCCGACCGCGTGTCGCGAGCGGATGCCGTGTTCAATCTCCAGCGCGTGAGCCTGTTTCTGGCAGCGCTCGGTGCCGGGCGGAGCGATCTGCTCCCGGTCGCCATGGAGGATCGGCTGCACCAGCCGTACCGGTGGCCGCTCTTCCCGTGGCTTCCGGGTACCGTCGCTGCGGGCCTGGAGGCGGGGGCACTCGGATGCGTGCTGAGCGGTGCCGGTCCGTCGCTCCTGGCGGCGGTGACCGACTCGCCCGGGCGTGTCGCGGAGGCGATGGAGGGGGCGCTGCGCAGGGCAGGCGTCGAGGGACGGGCGCTGGTCCTGCCCGTCGACACGGCCGGCGCCGTGTGGGATCGGGTCTCGTAACTTGACTCCTCCTCCGAGGCGTGAGTACCATCCACCCATGAGCACGGAGCGGAGGGCCGATCGTTGATCAAGAGTGATCGGTGGATCACGCGGATGGCCCTCGAGCACGACATGATCAAGCCATTCGGGGACAGGCAGGTCCGCGCGGGCATGATCTCGTACGGCGTGTCCTCGTACGGGTACGACCTGCGGATCTCGGACGAGTTCAAGATCTTCACCAACATCAACAACACCATCGTGGATCCCAAGGCGTTCGACCCGCGCTCCTTCGTGGATTTTCAGGGCGAGGTGTGCATCATCCCCCCGAACTCCTTCGCCCTGGGGCGGTCGGTCGAGTACTTCAAGATCCCGCGCAACGTGCTCACGATCAGCGTGGGGAAGTCCACGTACGCTCGCTGCGGCATCATCACCAACGTGACGCCCTTCGAGCCCGAGTGGGAGGGGTTCGTGACGCTGGAGATCAGCAACACCACGCCGCTTCCCGCCAAGATCTACGCCAACGAGGGTATCGCCCAGGTCCTCTTCTTCGAGTCTGACGAAGCCTGCCAGACGTCGTACGCCGACCGGCAGGGGAAATACCAGGGCCAGCAGGGGATCGTGCTCCCCACGGTCTAGGCCCCGGTGCCGGCCTCTTCCGGGAGGCCAGGAGGTGAACGGTCCCATGGCTGAGCAGAAGAAGAAGGAGACGAGGCCCACCAAGCCCCCGGAGGGCGACGACGCCGCGGCAGGCAGCGCGGAGCTCGCCAAGAAGGGCAAGAAGATCAAGGAAGATCTGGACAGTCTCCTGGGCGAGATCGACGACATCCTCGAGGAGAACGCCGAGGAGTTCGTCAAGAGCTACGTCCAGCGCGGAGGGGAGTAAGAGGTGCCCATCTACGAGTACCGGTGCCGGGCTTGCGAGAGCGAGTTCGAGAAGCTGGTGGACGCGCGCGCGGTCGTGGCCTGCCCGTCATGCGGCAGCCCGCAGGTGATGCGTCTCCTCTCGCTCTTCGGCGCCAAGACGGAGAGCCGGCTCGCCGGCTCGGCGGGGCCGTCCGCCGGCGGCTGTTGTGGGGGCGGTGGATGCAGCTGCCACTAGCAGGCCGCTGAAAAAGGCCCATCTGCGGAGGTACGGCGTCCTCAGCCGCACGCTCAACGTGGCTCGCTCACGCTCGCCCGGATCTCCGGGTCCGCTCGCCTCGCCTCCGGCTCGGCTCGCCAAGCGGAGTACGTCTCGCGTGCGGCCGTCGGGCGCCGCCTCGCATCTGGACCTTTTTGAGCAGCCTGCGGGTTTTTCAGCAGCCTGCTAGGGGCATCGCGCGCCGGCGCTGAGACAGGGGCAACGCCATGCCGAGGACGCCGATCGAGCCCCGGTTCACGATCGAGTACCTGTCCATCCTCGATAGCGAGGGCAATCTCGACACGGCCCTCGAGCCCGACATCCCGCCGGATGACCTCAAGCGCCTGTACCGTGCCATGGTGCTGGGCCGCCGCCTCGACGAGCGGATGGTCCGGCTTCAGCGCCAGGGCCGGATCGGCACCTTCGCCCCGATCAAGGGGCAGGAGGCGGCGCAGATCGGGAGCATCTTCGCCCTCCGCAACACGGACTGGATGGTCCCGTCCTTCCGCGAGACGGCGGCCATGCTCTGGCGGGGCTGGCCCATCGAGAAGCTGCTCTGCCTCTTCGCCGGGCGGCTCGAGGGCGGCCAGCCCGCGCCGGACCAGCACGACCTGCCGATCACGATCCCCGTGGCCACCCAGCTCCCTCATGCGGTGGGGCTTGCCTATGCCGCCCAGTATCGCGGCGACGACGTGGTCGTCATGGCCTATTGCGGGGACGGGGCGACCTCAGAGGGGGACTTCCACGAGGCGCTGAACTTCGCGGGGGTCTGGCACGTGCCCGCCGTGTTCGTCGTCCAGAACAACCAGTGGGCGATCTCCCTGCCGCTGAAGAAGCAGACGCACTCGGCCACGCTGGCACAGAAGGCTCTCGGCTACGGCTTCCCCGGCATCCAGGTGGACGGCAACGACCTCCTGGCGGTGTACGCGGCGAGCCGCGAGGCCGTGGCGCGGGCGCGCGACGGGGAGGGCCCCACGCTCATCGAGTGCGTGACCTACCGGCTGGGCGTGCACACCACCGCCGACGATCCCACGCGCTACCGCTCCGACGAGGAAGTGAAGGCGTGGGAGCGGAAGGACCCGCTCCCCCGGGCGCGCGCCTACCTCGAGAAGAAGAACCTGCTGGACGATGGCCTCGAGGCGCAGGTGGACGCGGAGATCGCCCGGGCCGTGGAGCGCTTCGAGACGATGGCGGAAGCCGATCCCCTGACCATCTTCGATCACGTCTTCGCGGAGCGGCCGGCACACCTGGAGGCGGAGCGCGCCGAGCTCCGCGAGCGGCTGGGCGCCGATCCGCCGCGCCCGGTGGACGAGGAGCGCCCGCTGCCGACGCCCATGCGCGGCCAGAGGAAGACGAGCCGATGGGCAAGCTGAACATGGTCAAGGCGCTGAACCTCGCCCTGCTCCAGGAGATGGAGCGCGACGACGGGGTGGTGATCATCGGCGAGGACGTGGGGGTGGACGGCGGCGTCTTCCGCGTCACGGAGGATCTCCACCGTCAGTTCGGAGGCACCCGCGTGATCGACAGCCCGCTGGCGGAGGCCGCGATCATCGGGACCGCGGTGGGCATGGCGCTGTACGGGCTCAAGCCGATCTGCGAGATCCAGTTCTCGGGCTTCGCCTTCCAGTGCTTCCACCAGATCGAGAACCACGCGGCCCGCTACCGGGCGCGCTCCCAGGGGCGCTTCCACTGCCAGATGGTGCTGCGGATGCCCTATGGCGGCGGGGTGCGGGCCCTCGAACATCACACCGAGAGCGAGGAGCAGTTCTACGCCCACATTCCCGGTCTCAAGATGGTGATCCCCTCGGGGCCGCGCACTGCGCGCGCGCTCCTGGCCAGCGCTATCCGCGACCCGGATCCCGTCATCTTCTTCGAGTCCAAGGCGCTCTACCACGCCGCCAAGGAAGAGGTGCCGGACGAGATCGAGACCATGCCCATCGGGCGCGCCCGGATCGACCGGGAGGGACGGGACCTCACGCTCATCGCCTACGGAGCCATGCTGCGCGTCGCGCGCGAGGCCGCCGGGGTGCTGCGGGAGGAGGATGGCGTCGAGGTGGAGGTCATCGACCTCCTCACCGTCTCGCCGCTCGACCGCGAGACCCTCAGTGCCTCCGTCCAGAAAACCGGCCGCGCGGTGGTCGTGCATGAGGCTTCGAGGAGCTTCGGCCCCGGGGCCGAGATCGCCGCCAGCATCATGGAGGGGGCCTTCCTGTCCCTGGAGGCGCCGGTGCGCCGCGTGACGGCCTACGACGTTCCCTTCGTGGGCTTCGCCCGCGAGTGGGTGCACATCCCGGACGCGGCGCGCGTCGCGGCCGCCTGCCGCGAGACGCTGGCCTATTGAAGGGCGAGCCGCAGCCGCAGGCGAGGCGAGCGGATAAGGACAAGACCATGGCGCGGCGATTCGTGCTGCCCGATCTGGGAGAGGGCCTCACCGAGGCCGAGATCGTCACGGTGCTGGTCGCCGAGGGTGACCTGATCCGCGAGGACGCCCCGTTCCTGGAGGTCGAGACCGACAAGGCGCAGGTCGAGATTCCCTCGCCGATGGCGGGCCGGATCGAGAAGATCCACGTGCGGCCGGGCCAGACGGTCAGGGTCGGCGAGGTCCTCGTCACCTTCGCCGACGCGGACGAGGTGGCTGGCCGCCCCGCTCAGGCGCCGCCGGCCCCGGGGCTCGGGCCCACGGGTGCGGCGACCCGCGAAGCTGCGGCCGCGCCCGCGCACGATGGGGCACCCGTTCCCGCGACACCTGCGACGAGGCGCCTCGCCCGCGAGCTGGGCGTGGATCTCCGTGGCGTGCGAGGCACCGGCGCCGCGGGCCGCGTCACCGAAGTGGATGTGCGAGCCGCAGCCGGAGGCGAGGCGAGCGGAGATGGAGAATCCCCGAGCGGAGCGAGGGAGCGAGCCGCAGCCGGAGGCGAGGCGAGCGGAGATGGAGAATCCCCGAGCGGAGCGAGGGAGCGAGCCGCAGCCGGAGGCGGACCCTCGCCCGCCCCCGCGCGCCCCGCGGCGAAGCCGCTCGCCACGGTCGGCCTCGAGCCCCCGCCGCTGCCGGCCTTCGAGCGGTGGGGGCCGGTGGAGCGCGCCCCGCTCTCGCATCTGAGGCGCACCATCGCCGACCGCATGACGCTGTCCGCCACCCAGGTCCCGCATGTCACCCACTTCGATCGCGCGGACATCACGGAGCTCGACGCTCTCATTCGCCGGAACCTGGAGGCCGCTCGTGAGCAAGGCGTGACGCTCACCCTCACAAGCTTCCTCATCGAGGCGACGGCGCTGGCGCTCCGGGCGCATCCGCAGTTCAACGCGAGCCTCGACGCGGCGGCCGGCGAGCTGATCCTGAAGCGCTACCACCATCTGGGCGTGGCGGTGGCCACCGAGCGCGGGCTGATCGTTCCCGTGCTGCGCGACGTGGACCGGAAGCCCGTGATGGAGATCGCCCGCGAGCTGGGCGCCCTGGCCCAGCGCGTGCGCGACGGCAAGGCCACCATCGAGGACCTGCGCGGCGGCACCTTCACCATCAGCAATATCGGCGCCCTGGGCGGGACCGGTGCCATCCCCATCATCAACTATCCCGAGGCCGCGATTCTCGGAGTGGCGCGGGCGCGGGAGGAGGCCGTCGTGCGCGAGGGCCAGATCGTCCCGCGCCTCATGCTGCCGCTGTCGCTCACCTTCGACCACCGCGTGGCCGACGGCGCCGACGGTGCCCGCTTCGCCTCGGAGATCGTGCGGCGCCTCGAGCACCCCGACCAGCTGCTGCTGGGGCTGTGATGCGGCGCGCCGTGATGCTGCGTCGTCTCCCCGGGTAACCGCGCGAGGAGTCCTCTGCTCAATGGTCATGGGCGATCTCGTGCGCGAGGTGGACATGGCCGTGGTCGGCGGGGGGCCGGGCGGGTACTCGGCGGCCTTCCGCGCCGCGGAGCTGGGGCTCGAGGCCGTCGTCGTGGATGCCGGCAAGCGGCTCGGCGGTGTCTGCCTGCACGAGGGCTGCATCCCGTCCAAGGCGCTGCTGCACGTCGCGGGACTGATCTCGGAGGCCGAGCGCGCGCGGGAGCTCGGGGTGGACTTCGGCGAGCCACGGATCGCGCTGGATGCCCTGCGCACATGGAAGACGGAGCGGGTCGTGGGGCGGCTCGCGCGGGGGCTGGCGGCCGTGGCGAAAGGCAAGGGCGTGGACGTGGTCGGCGGGCGCGCCGTGTTCGAGAGCTCGCGCGGACTCAGGGTCGAGGGGGACGAGCCGCAGAAGATCCGCTTCGCCCACGCCATCGTCGCCACCGGGTCGCGGCCCGCCATGCTTCCGGGCCTCGCGGCGCGCAGCGAACGCATCATGGACTCCACGGCGGCGGTGGAGCTGCCTGATGTCCCCGAACGACTCCTCGTGATCGGCGGCGGGTACATCGGCCTCGAGCTGGGCGCGGTGTACGCCGCCCTCGGCAGCCGGGTTACCGTGGTGGAGATGATGGACGGGCTCCTGCCTGGAGTCGATCGCGATCTGGTCCAGCCGCTGGCCCGCCGTGTGGAGAAGCTGTTCGCCGAGGTCCACCTGGGAGCGCGCGTGGCCGGCCTCGTGGACAGCGGAGCCGTCGTCGAGGCGCGCATCGAGGGCCGGGCCGCCATGGTGTTCGACCGCGTGCTGATGGCCGTGGGGCGCCGGGCGCAGAGCGACGGGCTGGGGCTCGAAGCCACGCGCGTTCGCCCGGACGCGCGCGGGGTGATTCCCGTCGACGACCGCTGCCGGACGGAAGACCCGCGGATCTATGCCGTGGGGGATGTCACGGGCGAGCCCATGCTGGCCCACCGCGCCATGCGCCAGGGCAAGGTCGCGGCCGAGGCCATCGCGGGGCGCCCGGCGGCCTTCGACAATCGAGCCGTGCCGGCGGTCGTCTTCACGGATCCCGAGGTGGCGTGGTGCGGCCTGACCGAGCATGAGGCCCAGGCGGCCGGGCGCGAGGTGCGCATCGGGAAGTTCGCGTGGGCAGCCTCGGGCCGGGCCGCCACGCTGGGCCGCTCGGACGGACTGACGAAGCTCGTGATCGACCCGACCTCGGGCCGGGTCCTCGGCGTCGGGATCGTCGGGCCCGGCGCCGGAGAGCTGATCGCGGAAGGCGCGCTGGCCGTCGAGAACGCGCTCCTGGCCGAGGATGTCGCCGCGACCATCCACGCGCATCCCACGCTATCCGAGGGCCTCATGGAGGCCGCCGAGAGCCTGTTGCGCTAGCAGGCCGCTCAAACAGGCCCATCTGCGGCGTTGGCTCGGTCGCTCCTCGCTCAACGTGGCTCGCTCACGCTCGCCCGGATCTCCGGATCCGCTCACCTCGCCTCCGGCTCGGCTCGCCAAGCGAAGTACGCCTCGCCCGTCGCCTCCCTCGCCGCTTGCATCTGGACCTGTTTGAGCGGCCTGCGGGGGACCTCGGGCCTCGTGCTTGTCCCCGCGCTCCGGCTGGACAGTGGTCGGAGCGGCCCCTATACTGAGTTCCGTCATGGACCTCCGCCAGCTCGAGATCTTCGTCAAGGTCGCCGAGCTCGGTTCGTTCTCGAGGGCGGCCGAGGCCCTGCATCTCACGCAGCCCACGGTGTCGGAGCACATCCGCACGCTGGAGGACGAGCTCGGAGTGCGGCTGCTCGATCGCCTCGGACGCGGGGCCGCGGTGACGCGCGCCGGAGAGCTGCTGGTCTCCTACGCGAGCCGCATGCTCGCACTCCAGCGTGAGGCGCGCCAGGCGCTGGACAGCTTCCAGGGGAAGATGAGCGGCGGGTTGCTCATCGGCGCGAGCACGATCCCCGGCGAGTACGTCCTGCCGCCCCTCATCGGCCGCTTCAAGGACAAGTACCCCGAGATCTCCATCACGCTCCTGATCGGCGACAGCCAGGCCGTCGTGGGCTGGGTGGTAGAGGGGAAGGCCGAGCTCGGCGTCGTCGGCGCCCGCCTGCCCCACCGGGCGGTGGAGTACCGAGAGCTGATGCCCGACGAGGAGGTCGTCGTGGTGCCTGCCGGCCATGCGTGGCACGGCCGCACCCAGGTGACCCTCGAGGAGCTCAGGGCCGAGCCCCTCCTGATCCGCGAGCGAGGGTCGGGGACGCGCGCGGCGCTGGAAGCGGCGCTCGCCGCCGCCGATCTGCGTCTCGATGCCTTCCGGATCGTGGGGGAGATGGGCTCGACGCAGGCCATCAAGCAAGCTGTCAAGGCGGGCGTCGGCATCTCGGTCCTCTCCAGGCGCGCCGTGGAGGAGGAGTGCCGGCACGGCCTCCTCTGGGGTCTCCGCGTGAAGGACCTGAGCGTGACCCGCGCATTCCACGTGGTGACCCACAGGGACCGCAGCCGGTCCCCGCTGGCCGAGGCCTTCCGGGTCTTCCTGGATGCCGAGTCGGCCGAGCGCGACTGAACCGTTCCCCGCGCTCTCGGCATCCAAACATCACGAGGCCGAGGGAGACCATGGACACGCCGATGCCAGCGCCGCGCAGCGGGAAGGAGATCCGCCTCACCAGCTATGCCGCCTGCGCTGGCTGAGCCTCCAAGATGGGTCCCGGGGATCTCCGGGACGTGCTGGGGGGGCTCAAGCAGGAGGAGCCCCCCGACCTCCTCGTGGGGCTTGGGCACAGCGACGACGCCGCGGTCTACCGCATCAGCGACGAGGTTGCGGTGGTGGAGACCGTGGACTTCTTCCCGCCCATCGTCGACGACCCGTACCTCTACGGCGCCATCGCGGCGGCCAACTCCATGTCGGACGTCTACGCCATGGGCGGGCAGGTGCTCTTCGCCCTCAACGTGGCAGGTTTCCCCCGGGAGCTCCCGCAGGACACCATCGCGGCCATCTTCCGCGGGGGAGCGGACAAGGTGCGCGAGGCCGGTGGCGTCATCGCGGGCGGCCACACCGTGGTGGATGCCGAGCCGAAGTACGGGCTGTGCGTCACCGGGCGGGTGCACCCCTCGAGGATCTTCATCAAGGGGGGGCTGCGCGCCGGCGAGTGCCTGTTTCTCTCCAAGCCCCTGGGGACCGGCGTGATCGCGACCGCCGCGAAGGCGGATGCCTGCGATCCCGCGGTGCTCGACGAGGCCATCGAGAGCATGCTCCGGCTGAACCGCGCGGCCTCGGAGGTGGCGCAGGAGGTGGGCGTGCGCGGGGCCACCGACATCACCGGCTTCGGCCTTCTCGGCCACGCCGCCGAGATGGTGGAGGCCTCCGGTGCCGGCATCGCGCTGCGCGCGAAGGACCTGCCGCTGCTCCCGGGCGCCCTGGTCCTGGCCGAGAAGGGGCACTGGAGCGGCGGCATGAAGCGCAACCGGCGCCACGTGGAGCACACCCTCGGCGAGAGTGGACGGCTCGCCATCGATCCCTCGGTGCCGGAGGCGCTCGTTGGACTCCTCTTCGAGGCCGAGACCTCCGGGGGACTCCTCTTCTCGGTTCCTCGAGAGCGCCGGAGCGCCGTGATCGAGGGCTTCGCTCGGCGTGGGGAGCCATGCTGGGAGATCGGCGAGGTGACCGAAGAGGCGAAGATCGCCGTCCACGCATAGGCGTCCTCGATTCAAGTCCGCCCCGCCTATCGCTCCCGCCAATGTGACCGAGTATCGAATCCCGATCGCGTGAGTGGGCATCTCAACGGGCGTCATCCACGACGCTCGTGAGGGGGATTTCGTGATCACACGCCTGCGCGCGGAACTGGGCACGGCGCTTCTGCTCCTGCTGGTGACGTCGGCCGCGGTGGGGCCGGCCCGGGGCGACACGCCGGAGATCCTCAGGGTCTCCGCCATCCCCGATGAGAACCCCAGCGAGCTGCTGCGGATCTACGCCCCGTTTGCCGAGTACCTCTCGCGGGAGCTTCGCATGAAGGTCCAGTTCACGCCGGTGGTGGACTACGCGGCCACGGTCGAGGGGCTGGCCGCGAAGAAGCTCGATATGGTGTGGTACGGTGGCTTCACGTCCGTCCAGGCCGTGCGGCGGACCAACGGCACGGCGCGGCGGCTCGTGCTGCGGCAGGAGGATGCTAAGTTCAAGTCGGTCTTTGTTGCGCGCCCCGGCTCCGGCATCAAGGGCCTGGAGGATCTTCGGGGCAAGACATTCGCCTTTGGCTCGGTCTCGTCCACCTCGGGCCACCTGATGCCGCGGTACTTCCTCTTGCAGGCGCGGATCACTCCCGAGAAGGACCTGAAGCAGGTGGCGTTCTCCGGGGCCCATGACGCCACGGCGCTCTGGGTCGAGTCGGGGAAGGTGGACGCTGGCGCCCTGAACTTCCTCGTCTGGGACAAGCTGGTCCAGCAGCAGAAGGTCGATCGGTCCAAGGTGGCGGTGTTCTACACGACGCCGCCCTACGTGGACTACGTGTGGACCGCGCGGGGGGAGCTGGACCAGGGGCTCCTGGACCGGATCACGGCGGCGTTCCTCAAGCTCGACTACCGGAACCCCGAGCACAAGAAGCTGCTCGATCTGCACCGGACGAAGAAGTACATCAAGGCCAAGGACACGGACTGGAAGGGGACCGAGGAGGCCGCCATCGCGGCTGGGTTGCTCAAGTAGATGTACGAGCTTCTCGACCTGCGCAAGGTGTTCAACGACGGCACCGCGGGCCTCGACGGCCTCACGCTGACCGTGGGGCCCGGTGAGCAGGTCGCCGTCGTCGGTCCGAGCGGGGCCGGCAAGACCACGCTCTTCCGGATCATGAACCTGACCCTGCTCCCCACCTCGGGGATCGTGAGGCTCGACGGGATCGACGTGACGCGGCTGTCGGATGTCGAGCTCCGCCAGGCGCGGATGCGGATCGGGACGATCTATCAGCAGCACAATCTGGTGGGCCGGCTCAAGGTGGTGCACAACGTGCTTGCGGGCCATCTGGGTCGCTGGTCAACGGCGGTTGCGCTCTACTCCTTCCTCCGCCCACAGGACGCGAACGGGGCCGGTCGGGCGCTTGCACGGGTGGGGATCCCCGAGAAGCTCTATGCCCGCACCGACGAGCTGTCAGGCGGCCAGCAGCAGCGGGTGGCCATCGCGCGCCTGCTGATCCAGAACCCCGACATCATCCTCGCCGACGAGCCGGTATCGTCGGTGGACCCCTCGCTCGCGTCCGGGATCGTGGCCCTCCTCACGGAGCTGTCGACGGGGTCGCGGAAGACGCTCCTGATGAATCTCCACAGCGTTGACCTCGCGCTCGCCTACTTCCCCCGCATCGTCGGGGTCCGGGACGGCCGGGTCCACTTCGACCTCTCACCTGACAAGGTCACCCGTGCGCTCCTCGAGGGGCTGTACGCCGGAGACCAGGACGAGGCGGCCCCTCGGGAGCCGCCGCGTCATGGCCAGGGCCCATTCGGTGGCGCCTGCCGACCGCTTCCCGGTTTCAGCACGTAAGTCCGCGTTCCCGTACCTCCTGACGGGTGCCCTCCTGATCGCCTTCGTGGGCTCGCTCCACGTGGCCCAGGCAGACCCGCGACGCTTCCTCGAGGGCGATGCGCTGGGCAACGTGCTGCGCTTCCTTCGGGGGAGCGTCCCGCCTCAGGTCTCTCCCCAGTTCCTCGGCCTCATGCTCCGGCCGGTGCTCGAGACCGTCCAGATCTCGGTCATGGGGATGGTGATCGCCGTGCTCATCGGCCTGCCGCTGGGCCTGCTCGCGACGTCGTCGCTCACCTGGAGCGGCGTGCTCCACGAGCGGCGGAGCCGGTTCGGGCGCTGGCTCGGCGGCTTCGTCCCCTACGCGGCGGCCCGCGGGCTCCTCTCCATCTTCCGCGCCATCCCGGAATACGTCTGGGCGCTCGTCTTCGTGCGCGCCGTGGGGCTGGGGCCCTTCCCCGGCGTCCTCGCCATCGGGGTCGCCTACGGGGGGATGCTCGGCAAGGTCTACTCGGAGATCCTCGAGGGCGCCAATCCGCGGCCGCTCGAGGCGCTCCACGCGGGCGGCGCCTCGCGACCCGGGATCGTCCTCTACGGTCTCGTGCCCCAGGCCCTGCCGGCCTTCGTGTCCTACACGCTGTACCGGTGGGAGTGCGCCATCCGCGCCTCGGCGATCCTCGGGTTCGTCGGCGCGGGGGGGCTCGGCCAGCAGATCGACCTGTCGATGCGCATGTTCCAGTTCGACGAGGTCGCGACGCTGCTCGGAATTCTCTTCGTGGTCGTGGGCTGCGTGGACTTCGTGAGCGGCCGTCTCCGCGCCCGGATCATCCGATGATCCCAGCACCTCCCCGGGGTCAAATCCGCACCGCATGGCTCACCCTCGCGGGGTTCACGATCCTCATCGCATGGTCGTACCGAGGCACCGGGGTTGATCTCGGCAGTCTCCTGGGGGGGGAGGCCCTCCGGCAGATGGCGGCCTACGTCGTCCGGCTCTTCCCCCCAGATCTGTCGCCCGCGACCCTGCGGGAGGCAGCCGTGGGAGCCGTCGAGACCTTCGCCATCTCGTTCCTGGGCTCGCTCCTCGCGATCTGCCTCGCGCTGCCCCTGTCGCTGCTGACCACGCGTACCCTCCTCTACCAGGGCATCCTGTACGAGGGCCACACGCTGTCGCGGGCTTCGCTCATGCTCCGCGTCGGCGTCTGCGTGGCCGGCAAGGCGCTCCTCAGACTCCTGCGCACCATTCCCGAGCTGCTCTGGGCCGTCATCTTCGTGTTCATGGTCGGGCTCGGCCCCTTCCCGGGCGCGCTGGCGCTGGGCTTCCACACGGCAGGCGTGCTGGGCAAGCTCTTCGGCGAAGTGCTGGAGGACGTGGACCCACGGCCGCTGGAGGCACTGCAGTCCACCGGGGCCAGCCGGCTGCGCATCCTCCTCTACGGCATGCTTCCCCAGGCCGCCCCGCAGCTCGTGTCCTACGCGCTGTACCGGTGGGAGGTCAATATCCGGGCGGCGGCGATTCTCGGGCTGGTGGGAGCGGGAGGGCTGGGGCAGCGAATCCACGTCGCCATCAGCCTCTTCCTCGAGCCCGCAGGCCGCTCAAAAAGGTCCAGATGCAAGGCGGCGCCCGACGGCCGCACGCGAGGCGTACTCTCTGTACGTTGAGCGTGCGGCCGAGGGCGCCAACGCAGCAGATGGGCCTTTTTCAGCGGCCTGCTAGAGAGGGCTTACGTGTGGGCGGAGCGTTGAAGGAACGCGACGAGCTTGCGGTGGAGCTCGGGAGGGATCCTCGTCTCGCGCAGTCGCTTCGCGGCGTCAACGGTTCCCTTGTACGTGTTCACGAAGGCGACGCATGGCGCGCATCCCTCGAGGTGCCACTCGAGCAGCTCGGCCTGAGACGTCGCGAGGGTCCCGTCCACGTAGTCGGCCAGCAGATCGACGCAGCCGCGACACTCCAGATCCGACGATTGCTCGTCCATTCACGTTCTCCGTGGGCCGCCCCTCGTCGAGGGACCCGTGAGCGGCTGGCACCCGGACAAACGGTACCACAGCCGCCAGGAATCTCCAGTCGTCCTTTAGAGGGCGGCAGGGGCGCGATGGGTGCAGCATGGCCCGGCACGACCGCGCGCGGGGGAGGGCCAACCGCCGCCGCAGGCGAGCGGGCGATTGCCTTCGCCCGGACCCGCGTGTAGGCTTGGCGGCCATGGCGCCGCGGGTGGCTCTCCTGACTCCATTTGCCTTTCCCTCGGTGCGGGGCAACGCCATCACCGTGGAGCGCATCGCTCGCGGACTCAGGAGCCGCGGCGTGGACCTGCGGGTCTGGGATGTGTCGGCGGCTCCAGAGTCGAGGATCGAGCGGGAGGTCCTCGCGTTCGCGCCCACGCTCATCCATGCCTTCCACGCCTACCGTGTCGGACCGCTGGCGCTCCGGCTGGCGCGCCGGGCGGGCGTTCCGCTGCTGCTGACCATCACCGGCACGGACGCCAACCATGATCTCTTCGACCCCGCGCGGGCCCACGTGGTCCGCGACGCGCTCGAAGGGGCGGCCTGCATCAGCATGTTCCATGAGTCCATGGTCTCGCGTATCAGGGAGGCGCTGCCCGGCCTCGCGCCGCGGCTTCGCGTGGTGCCGCAAAGCGCCTTCTTCGAGGAAGAGCAGGCCCGCCCCGAATCGGCGGACGGCCATGGCGTGGTGCCCTCGCCGGCGGCGGGACCGGTGCTGCTGTTCCCCGCCGGTATCCGGATGGTGAAGCGCCCGCTCTTTCCGCTGGTCCCGCTGGACGACATCGTGCCGCGCTACCCGGGCCTCGAGCTCCGGTACGTCGGCCCCATCCTCGATCCTGGAGAGGGCGACGCGCTGCTGAGCGCTCTCCGCGATCGGCCCTGGGCGCGCTACCTCGGAGCCGTGCCTCACCACCGCATCCGGCGCCTGCTGGAGGGCGCGGATGTCGTGCTCAACTGCTCCATCTCCGAGGGGGGCATGGCCAACTCGGTGCTCGAGGCGATGGCTCTGGGGCGTGCCGTGCTCGCCGCGGACATCGAGGGCAACCGCTCGCTGGTCCAGGCCGGCGTCACCGGGCTGCACTTCTCCGGGCCGGCGGATTTCGCCGAGCAGCTGGAGCGGCTCATCGCGGATCCGGCCCTGCGCCTGCGCCTCGGCGAGACCGCCCGCGAGCGCGTCGGGGAACGCTTCGGCCCCGCGCGCGAGCTGGAGGGCTACCTCGAACTCTACGGGCGGCTCTCGGGAGTCGTGCGCGGCGCGTGATGTTCCCCTTCGAGTTGACGGGTGGGGGAATGACACATATGATGAGCGAACTCGCGCCCCGCGGCGACATGAGTTGACGGGAAAGGAGCCCGAATGGATCAGCCCGCTCCCTCAGCCGAAACCCAAGCGCAGCGCGCCCGCGAGTTCGTCACCGCGCACCGGATGCTCCGCTCGGAAGTGCAGAAGATCATCGTCGGACACGACGACGTGATCGACCACGTGCTCATCGGCCTCTTCGCCGGCGGTCACATCCTGATCGAGGGTGTCCCGGGCCTGGGCAAGACGCTCCTGATCCGGACGCTGGCTTCCTCGCTCGACCTGTCCTTCTCGCGAATCCAGTTCACCCCCGATCTGATGCCGGGCGACATCATCGGCACCAACATGATCGTGGAAGACGCGGAGGGCCGGAAGCGCTTCGAGTTCCAGCGCGGGCCCATCTTCGGCCACATCCTGCTGGCGGACGAGGTGAACCGAGCCACGCCCAAGACCCAGTCGGCCCTCCTCGAGGGCATGCAGGAGGGGAGTGTCACGGTGTCGGGGACGGCGCACATGCTGCCCGCTCCCTTCTTCGTCCTGGCGACACAGAACCCCATCGAGATGGAGGGCACCTACCCGCTGCCCGAGGCCCAGCTCGACCGCTTCCTCTTCAAGCTCCGGGTCAAGTACCCGGCGCTCGAGGAGCTGAACGAGATCATCAACCGCACGACCCGCGTCCGCGAGGTGGCCGTGGAGCGCATCATGACCGGGCCCGAGGTGATGGGCTACCGCGAGCTGATCCGCGAGGTCCCCATCGCCTCCCATATCCGCGACCTGGCCTCGTTCATCGTGCTCGCGACCCACCCGCAGTGGGAGCGCGCCCCCGAGATGACCCGCCGTTTCGTCCGCTATGGATCGAGCCCGCGGGGCGCGCAGGCGCTGGTGCTCGGCGCCAAGGTCCGCGCTCTCGCGGACGGCCGGTACAACGTGAGCGTCGACGATCTCCGCGCCATGGCGCTGCCCGCGCTTCGCCACCGCATCATCCTCAACTTCGAGGGCGAGGCGGAGGGCGTGGACACCGACCACCTGATCGCAGAGCTGATCGAAGCCGCCGAGAGCCTGAGCGCCGCAGGAAAGGACGCGTTCCTGCGGTAGCCCGGGGGAGGAGGGGCAATGCCCGATCCGAGTGTCCTCCACCGGTTGGTCCGGGACGTCACGCGCGAGGTGCGGCTGCGCCGGGCGGAGTTCTTCGCCGTGCGCGGGCTGTTCGTGGCGGCCGCCGTGGCGGCGGTGCCCCTTGTCCTGAGGGAGGCCCTCGGGTCCGTCGCCCTGGCGGCCGCCGGTGGACTCCTCCTGCTGGGTGCCGGCGTCGGAGCCGTCGTGGGGGCGCTCAAGCGCGTGCCCGAGACGGAGGCGGCGCGGCTCGCCGACCGGGGCTTCGGTTTTCAGGATCGCGTGGCCACCTGTCTCGAGTGGGCGGAGCGCCCCGACCGCACCCCCCTGGTGGAGGCACTCGTGGCCGACACGACCGCCCGCGCCGAGGGGCACCAGGGGCGGCGCATCATTCCCCGGCTTCTCCCGCGAGAGGCGAAGCTCATCCCGGTGCCCCTGGTGCTGGGACTGATTCTCGCCCTGGCCCCACCCATCCCCCTGCCGGCGGGGGGCCTGCCGAACTTCTCCGCCAAGACGGAGGAGGAGCAGGAGAAGGCCCAGGACCGGTACGGCCGGCTCGAGGCCGATGAGCGTCCCCGGGCCGCCAAGCGGGAGGCGTTCCCGCGCGCCGACCTGCAGGAGCGCAACCTCGTGCCTCGGCAGGGCGCCGGCGGGCAGAGCCAGCCCGGGGACCTGACGGCGGTCTTCAAGGACACCTCCCTCGGAAGCAAGAGCCCCGACTTCAACTCGTTCCTCAAGAAGGGCGACGAGCGTATCCGCATGCTCGAGCAGGTGGACCGACTGCCGGATCTCCAGCGGGACTTCACCCAGAGCCAGCACAAGGTCGTGTTCCAGCGGGCCAAGGCCCTTCGCGGGGGTTTGCGCCCCGACCAGGTCTCGCCCGAGAAGCTGCGCGAGCTCCTGAACGAGATGGAGCGGCTCGGGCGCAAGGGCGGAGCGGGGAACCCGTGGAACGGGGATATCGGCGAGGGGATGGAGGCGCTCGAGCAAGGGCAGACCGACAAGGCCATGGAGGCCATGGAGCGCGCGCTGTCCAAGATGCGGTCCGTCGAGGAGAAGGGGCGGGACGGCAAGGGGCTTCGTGGCGGGCGAGAGAGCGATCGACGTGGCGCCCAGCGGGATCGCGGGCAAGGCCAGGGAGGCCCGGGCGACGAGGGCGACTTCCCCGAGGGCGGCGAGGGGTTCTATCCGGGCAAGGGGAAGAGCCCGAGCCGCAAGGGGGATCCCACCCAGCGGCTGCGGGCCAACCCGTTCGACGTCGGTGTCGAGGGCGAGTCTCGCCAGGGGCGCAAGGAAGGGTTCGACACCAACTTGCTCGGGCGGGGCGCACACATGTCCTCCCGCCTGCAATACCTCGGCGTGGTCGGGCAGTACCGCAAGATGATGGAGGAAGCCATCGCCCGGGAGCAGGTGCCCCGGGACTTCCAGACCCAGGTCAAGCAGTACTTCCAGTCGCTCGACGAGAAATAGCCTCGTGGCAACGGCGGCCAGAGGGCACGAGCTGCTCTCGACGGACTTCCTGGTTCAGCTGGAGCGGCTCACCCTCCTCTCGAGGCGCTCCTTCCGCGGCCGGGTGAAGGGCGAGCGGCGCAGCCCGCGCAAGGGCATCAGCGTCGAGTTCTCCGACTACCGCCCATACGGCCGGGGCGACGATCTCCGCTACGTGGACTGGAACATCTACGGCCGGCTCGACCGGCTGTACGTCAAGCTGTTCGTGGACGAGGAGGATCTGTGTCTGCACCTCCTCCTCGATGCCTCCGCCTCCATGGGATTCGGCGAGCCCTCCAAGCTCGCCTACGCGGCGCGCCTGGCCGCTGCGCTCGGCTTCGTGGGGCTCGTCAATCACGAGCGTGTGGGCGTGGGGGCCCTCCGCGACCGGCTTGCCGAGGGGTGGGCGCCAGCACGCGGCCGCACCCAGGCCATCCCGCTGATGGACTTCCTCGGCCGTCTCCGTTCCGGCGGCGCCACCTCGCTCAATGAGAGCCTCGCGACGTACGCGCTCCGGGCCCGGGAGGCCGGGCTGGCGGTGCTGGTCTCGGATCTGCTGGTCCCGGGCGGCTACGAGCGGGGCCTCAAGGCGCTGATCGAGCGGCGCTTCGACGTCCACGTCATCCACCTGCTCGGGGCGGAGGAGATGAGCCCCACCTTCGGCGGGGACCTGCGCCTGCTGGATTCAGAGACGGGCGAGGAGCGCGACCTCACCCTGGACGGGGAAGCCCTGCGCGCGTACCGGCAGCGGCTGCATGATTTCCTCGAGTGTGCCGAGGGCTTCTGCCGGGCTAACGAGATCAGCTACCACCGGGTGGTCACGGACACGCCGGTGGAGGAGTTCATGCTGAGGCAGCTCAAGGGATTCCTGCTCGCATGAGCTTCCTGAGCCCGCTCTCCCTTCTGCTGGCGACGCTCGCCGTGCCGCTGCTGCTCCTCTATTTCCTGAAAGTCAGGCGGAGGCAGCAGGCTGTCTCGAGCCTCCTGCTGTGGGACCCCGCCCTGCGGGACCGTGAGGCCTCGGCCTTCTTCCAGCGACTCCAGCGTGACCCGCTGTTGCTGCTCCAGATCCTGGCGCTCCTGGCTCTCGCGGTGGCCCTGGCCCGGCCGGCCGTCACCGTGATGGGCTACGGCGCGAAGAAGATCGTGGTGGTCGTGGACACATCCGCCTCCATGAAGGCCAGCGACGTGAGCCCATCGCGCTTCGTCGTGGCCCAGCGCCAGGCCCTGGGGCTGGTTGGACTTCTCGGCGAGGGCGCCGAGGTGATGGTGATCGCGTCGGGCATCCAGCCGAAGGTCCTCGTGCCGTTCACGCGCGACCGCGACCGCGTGGTCTCGGCGATCCGGGGAATGCAGGCGAGGGACCTGCCCAACCGGCTGGGCGACGGGATCCGGACCGCCCGCGCGCTGGTGGGTCCGGATGCCCGCGCGGAGATCCACGTCTTCACCGACGGCGCCCACCCCGCCGCAGTCGGGGGGCAGGGGGACGACGTCAGGGTCCGATGGGTGGGGGTGGGGCAGCGCGGGCGCAATGTCGCCATCACCAACCTGGCGGTGCGCCGGAACTACTTCGGGGCATTCGACTCCCAGGCCTTCCTCTCGGTGGTGAACTTCTCCGGGGAGGCGCAGACCTTCGCCCTGACGCTCACCCTCGACGACGAGCCCATCGCCGAGAAGTCTCTCACCCTCGAGCCGCAGGTGAGACGCGCGCTGGTGCTGCCGTTCAGTCACCCGGGCGGGGGCGTGGTGCGGGCCCGCATCGGCGTGGCGGACGATCTCGACGTCGACAACGTGGCCCATGCGGTGATCCCGCCGCCGCGGGCGATCGCGGTGCTGCTGGTGAGCCCCGGCAACCTCTTCCTCGAGAAAGTGCTCCGCACCGACCCGCAGGTGACGCTCGAGACGCGGACCCCGGAGGAGTACCAGGGCGGCATGGACGGGTTCGACGTCGTGGTGGTGGACAGCGCGAGCCCGCCCCGGATCGGCAACGGGCGCTTCGTGCTCGTCAACGCCGCGCCGCCCGACGTGCCGCTCGAGGTGCTGGGGCGCCTCGAGGCGCCGGTCATCATGGACTGGGACCGGTCGCACCCGATCATGCGCCAGATCGACTTCGCCAAGGTCACGATCGAGGAGGCGCTGCGGGTCCGTCCCCTGGCGGCCGGGAAGACTCTCGTGGAGGCGGTGGGCGGGCCGCTCATCTATCTCCTCGAGGAGCGGGAGCGCAAGGCCGTCTTCTTCGGATTCGACCTGTTCAAGTCCGACTTCCCCCTCCGCGTGGCCTTCCCGCTCATGCTCTCGAAGAGCCTGCGCTGGCTGCACCCGGCCGGACTCGACCAGTCGAGCCTGCAGCTCCAGGCCGGTCAGCCGATCCTCTTGCCCGTGGAGCACGGCGTCACTACCGCCACGGTCATGACCCCCTCGGGGCGGAGCAGCCAGGCGCAGGTCACCCGGGGCGTCGCGAGCTTCACGGAGACGGACGAGGTGGGCGTCTACCGCGTGGTGACCTCGCGGGGGGAGACGCGGGTCGCCGTCAATCTGATGAACGCCGAGGAGTCCGACCTCGCGCCCAAGCCGGTACCGGCCTTCGTCGAGGGAGCCCGTCCCGAAACGGCTCCGGTTCCCGTCGTGCGGGAGCTGTGGCCGTACTTCGTGCTGCTGGCCCTCCTGCTGTTCGCGGCCGAGGGCGTCCTGTACTGGCGCCGCCAGACGGCCGGCAGGCTCCGTCTCCCGCACGGCGTCGGGGACCGCTGGGCTCTCGGCCTGCGCTGCGTGCTCATGGCCGTCCTGCTCCTGGCGCTGGCACGGCCCGTCATCCCACGGTGGGTGGACCAGCTGAACGTGCTCTTCCTCCTGGACGTCTCCGACAGCGTGAGCCTCGCCGCCCGCGAGAAGGCCTATCGCTTCGCCGCCCAGGCCGCCACCGCCATGCAGCAGAGGGACCAGACCGGGCTCATCGTCTTCGGGGAGGAGGCCGTGGTGGATCAGCCGCTGCGCGCCTCCTACAAGCTGGAGCGGCCCCAGGTGCGCGTGCCGGGCCGGGGCACCAACCTGGCGCAGGCGCTGCAGCTCGCGCTCGCCACGGCCCCACCGGGCCAGGCGAACCGCTTTGTCCTCCTCACCGACGGGCGGCAGAACGCGGGCAACGCGCTCGCGGTGGCCCAGGCGGCCAAGGATGCCGGCGCCGACGTCTACTATGTGCCGGCCCCGTTGACCTTCTCGCAGGAGGTCGTGGTCGAGTCCATGGTGCTGCCGCAGGAGGTGAAGTTCGGGGAACCCTTCCAGGCGAAGGTCGTCACCTGGAGCCAGGCCGACACTCAGGGGCGGCTGTCACTGTTCCGCAACGGGGAGTTCCTGGGCTCGCAGGTGGTCCGTCTCTCGGCCGGCAAGAATGTGTACACGTACCGGCAGTCCCTGGAGCACAGCGGGATCCACGTGTACCAGGCCGCCATCGAGGTGGAAGGTGACACGATCGAGGAGAACAACCGAGCCGTGGGCACCATCGTGGTGCGCGGCCGCCCGCTCGTGCTGATGGCGGAGAAGGACCGGAGCCAGGCGCAGGCCCTGGCTGCCGCTCTGCGTGCCCAGCACGTGGACGTGGAGCTGGTGGAGCCGGATCGCATCCCCAAGGACGTGGCGGCCTTGCAGAAGTACGACGGGGTGATCCTCTCCAATGTCTCCTCCCTCAAGCTCGCCAAGAAGCAGATGGAGAGCATCCGCGACTACGTTCGTGACCAGGGTGGCGGGCTGATGATGCTCGGAGGCGAGGAGAGCTTCGGGCTCGGCGGCTACTACCGCACGCCCATCGAGGAAGCGCTGCCGGTGACCATGGAGGTGAAGCAGAAGATCGAGATCCCGAGCCTCGCGGTGGTGCTCTCCATCGACCGCTCCGGTTCGATGGCCATGACCACCGACAGCAAGGTCACCAAGCTCGACATCGCCAAGGAGGCCGCGCACCTGGTGGCAGACCTGCTGGACGAGCGCAACGAGGTCGGGATCATGAGCTGGGACACCGAGTTCGTCTGGGACTCGCCCATGCGCCCGGCCCGGGACAAGCAGGCGATCCACAACGCCATCGCGACCATCAAGGCCGGCGGCGGGACGGACGGCTATCCCGCGCTCAAGGAGTCCTACCAGGTGCTCTTCGACCGGTCGGCGCTCCTCAAGCACGTGATCTTCCTCTCCGACGGCCAGATGACGCGCGGCGACTTTGCCGGGCTCATCCGTCGCATGGCCAAGGACAAGATCACGGTGTCCACGGTCGCCATCGGCAAGGATGCCGACGTGCAGCTGATGTTCGACATCGCCAAGTGGGGGCGCGGGCGCTTCTACTACACGGAGGACGACGCGACGATCCCGCGCATCTTCACCCTCGAGACCCAGCTCGCTTCCAAGTCGTCGCTGGTCGAGCAGCCCTTCAGGGCCACGCTGGCGAGCCCGGCGCACGAGGCCATCCAGGACATCAACTGGAAGGAGGCGCCTCCGCTCGGCGGCTACGTGGCGACGACGCTGAAGGGCACCGCCGAGATGGTGCTCATGACCCACCAGGAAGACCCGCTCCTGGCCACGTGGCGCTACGGGCTCGGGCGGACCGTGGCCTTCACCTCGGATGCCAAGGCCAAGTGGGGGGTGCTCTGGCTCAGGTGGTCAGGCTTCAACAAGTTCTGGGCCCAGCTCACCCGCTGGACGCTACGCTCGGGAACGCGCAGCGACACGGTGGCGTCGGTGGCGCGGATGGACGAGCGGGGCGAGGTGGTGGTGGACGCCGTCGACCCGAAGGGCGAGTTCATCAACTTCCTGGACTCCCAGGTGGGCGTGGTGTCGCCCGACAGGCAGCGCACCGTGGTGGAGCTCGAGCAGGTGGGGCCTGGGCGTTACCGTGGTCGCTTCCCGGCGTCTCAGGAGGGCGTGTACCTCGTGGGCATGGCGCAGCGCCGCGGGGAGCAGATGGTCGGCTCGCAGCTCGCGGGGCTGGTGGTACCGTATGCGCAGGAGTTCAGGGACCTCGGGGTGGATGAGACCATGCTCCGGGAGCTGTCGGAGATTACCGGCGGCAGCGCACTGGCCCAGCCGCGCGACGCCTTCGCCCAGCAGCGGCGTCGCTCGCGCCTGACGCTGGACCTGTGGCCCTGGCTGGTGGGACTGGTGGCCGTGATGCTCATTCCCGAGATCGCCCTGAGGCGGGTGGGGCCGGGCCTCCTGGTCCGCGCTCTCGCTCGCCTCAGGGGTCTGGGGCGAGGAGGGCCGGGACATGCAAGCCCACGAGATGCGGTCTAGCGCGGGCATCCTCGCAGTGGCAGTGGCGGCGATGCTGCTGGCGGGCGCCGCCCCGGCGCTGGCCAAGTCGCGCACCGTCCTCATCCTTCCGTTCGTCGCGGTGGATCTGGGGCGGGAGGAGCAGTGGCTGGGGGAGAGCGTGGCCCAGTCGCTGAGCCTGGCGCTGGTCACCCTCCCGGCCCTCGTCCAGATCGACAGGCAGCGCCTCCGACAGCTCCCGCAGCCGGAGGCCTGGGACGAGCAGGCGGCGCTCCTGGCGGCGCGCACCCTTCGCGCCGACGTGACGCTGTATGGCGAGGTGCGCCGCGTGTCCGGTGACCTCTCCATCCAACCGCGACTCATCGAGCTGAGGGGGGAAAGGGCCGAGCGGTTGGCGCTGGAGGCGCAGCCCGTGGCCGAGGGGATGCTGCCCGATCGGCTCCGTGCCCTGCCGCTCGCCTATGCGCGGGCCCTCAAGGTTCCGGTGACCGATGCCGAGGCGGCGCGCCTGCAGAAGACCGCGGCTCCCACCGCCTCCCCGCGCGCCTGGGAGGCGTATGTGCGGGCGCAGCTGGCCGCGGCCCGCGCCACCCAGGAGGGCAACGAAGCAGCCGTCGAGCTCCTGGCCCGTGCCCTCGAGACCGATGCCCAGTTCGTGGTGGCCCAGTACTCGCTGGGCCTGGTCCACCAGGCCCTCGGCAATCGCTGGAAGGCCGCCGCGCAGTTCCGGGCCTCGACCCAGCAGGACCCGACCTTCCCCGAGCCCTTCAAGTCGCTGGGCGATCTCTTCCTGACGGCCCCGCGGCGGCTCTTCGATCAGGCGGTGGAGGCCTATGCCAAGGCCATCGAGCTGCGCCCGTTCTTCGCCGAGGCCCACGTGGGCCTCGGCGACGCGCGGGCGGCGAAGGCGGACGTGGACGGCGCGGTGAGCGCGTATCAGAAGGCGCTTCAGCACAACCCGCTGAATCCCAAGGTGCACGTGAGCCTGGGGAAGATCTACTACGCCGAGAAGGGGCTCTACTACGAGTCGGTGACCGCCTACAAGAAGGCCATCGAGCTCGACCCGGGCTACGTCGACGCGCGGATGGGGCTGGCCGAGGTGTACGAGGACAAGGGCCTCTACCAGGACGCCATCACCGAGTACCGCAAGGTGGTGGAGCAGGACGCCCGCCACACGGGGGCCCTCTACAACCTCGCGCTGGTCTACGAGAAGGTGGATGCCCGCGAGGCGACGAGAAGGGCAACTGAGCGAGCGCTAGATCCCGAGGAGCGCCCTGAGCCGCGGCTTGTCGAAGCCGCGCACCACCTGCTCTCCCACCAGGATCACCGGCACGGCCATCTGTCCCGTGAGCCGGATCAGGTCCTGCCGCGCGTCCGCGTCCTCCATCACGTTGACATCCCGGAACGCCACGCCCTGAGACGAAAGAAACTCTTTCGCCTGACGGCAGGGGACTCAGGTCGGGCTCGAGTACACCACCACGGCAGGGTCGGCCATTGGCTCCTCCTCGGCTCTTAAGATACATGGAAACCGGCTTGGGCTTCGGCGGATCCCGTTTGGACGTCCGCATCCTTGACTTGCCGGTGGGGGTTCTCTAAGGTGGCGGAGGTCATGAGCGATTTGAGGAAGGATCCGACTCGCGGGCAGTGGGTGCTCGTGCGTCCTTCGGGCGGCTCTCCACCCGTCGGTCAGGCATGCCCCTTCTGTCCCGGGAACGAGGGGCTGACGCCGCCCGAGATCAGCGCCTACCGCAAGGACGACGGAGCCTCGGACGGCCTGGGCTGGTCGGTGCGCGTGATACCCGAGGCCGACCCGTACTTCCGCATCGAGCTCGACCTGGCGCGCGAAGGCGTCGGCATGTACGACAAGATCTCCCCACGCGGCGCCACGGAGCTGATCGTCGAGAGCCCGCGCCACGAGGACACGCCTGCCACCATGCCCAGGGCGCAGTGGGAGCAGGTTCTCTGGATGTATGCGGAGCGGATCCGGGATCTCAAGCGGGACCTCGCCATCCGTGACATCCTCATCACCAGGCGCCACCGGCAGCCCGGCTCCCGCATCACCCATCCGTATTCCCGCTTGATCGCCATCCCGATCATCTTCGACGAGGTCCGGCGCAAGCTCACCGAGGCCCGCGAGTACTTCCAGTACAAGCGGCGGTGCGTCTACTGCGACATCATTCGCCAGGAGACCGCCGACGAAGCTCGCGTGATCTGGGAGACGCCCCACTTCGTGGCGCTGGTGCCTTACGCGGCCCGCGCCCCCCACGAGGCGTGGATCCTGCCGCGCCAGCACGCCTGCTCCTATGAGGAGGCCCTGATGCCCGAGAGCGTCGCTGACCTGGCTTCGCTGCTGGGGGGCTACTTCCGGACGCTCGCACGGGTGCTCGGGGACCCGTCCTTCGAGATGACCCTCAACACCGCCCCCAACCGGAACGCCAAGGTGCTGCCGGGGGAGTGGGCGACGGTGGCCGATGACTACCACTGGCATATCGAGGTGACCCCGCAGCCCGAACGGCTGACCCGAGTGGGGGGAATCTACGTCAACGAAACCCCCCCCGAGGAGGCCGCCCGGCGTCTCAGGGAGGCATGGAGTTAACCCGGCAACCAGCCGGAAAGATGAGGCTTGACAGGGGGCCCATGAGCGCGGGAGAATCCGACTAGAAGAGTCGGGGATCTAAAAGGTCGGATACTGACAGAGGGCAGGAGAGAACATGCTTCGCTTCACCAAGAAGGCGGATTACGGGCTGATGGCCATCCACTACATCGCCGCCCGGGCCGATGAGGAAGCCGTCAGCACCAAGCGGATCGCCGAGGAGTTCAAGATTCCACCCGAGCTCCTGGCCAAGATCCTCCAGCGCCTGGCGAAGCGGAAGCTGATCGTGAGCCACAACGGCCCCAAGGGGGGCTATCTGCTGGGCCGGGACCCGAACCACATCACGGTCGGGCAGGTGATCAGGGCTCTCGAGGGGCCGGTCGAGATCGTCGGTTGCGTGACGGCGGATGATTGCCCGCAGTACGTGCGCTGCAACCTGCGACGCCCTGTGGAGAAGATCCAGGCGAGCATCAGCCACCTCCTGGACACCATGACGCTCGCCGAGCTGGGCGCCGATCCGATCCTTCCGGTCGCTGCGCTGAGCACGACGACATAGACGAGACAGGAGATGACTCCGATGACGCCGAAGCTGCCGATCTTCATGGACAGCCAGTCCACGACTCCGGTGGATCCCCGCGTGCTGGACGCGATGATCCCCTACTTCACCGAGAAGTTCGGCCACCCGGCGAGCCGGAACCACCCGTTCGGCTGGGAAGCGGAGGCCGGGCTGGACCGGGCCCGGGAGCAGATCGCCAGGCTCATCGGGGCCCGGGATCCGAAGGAGCTCGTCTTCACCTCCGGCGGCACCGAGTCGATCAACCTGGCGCTCAAGGGCGTGGCCGAGATGTACCGGGAGAAGGGCAACCACATCGTCACCACCGTGATCGAGCAGCGCGCCGGGCTGGACGTCTGCAAGCGGCTCGAGCGGCAGGGATTCGAGGTCACCTACGTCAAGGTGGGCACCGACGGCCTCGTGGACGTGGAGGCGATCCGGAGCGCGCTCACCCCGAAGACCATCCTGGTCTCGGTGATGTTCGCCAACAACGAGATCGGCACGATCCAGCCCATCGCCGAGATCGGCCGGCTGGCGAAGGAGAAGGGCATCGTCTTCCACACCGATGCGACCCAGGCGGTCGGCAAGATCCCCGTGGACGTGGAGGCGATAGGGGTGGATCTTCTGTCCTGCACGGCGCACCTGATCTACGGCCCCAAGGGGATCGGGGCGCTGTACGTCCGACGGAAGAACCCCAGGGTCCGGATCTCTCCCATGATCGACGGCGGCGGGCATGAGCGCGGCATGCGGTCGGGCACGGTGCCGGTGCCGCTCGCGGTAGGCTTCGGCCGGGCGGCCGAGCTGTGCCGGGAGCTCATGCCAGAGGAGAGCCAGCGGCTCACGGCGCTCCGGGACCGTCTCCAGGACCAGATCCTCTCCAAGGTGGAGGAGGCGTACCTCAACGGCCACCCCGAGAAACGGCTTCCGCACAACCTGAACATCTCGTTCTCCTATGTGGAAGGCGAGTCGGTGCTGATGGGGCTCAACAAGGAAGCGGCCCTGGCCTCGGGCTCCGCCTGCACCTCGGCGACGCTCGAGCCCTCGTACGTCATCTCCGCCCTCGGGGTGGACGCCGAGCTGGCGCACTCCTCGATCCGCTTCGGGCTCCACCGCTTCACCAGCGAGGAAGAGGTGGACTTCGTGGCGCAGCGGGCCGTCGAGGCGATCCAGCGGCTCCGGGAGATGTCGCCGCTCTACGAGATGGCGAAGGAAGGGATCAACCTGAAGTCCATGCACTGGAAAGCGGAGTAGGGGCGCCACCGACGTCACAGGAGGCACATCGGCATGCCATACAGCGATAAGGTCATCGACCACTACAGCAACCCCCGGAACGTGGGGTCCTTCGGCAAGGGCACCCCTGGCGTGGGGACGGGGCTCGTGGGGGCGCCGGAGTGCGGCGACGTCATGAAGCTCCAGATCAAGGTGAACGTGCAGACGGGGCTCATCGAGGACGCCAAGTTCAAGACCTTCGGGTGCGGCAGCGCCATCGCCTCGTCCAGCCTGGCCACCGAGTGGCTGAAGGGGCGCACGGTGGAGGAGGCCGCGAAGATCAAGAACACGGACATCGTCAACGAGCTCAAGCTGCCGCCCGTGAAGATCCACTGCTCCGTCCTGGCCGAGGACGCCATCAAGGCGGCGCTCCAGGACTACAAGGAGAAGTGGGCGAACGCGGCAGCCGAAGCCCGAACCGGCGCGTCCTGACACCGGACGCATTCACGCTCGCAAGGAGGCACGATTTCCCATGGCACTGGCACTGACGGAGAAGGCGGCCAAGCAGGTGAAGCAGCTCATGCAGGCGCAGCAGCTCGAGAACGTCTATCTGCGCGTGGGCGTCAAGGGCGGAGGGTGCTCCGGACTGTCGTACTCGCTGGAGTTCGACACGGAGGTGGGACCCCACGACAAGACGTTCGACATCGACGGGGTCCAGGTGCTCTGCGACGCCAAGAGCTATCTCTACCTGAATGGGATCACGCTCGACTACGTCACCGAGGGGCTGACCGGCGGCTTCACCTTCGTCAACCCCAACGCCAAGTCGAGCTGCGGCTGCGGAACGTCGTTCTCGGCGTAGGGGCGCGGCCGTGTCGTAACCGTCGGGCACGACACCGACCGGCAGCAGCAGGAGAACAGGAACGGGCCCCGGCGGGCCCGTTCTCATTTTGTGAGGACATGAACGACTACTTCGCGGTGTTCGGGCTTCCGCGGAAGCTCCAGCTGGACCCGGAGGAGCTCCGCCGCCGGTTCTACGAGCTCTCGCGCGTCCACCATCCGGACTTCCACCAGGGCGCGTCCGAGGAGGATCAGGCCAAGGCCCTGTCCGCCTCCGCCCTCCTCAATCGCGCCTACCGGGCGCTGCGGGATCCGGTCAGTCGGGTCGAGTACCTCATCGTGCTGGAGGACGGTGGCGAGACCCGGGAAGGGGCGGACGCGAGGCCCAGGGCGCCGGTGGACCTCCTCGAGGAGATCATGGAGGTGCAGGAAGCCCTCCAGGAGGCGAAGGCTGGAGGGCTGGATGAGGTCTCCCGCCAGAGGCTCAGCGAGGAGCGCGAGCGGCTCAGGGCCCGTCAGCTCGCCGAGGAGGACGCCATCGCGGCCCGGGCCGCTGAGTGGGACGCTGTCGTGGGCGGGCCGGGAGACCGCACGGCGCTGATCGAGTGGTTCAAGCAGCGGCTCGCCGCCCGGGCCTACCTGCGCACCGTGATCGATGACTTGAGCGACGCGCTCGGGGAGGGAGAGGAGAGGCATGTCTCGCATCGTCGGCATTGACCTGGGGACGACCAATAGCCTGGTGGCGTACGTCGCGGGTGGCGTCCCCAGGGTGATCCGCGATGTCGAGGGCCGGGCCCTCCTGCCGTCCATCGTCGGCTATACCCCGGACGGGATCCTGGTGGGTGAGCCCGCCCGTCGCCAGCTGGTCCGGAACCCCGCGCGGACGATCTACTCCGTCAAGCGCTTCATGGGCCGAGGGTACGACGACATCAAGGACGAGCTCTGCCACTGCCCCTTCGAGTTCCTCGCGAGCGCCGACGTGGTGCGCATCAAGGTGGGCGACAGCGCGGTGACGCCCCCCGAGGTGTCGGCCCACGTCCTGCGAGCCCTCAAGCAGCGCGCGGAGGCCTTCTTCGGGGAGCCCCTGGAGCAGGCGGTCATCACCGTCCCCGCGTACTTCAATGACAGCCAGCGGCAGGCGACCAAGGACGCCGGCCGGATCGCCGGCCTCGACGTTCTCCGGATCGTGAACGAGCCGACGGCGGCCTCCCTGGCGTACGGGCTGCAGAAGCTCGCCCAGGGGACCATCGCGGTCTACGACCTGGGCGGAGGGACCTTCGACATCTCGATCCTGAGCGTCAAGGACGGGGTCTTCGAGGTGCTGGCCACCAACGGGAACACGCACCTGGGCGGCGACGACTTCGACCGCGTGATGGTGGAGTGGCTGCTGGCCGATATCCGCGAGACCCACGGGGTGGACCTGTCGCAAGACCCGGAGGCGCGCCAGGAGCTGAGGCTCGGGGCCGAGGCGGCGAAGTGCCGCCTCTCCTTCGACGACCGGAGCCTCCTCACGATCCCCTTCGAGGGGTTCACCTACCACCGGGAGCTGACGCGGGCGGAGGTCGAGAAGCTGATCGGCCCTCTCGTCGAGGCCACCCTCGGGCCCTGCCGCATGGCGCTCAAGGACGCCGGGCTCACGCCGGACCGGATCGATGAGGTGGTGCTCGTGGGCGGCTCGACGCGGGTGCCGCTCGTGCGGCGCCGCGTGCAGGAGCTGTTCGGCAAGGTGCCGCACAGCCAGCTCAACCCCGACGAGGTGGTGGCGTTGGGCGCGGCGGTCCAGGCGCAGATCCTGGCAGGCGGGATCACCGGCATGCTGCTGCTGGACGTGGCGCCGCTGTCACTGGGCATCGAGACCCTCGGTGGCGTCGTCAGCGTGCTCATCGCGCGCAACACGACCATTCCCACCATGGCCAAGGAGATCTTCACGACCTCGGTGGACGGCCAGACGGCGGTGGACCTGCACGTGCTGCAGGGGGAGCGCGAGCTGGCGCGGGACAACCGATCCCTGGCGCGCTTCGATCTCTCGGGCATCGACCCCATGCCGGCCGGCATGCCCAAGATCGAGGTGACCTTCCTGATCGACGCCAACGGGATCCTGCAGGTCCACGCCCGGGAGATCAGGACCGGCAAGGAGGCATCCATCGAGGTGCGGCCCACCTATGGCCTCACGGAGGACGAGGTGGCTCGGATGGTCGAGGAGTCCTTCGCCCACGCCGAGGAGGACGTCAACGCCCGCCTGCTGATCGAAACACGGACCGAGGCCGACACCGTGATGACCCATGTCGACCGGGCCCTGGCGCAGGGCGCGCGGCTCGTGAGCCCGGGCGACCTGGGGCAGATCCAGCAGGCGCTCCGGGCCCTCCGGGAGGTCCGGGACGGTCAGGACCGGGATGCGATCCGCGAGCGTACCATCGAGCTCAACAAGGCCACCGAGCGGCTCGCCGAGGCGATGATGGACGCGGCGCTCAAGGGAGCGCTCGCCTCGAGGCGGGCCGACCAGATCCTGGAGTCCAAATGATGGCGACGCACAAGGTGACCTTCCTGCCGCTGCACGTGACCGTCGAGGTGGACGAGGAGAGGTACCCGCTGGCCGACCACGGCCGCCCGGGCTCGATCCTCGACATCGCGCTGGCGAACAATATCCACCTGGAGCACAATTGCGGGGGCGCTTGCGCCTGCACCACCTGCCACGTGATCGTCCGCGAGGGGGAGGGCAACCTGTCCCCCATGGAGGCGGATGAGGAGGACCGGCTCGACACGGCCGAGGGGCTCACGCTCCACTCGCGCCTCGGGTGCCAGGCCGTCGTCCGGGGCAACGTCGTGCTGGAGATTCCAAAGTGATTGGCGAGCCGCAGCCGGAGGCGAGGCGAGCGAAATATGGAGATCCCCCGAGCGGAGCGAGGCGGCGAGCGTGAGCGAGCCATGAACTGGACGGACGCCGAGGATATCGCCATCGCGCTGTCGGAGAAGTTTCCCGACACCGACCCCCTGACGGTCCGGTTCACCGACCTGCATCGGTGGGTCGTGGATCTCCCAGGGTTCAGCGATGACCCCAAGGGCTCCAACGAGGGGATCCTGGAGGCGATACAGATGAAGTGGGTCGAGGAGGCTCGGGATCGGTGACCTGGGCCTACCAGACGACAACCCGGTCGGATGCGAAGATCAGGTCGAGGAGGCGGGAGTAATCAGCGGGCGTGTCGCCCAGCTTCATGACGGACTCGGGCTCGCGCCCGGCGCTCTCCATCACGGGCGCCGCCAGCGGTCCGGAGTCGGCCTTCAGCAGGTGGAGGTAGTGGGGCATCAGAAGACGATGAACCGCTCCGCGGAGGACATGAGCCTCGCGATGGCGTCCGGTGTCGCCGGGATGATGCGGTGCCCCTCCCCGTTCCACTCCGACCCCTTCGGGATGGCGCGGTCGTCCACGTGGAACGGGATGTCGAGCTTCCGGAGCGAGGCGCGATACCGGGCGATGTCGTCGCCATCCACGAGATCGTCGGTGTCGTCGTCGAGCAGATGGACCGCGCCGTTCGTGAGGACGATGGTCACCTCGTTCTCCCCGGCCACGATGCCCAGCGCGATGCGCATGGCCTCGTTGGCGCGGTGGGACACGCGGGGATCGTCCGAGATGATGACGAGAACGGAGTGGTCGCCGGCCACGAGGCTAATTGAGGGCCAGGAAGCGCTCGGTGCCGTTGATGACGTCGGTGAGCACCACGAGGCCGCAGTTGGTGGCGCGCTCGGAGAGCGGCAGACGGCGCTTCTGGCAGCCGTAGGCGCATACGAAGAGCTTGGCCCCGCGCTCCGCCAGTTCCTGGACGCGTGGGTCCTCGACGGCGGCGACGCCGTCATCGATGAGGTACAGGTACACGTCGGCCCCGCGCGTGAGGGCCGCGGAAGACAGCCCGATGGCCGTCTGGAGGTTCGGGTGGGCCGGATCCGTCGACAGCATGAGGCCGAATCTGCGACCGGCGAGGTCCATGGCGAGGGCAGCGTAACATCGTGAGAGAGGAGCGTCAATGAACCGCCGAGTCTATCTCGATCACAATGCCTCGACTCCGGTGCACCCGGAGGTGGTGGAGGCCATGCTGCCGTACTTCGGCGAGCGCTTCGGGAACCCGTCGAGCGTTCACGCGTTCGGCCGCGAGGCCCGGGAGGGGGTGGACATGGCCCGCGAGCGCGTGGCCGGCGTCCTCCGGGTGAGCCCGGACGAGATCGTCTTCACGTCGGGCGGCACCGAGTCGGATAACCTCGCCATCAAGGGCGTCGCGGCGGCCCGCGGGCGCGGGCATCTCATCACCTCCGCGATCGAGCACCACGCCGTGCTCCGGACCTGCCAGGCGCTCGAGACGCAGGGCTTCGCCGCGACCTATCTCCCGGTGGACGGCGAGGGGATGGTGGATCCGGACGACGTGAGGCGCGCGCTCCGGCCGGACACGATCCTCGTGTCCATCATGCACGCCAACTCCGAGGTCGGGACGATCCAGCCGGTGGCGGCCATCGGACGGCTGACGCGCGAGCGCGGAATCCCGTTCCACGTGGACGCGGTCCAGACGTTCGGGAAGGTGCCCGTCGACGTCAACGCGTTCGGCATCGATCTCCTGTCCTTCTCGGGCCACAAGATCTACGGCCCCAAGGGGGTCGCGGGGCTGTACATCCGGAAGGGGACGAAGATGCTCTCCATCCAGCACGGCGGCGAGCACGAGCGCCGCCGGCGCGCGGGCACGGAGAACGTGCCGGGCATCGTGGGACTCGGCCGAGCGGTGGAGATCCGAGGCCGCGACATGGCGGCCGAGTCCCCACGCCTCACCGCGCTGCGGAACCGCCTGTGGGAGGGCATCGGCGCGGCGCTGCCCGAGACGCGCCTCAACGGGCACCCGACCGAGCGGCTCCCGGGGACGTGCAACATGTGCTTCCGCCACGTGGAGTCCGAGTCCATCGTCCTCGGGCTCGACCTCAAGGGGATCGGCGTGTCGGCGGGCTCGGCATGCACCTCCGGCAACGTGGAGCCGTCCTACGTGCTCGTGGCGATGGGGATCCCCGTGGACTGGGCCATGGGGTCCGTCCGCTGCTCCCTCGGGCGCAGCACGACGGCCGAGGACATCGACTACGTGATCGAGTCGGTCGTGCCGCTGGTCGCCAAGCTGCGGAGTCTGTCGCCTGCGGGGGTCTAGTGCGCTACAGCGAGACGCTCATCGACCACTTCCGGAATCCGCGGAACGCGGGCATGATGTGGGAGCCCGACGGGGTGGGCGAGGGGGAGTACCCGGAGTGCATGGACCTGGCGCGCGTGTACCTGCGGGTGCGGGGCGGCCAGGTGGTCGAGGCGCGCTTTCAGACGTACGGCTGCGGGCCCACCATCGCGGCCTCGAGCGCCGGTACCGAGCTGATCACGGGATCGCCGCTGGCGGCGCTCGTGGAGCTGAGCAGCGCGCGGGTCGAGTCGGCCGTGGGCGGGCTGCCCGAGGACCGGGTCCACGCGGCCGAGGTGGTGTCGGCCGCCATCCGGGCGGCGGCGCGGGATGCCCTCAGGCGGAAGGCGAGATCATGAACGCGGGAGCGGGACATGTTTGAGCGGATGAGGCGCGACATTCGAACGGTGCTCGAGCGGGACCCGGCGGCGCGCTCCGCGCTGGAGGTCCTGCTCTGCTATCCGGGGGTGCACGCCATCTGGCACCATCGCCTCGCCCACCGGTTGTGGCAGCGGAGCTGGCGCACCGTGGCGCGCTTTGTGTCCCATCTCAGCCGCTTCGTGACCGGCGTCGAGATCCATCCGGCCGCTCGGCTCGGCGACGGGCTCTTCATCGACCATGGGATGGGCGTGGTCATCGGCGAGACGGCGGAGATCGGCGAGAACGTGACGCTGCTCCAGGGGGTGACGCTCGGCGGCACGAGCCTCAAGCGCGAGAAGCGCCACCCGACGCTGGGGGACAACGTCGTGGTGGGCGCGGGGGCCAAGATCCTCGGGGCCTTCACGATCGGCGCCGGCAGCCGGATCGGGGCGGGGTCGGTGGTCGTCCGCGAGGTGCCGGAGAACTCGGTTGTCGTCGGCGTGCCGGGACGGGTAACATACCGCAACGGCCAGCGCGTGAAAGGCCAGATCGACCTCGATCAGGTGGATCTCCCGGATCCGCTGGCCCGCACCGTGGAGAACCTGCTCGACCGCATCCACGCCCTCGAGGTGGAGGTGGAGGAGCTCAAGCAGGGCCTGAAGGCCCCCACGCCCGGGGAGCACTGACGCGCACGGCGCGGGACGCCGGCAGCGCCGCAGAGGAGGAGCGACAGGAGTGGTTCCCAAGGACGCAATGACCGCGAAGGAAGCTTCCAAGTACCTGGCCATGGACGAGCAGACCGTGGTGCGCATGGCCGCCGAGCGCAAGATCCCGTCGCTCCACCACGAGGGCCAGTGGCTCTTCTCCAAGAAGTCCATCGACAAGTGGCGCATCCGGCAGGGCGCCCGCCGGGCCCCGTGATCGATCGGGACGGCGCCTGGGGGCTCCTCACCGAGTTCACCAGATCCGACAACCTGCGCAAGCATGCCCTCGCCGTGGAGGCCGCGATGCGCGCCTACGCGGCCCGCTACGACGGCGACCCGGAAACGTGGGGCCTGGCGGGGATGCTGCACGACTTCGATTACGAGGTGCATCCGGCGGCGCCCCATCACCCGATGAAAGGGGCCGAGATCCTCCAGGCGCGCGGAGTGCCCGAGCCCGTCGTGTACGCCATCCTCGGCCACGCCGACTACTCCGGATGCCCCCGCATCTCCCTGCTGGATCGGGCGCTCTACGCCTGCGACGAGCCTGCGGGCTTCGTGACGGCGTGCGCGCTGGTGCGGCCCGGGAGGAGCATCCACGGCCTCGAGGTCGGCTCGGTGGTGAAGAAGCTCAAGGACAAGGGCTTCGCCAGGACCGTGAACCGGGCTGATGTGTATCGCGGCGCTGAGGAGCTGGGGATCCCGCTGGAAGAGCATCTCGCCTTCGTGATCCAGGCCCTCACGGCCGCTGCTCCCCGCCTGGGTCTCGGGGGCGCCCCGCAGTAGCCCATCCGTGGCCGGATCTTCGCGCGTGATCCGGACGATCCTCCACGTGGACATGGACGCGTTCTATGCGTCCGTCGAGCAGCGCGACCGCCCCGAGCTCCTGGGGCGGCCCGTCATCGTGGGCGCCTCGCCCGGAGGACGGGGGGTGGTCTCGGCCGCCTCCTACGAGGCGCGCCGCTTCGGGGTGCACTCGGCCATGCCGATCGGGCGCGCGGCCCGCCTGTGTCCCGAGGCCGCCTTCCTGCCCGTGCACCGTGACAAGTACGCCCGCGTCTCGGGCGAGATCATGGCGATCCTGGCCGATTTCACGCCGCTCTTCGAGCCGCTCTCCATCGACGAGGCCTTTCTTGACGTGACGGCGAGCCGCGGGCTCTTCGGGCCCGGCGAGGCCATCGCCGCGGAGATCAGGCGGCGGATCAGGGAGGAGATCTGCCTGACGGCGTCGGTGGGGGTGGCGTCGAACAAGTTCGTGGCCAAGGTGGCCTCCGACCTGCGCAAGCCCGACGGACTCGTGGTGGTCCATCCCGGCCACGAGGCCGAGTTCCTGGCCCCGCTCCCGATTTCCCGCCTCTGGGGCGTCGGACGCGTGACCGAGCGGGCGCTCGAGGCCATGGGGATCCGGACGATCGGCCAGCTCGCCGAGGTACCGGCAGACCGGCTCGCGGCACGCTTCGGAGCGGGCGGCGCCATGCTCGCCGAGCTGGCGCGTGGGTGCGACGACCGGCCCGTGCAGCCCTTCGCCCCGCCCAGGTCCATGGGTGCCGAGGAGACCTTCGACGCCGACCATCTCGACCGGGGGCTGCTGCACGTCACGCTCCGCCAGCAGGCCGAGCGTGTGGCCCGCGAGCTCCGGGCCGAGGGGTATGCGGGGCGGGTGGTGACGCTCAAGATCCGCTTCGCGGACTTCTCGACCCACACCCGGGCCCACACCACGGAACCGACCCAGGATGGGCTGTCGATCTATCGCGAGGCGAGCGCGCTCCTCGAGCGCGTGGATCTCGCCCAGCCGGTGCGGCTCATCGGGATCTCGGTGTCCGGGCTCGGGCCACCCGGGCAGGGGCAGCTTTCCCTTCTGGCCCCTGACGCGGTGCGACGCGAGCGCCTCGCCCGCGCACTCGATAAGCTGGCCGGGCGGTTCGGGGACGAGACCGTCCGTCCGGCGAGCCTGCTCACGAGCCCCCGGGCGCCCCGGAAGGGGCATCGGGCAGGCGGGGCGGAACCCCGCGAGGGGCAAAGCCGTTGACTTTGCAGGGACCCATTCCTATACTCGGCTCACTTTTTCAGGAGGACAACCCGCAGGAGGAGGCACACCCATGAAACTCGGAATTCTCGGAGCGGCAACGCTCGTGGTCGCGCTGGCGGTGACGCCGGCAACGGCCCAGTCCAAGGCGCCCGGCGTAACCGACGCCGAGGTGACCCTCGGCATGACGACCCCGCTGTCAGGGCCTGCGGCGGCGTGGGGGACGACGGCCCTCGGGGCGGAGGCATGGGCCAAGTACGTCAACGAGCAAGGCGGGGTCCACGGCCGCAAGATCAAGGTCGTCTTGAAGGACGACGGCTATAACCCGGGCCGCGCCGTCGCCAACGTGAACGAGTTGAAGGACTCGGTTTTCGCGCTGGTCGGGCTGCTCGGGACGGCCGTGCTGAACGCCAACAAGGACAATATCGCCGACGCCAAGCTGCCCACCATCTGGCCCTACGGCAATCCGCAGGTCTTCGCCAAGCAGCCCAGGGAGAAGGTCCGCACCGTCTTCATGGTCTACCCCGATTATGGCGATGAGGGCGACTTCCTCGTCCACCAGGCCGCCAAGCTCGGGGGGGCCAAGAAGGTGGCGATCTTCTACCAGAACGACGACTACGGGAAAGGCGGGCTCGACGGCGTCAAGCGGGGCGTCGCCAAGCTCGCCGGCTCGGTGGCGCTGGCCGCGGAGGTATCCTACGAGGTCTCCGATCGGGAGCTGAGCACGCATGCGCTGAAGGTCAAGGAGTCCGGCGCCGACGCCGTCATCATCTACTCCACCGCGACCCACGGGGCCGGGCTCATCAAGGAGATGGCGAAGGCCGGGTACCGGCCAAAGATCTTCGCCTCGTTCCCCCTCGGTGACAGGCACGTCATGTTCCGGCTGCTGGGCGAGCTGTGGGAAGGAGCCTATTACAACGTGACCGGGGCCGTCCCGGGCGAGCCCGAGGCGGACCGGGTCATCGACATCATGCTCAAGCAGGATCCGAAGCTGAAGGGGCGGGAGAGCTTTGCCCTGGCCGGGGTGGTGGCGATGATGGCCACGGTCGAGGGCCTGAAGCGTGCGGGGAAGAACCTGACCCGCGACGGGTTCATCGAGGCCATGGAGAGCATCAAGGACTGGACGCCGGAGAAACTCACGGCTCCGATCACCTGGGGCCCGAACCGCAGGCACGGGCTGAACCCAATCCGCATGATGCAGGGGAAGAAGGCGGCCGACGCCTCGTTCACGGTCATCACCGGCTACCAGCCCTTCCCGCCCCAGTTCTAGGCGAGGAGTGTGTCACTGACCAGCAACATCGGGGGAGCGCCCCTCGGGCGCTCCCCCATTCGCTTGCAGCCAGTACGATCTCCTCTCTTGACTCCGCGGTTCTGAGGATGGAGGCCCTGCTCGAGGTCAAGGATCTCTCCCTCCACTTCGGGGGCATCACGGCGCTCCAGGAGGTGGGGATGGCGATCCACGAAGGGGAGACCCTGGCCGTCATCGGGCCCAACGGATCCGGGAAGACATCGCTCTTCAACTGCATCACCGGCATCTACCGGCCGACCTCGGGCGCCATCTCGTTCCGGGGGGAGAACCTGCTGGGACGCTCCCCGGATGCCATCACCCACCTCGGCGTCGCCCGGACATTCCAGAACCTGCGCCTCTTCCACAACATGAGCGTGCTGGACAACCTCATGGTGGGCCGGCATCTGCACTTCAAGAAGAACTTCCTCAACGCCGTGCTGCGGCTGCGGGGAGAGGAGATTCGCCACCGGCGCCGCTGCGAGGAGATCATCGAGTTCCTCAACCTCGAGGCGGTGCGCAAGGGCCGGGTGGCCGACTGTCCCTACGGCGTGCAGAAGCGTGTGGAGCTGGGGCGGGCGCTGGCCACGGAGCCGCG
>JACPCX010000081.1:0-5526 GCA_016184305.1 Candidatus Rokuibacteriota bacterium | reverse complement strand
GATGTCGACCTTGTCCGAGTCGATGAGCTTGTCCGCCTTGCGGATGCCCACCGGGGGCTTGGCCTCCGTGTCCTCCTTGATGAGCTCGATCTTCCGGCCCGCGACGGTCCAGCTCTCCCGGGCGAAGACCAGCTCCATCGCCTGCGTGATGCTCTCGCCCAGCACCGCGTACACCCCCGAGTAGGGCAGCAGGATGCCGACCTTGACGGGGCCGCCCTGCGCGTGGGCCCGGAGCACCCACGGTCCCACTGCCGCGCCGGCGGCCGCCACGGAGGTCGCCCCGAGAAAGGTCCTTCGCGTCATCCGATTCATGCGTGTGTCCTCCTCATGTGTGCTGTGAGACGGTTCCGCCGGGGAGCGTCGTAACGCCGCCGACCCCCTGCCGCCTGCCCCGGGGGCGGGCGAGTCCCCCAAGCCTACACCGAACCCCCTCCCTCGATAAACCCCCATCTGCCCTAGCAGGCCGCAGGGTTTCCCCGCATCCTGCCAGGTGAATCCGCCGGCGGCGCGCCTCCGGGTCCCGGCGGGCTCACTCGTGGGCGAGAAGCGAGATCACGTAATTGCCGCTGCCCGAGGAGGGACCGTAGGCGTGGGCCCGGGCGGCGAACTGCTGCCCCGACTCCATGATGGCGCCGAGCATCATGGCCAGGTGGCGGCCGCCCATCTCGGGCTGCGCCGTCGCGGCGAACTCGGGCAGCCAGCGCCAGAGGGCGTCGTACTCGCCGGCCGCCAGCATGCGGGCGAAGCGGTGATCCGCCTCCTCGTCCTCAGGGCGCGGGCCCTTCTCGGGCCCGCGCACCAGCTTATGAGAGAGACTCCCGCTGGCTGCCAGGCCCACGCGCTTGCCGCTCTCGCGCGCCACCTCGGCGAGATAGCGCCCCCAGTCGAAGCATTCCTCGAGATCGTTGGCCAGGCACACGGACACCGGGACCATCGGGAGTCGCTGCGCCCGGTCCAGGTAGCAGACCATGGGCGACACCGTCCCGTAGTCGAGCGGGTAGTGGATGTCATTGGCCAGCACGCACTGATGCCCCTTGGCTCGGCCGCGCGCGATCAGGGCCGCCGCCAGCTCGTAATCCCCGGGGTAGTCGTAGAGCACCCCGTGGATGAGCTCCGGGGCCTCCTGTGCCGTGAGCACGCCCTGGTGGCGAGGGGTGCCGTCCACGACGGTGGGGAAGGTCGAGATCAGGTGGCAGGAATTGACCACCATCACGTCGAGGCGCGCGGCCGCGACCTCCCGGCCCTGGGCCACGAGGCCGTCGCGTACGGGCCGGAACACCTCGGAGGCGAGCTTGCCCTCGAAGGCCGCCTCGTAGGTGCAGTAGCGTGGCGTGTGAACCGTGAGATAGACCCCGGCGAGAGTGCCCATGTCAGCCTCCTGCGCCCTTCAGGCTGCGGGCGACATCAGGGGGAAAAGCCCGCGCCCTGAGCCGGGCCCCCGGCGCCTCCGCCACGCCCACCCAGGCGCGCACCTCGAAACCCGTGGCGCAGTGGGTGTCCCCCACCGAGACCTCGTGCTCCACCCTGAACGTCTTGTCGCGTACCTCCGTCACGGTGGAGCGCACGGTCACCTCGTCCCCGTAGCGGACGGGAGCGACGAAACGCGCCCCCGACTCGACGATGGGCACGCCCACCACGCGGTACTTCGGGAAGATCTCCGGCCACGGCAGCCCCAGGGACTCGAAGAGGGCCTCCGTGGCGATGTCGAACCACTCGAAGAAGCGCGGGTAGAAGGCGATCCCCGCGGGGTCGGCCTCGCTCCAGCGGACGCGGATGTGCTCGGTGTGGCTCACCACGGTCATGCCTGCGGGATCCTCTCCTTCAGAACGAAACGCTGGAGCTTGCCCGTGGCGGTGCGCGGCAGCTCGGGGACCACCAGGATCTTCCTCGGGCGCTGGTGAGGGGCGAGGTTGCTCTCCACGAGCGCGGTGAGCTCGGCCACCAGCTCGTCTGTCGGTTTCGCCTCATCCTTCGGCACGACGAAGGCGAAGGGCTTCACGAGGCCGCTCGGCTCCTCGCCGCCGACCACGCCGGCCTCGGCCACGCCGGGATGCGAGAGCAGCACCGTCTCGACCTCCGCGGGCGCGACCCACAGGCCCGCGACCTTGAAGAAGTCGTCCTCGCGCCCGCAGTGGTAGTAGAAGCCGTCGGCGTCGCGCCGGTACACGTCGCCCGTGCGGAACCACTCGCCGATGAAGGCGGCGCGCGATCGGTCGAGACGGTTCCAGTAGGCCGGGCTCGCCGATCCTGTCTTGACGTGCAAGATGCCCTCCTCCCCCTCCCGGACCTCGTGGCCGCCGGCGTCAACCAAGCGTACCTCGGTGCCCGGCACCGGGGTGCCCGTGGAGCCCGGGCGGCTCTGCCCCGGCCGGTTCGAGAGGACCATGAAGACCGTCTCGGTGGCCCCGATCCCATCGAGGATCTCGAGGCCGAAGCGCTCGCGGTAGGCGCGGTAGAGCTCGGCGGGAAGGCGCTCGCCCGCCGACACCGCGAAGCGGAGCGAGCGGAAGGCTTCAGGAGGCGGGTCGGCGCGCAGCAGACGCGCGAAGAAGGTCGGCACCGAGAACAGGATCGTGGGCCTGAAGCGGAGCATGCTCTCGGCGACCATGGCCGGCTCGGGCCAGGCGGGGTTGAGGAAGGTGCAGGCCCCGGCGAAGAACGGGAGGAGGAAGGAGTTGCCAAGGGCGTAGGCGAAGAAGAGCCTCGAGGTGGCGAGCGCCCGGTCCTCGGCCGTGACCCCGAGCACGTCGAAGGCGTAGTGGTGGCAGGCGAGGTGGTCGCGATGGAGGTGGATGGCCCCCTTCGGCACCCCCGTCGTGCCCGAGGTGTAGAGCCAGAAGGCCATATCGTCCGGGCTCACGGGCTCGGGCGCGAGGACGGCCGGCGCCTTCGCGCACAGCTCGTCGAGGCTCGGGAATCCCCTGGCCGGCCCGGCAGCGACGACGGCGCGCAGATGCGGCAGTCCGGCGAGCACGGGCCGGAGCCCCTCCACGAGCGCCGCATCGGCCACGAGCACCTTGGCGCGGCTGTCGCGAAGGATCGCGGCCTGGGCCTCCGGTCTCAAGCGCGTGCTCAGCGGGACGGCAACGGCGCCGATCCTGAGCGCGCCGAAGAACGTGACGATGAAGGGCAGCCCGTCGGAGAGGAGCATCGCGACGCGCTGCTCGGGCTCGACCCCCAGGCCGCGCAGGGCGTTCCCCGCCCGGCAGGCGGCGGCGAGCACCTCGGCGTAGGTGTGGCTCCCCGTCGGAGTCACGATGGCGGTGCGCCCGCCCCGCCCGGCGGCGATGTGGGCGTCGAGATACGCGGTGACTGCATTGGTCATGGATCATCTCCCCGGTGCGCCAGCCCGCGGCTGGGCCATCGGCCCCGGAGTCGGTGCGCTCGGGCTCACGCCCTTATAGGCAGCGCCACCCGGCTTGTCAAGGATGAGCCGCTGTGGGAAGTTGCTCCGCGTGACGCGCAGGCACTCCCTCCTCGAGGCCTTCGACACCGGGCCCGGCCGCGTCCTGAGCCTGGCCGGCGGCGGCGGCAAGACCACGCTCATGTATGCGCTGGCGCGCGCATTGCTGGGCGCTGGTCGACGCGTGCTCACGACGACCACCACCCTCATCTACCCGCCGGGCCCGGGCGAGAGCCCGGCGCTCCTGCTGCTGGAGGAGCGCCCCGGCGGGCGCGAGGCCATCGCCTCTCTGCTGACCCGGCACGGGCACATCACCGTGGCCCAGCGCATCAACCCAGACGGCAAGCTCGCCGGCATCCCGGCGGCGCTCGTGGACGCCCTCGCCGGCTCCGGTGTGGCCGAGGTGATCATCGTGGAGGCCGACGGCAGCGCGGGGCGACCGCTCAAGGCAGCGCGCGACGGGGAGCCGGTCTTCGCCCCTGCCTCCACCGATTGCGTGCTGGTGATGGGCGCCGATGCGCTCGGCCGGCCGCTCGACGAGGCGCATGTCTTCCGCTCGGCGCTGGCCTGCGAGATCACGGGCCTCCCCATGGGCGCCCCCGTCACGGTGGAGGCGGCGGTCGAGCTGCTCATCGGGCCGCGGGGCCTGGCGCGAGGCGCCCCGCCGGCGAGCCGGCTCATCGTCTTCGTCAACAAGGTCGAGGCCCCGGCTCAGGAGGCGGACGCCGGCGCCCTCGCCCGGATGCTCCTCGCGCGCGCAGTCCCCCGGCTCGCCCGCGTCGTCGCCGGCAGCCTCAGGCAGGCGGAGAGGGGCTTCGCGGTCTTCGAGCGCCAGTGACCAGGCTCCGGATCGCGCCGGGGATGTCCTCCACCGACGAGGTCGGGCCGAAGGTCGCGGCCACGCCCTTGTCCCGGAGCAGACGCTCGTCGCCCGCGGTGAGCACCGATCCGCCGGCGACCACGGGAATGTCGAGCCCCCGCTGACGGAGCAGCGCCAGCAGCTCGTCGATGTAGTGCAGGTACTCCCACGAGTGGCAGGAGACCCCGATGACGTCGGCGTTCTCGTCCCCCGCGGTCTTGACGATGCCTGGAGGCAGGTTGAACCGGCCGAGATAGATCACCTCCATGCCGGCGTCGCGGAGGAGGCGAGCCACGGCCACGGCACCCACCTCGTGCTGGTCCAGGCCGAGCATGCCGATGAGCACACGGATCGGCCTCACAGCGGCGGCTCCATCATCCCGAAGGGATCGCCGGGGACACCGTGGGCCGCGCGCAGCACCCACGCGACCTCGCCCATGGTGGCGCCTGCCTCCGTGGCGGCGATGATCGGCGGCATCAGGTTCTGCGTGGTGTCCCGCGCGGCCCGGCTCACCTGCTCCAGGGTGGCGCGGAGCCGGCGGGAGTCCCTCGACCGCTTGAAGGCCCGGATCCGCTCGACGCGCTCCCGGGAGGGCTCGATCTTCCGCTCGGCCACGGCCCGCAGCAAGGTGTCCTCGTGCGCAGGCATCCGGTGGACGTTCACGCCCACCTGAGGCGTCGTGCCGTCCCGGACCTGCCCCGCGTGCCGCTCCATGGCGTCCTGGAACAGCCTCGAGCTGGATCACCTGCTGGGTGCGCAACCCCACCAGGTGGGATTCCGGGCTGGGCGTGCGGAAGGCCTCGTCGAAGCCGGAGATCTCGATCCCCTGGACGCCGGCCAGCGCCAGCGCCAGGGCCTGCGCCGTGCCGCGGACGATGTTGTTGACCGGCTGCTGGGCGGTGAGCGAGAGCCCCGAGGTATGGGAGGCGATGTTCACCGCCAGCGAGCGGGGGTCCCGCGCGCCGAATTCCTCCCGCATCATCCGCGCGTAGAGCCGCCGGGTCGCCCGGATCTTGGCGATCTCCTCGAAGAAGTCCATCCCGCAGTTGACGAGGATCGCGATGCGCGGCGCGAAGCTGTCCACGGGGAGGCCGCGCCGGAGCAGCTCCCGCACCACATAGCGGATCTCGACGAACCCCAGCGCCATCTCCTCGACGGCGTCGAGGCCCCCGTCGCTGATGTAGTAGGTGTCCTCGAGGAAGGCGTGGAAGCGCGGCATCTCCCGGCTCGCGAACTCGATGGAGTCCGCCGTCATCCTGAGCCG
>JACPCX010000225.1:0-2419 GCA_016184305.1 Candidatus Rokuibacteriota bacterium | reverse complement strand
AGCCTGTTCTACGTCCTGTACATCTACCGTCACGCCTTCGAGCTCTTCCAGATGGGCTACGCCTCGGCGCTCTCCGTCATCCTCTTCGTCATCATCCTGATCTTCACCGTGCTCCTGCTGAAGGTCTCCACGCCGCTGGTGCAGTATGAGCGCCTCTAGCGCCGACCCCGGCGCCCCGCGCCAACGCCCGGGCCGGCCGCGCGTCCGCGGCGCCGACGTCGTGGCCCTGGGGCTCCTGACCGTCGCGGCCCTCGTGATGCTGATGCCCCTCTACCTGATACTCCTCGCCGCGCTGCGGCCCGCCGAGCTCGCTTTCGCGTACCCGCCGGACCTTCTGCCGACCTCCCTGACCCTCGCCAACTTTCCCGAGGCCCTGTTCCGGCTCCTGCCATTCCCGCTCTATTTCCGGAACACGGCGATCATCGCCGTCCTGGGGATCGTCGGCGACCTCCTGTCCTGCTCCCTGGTCGCCTACGGCTTCGCGCGCTTCCGGTTCCCCGGGCGGGACATCCTCTTCGTCGTGCTCCTGAGCACGCTGATGGTCCCCCTGATCGTCCGCCTGGTCCCGCTCTTCGTCCTCTTCCAGCAACTCGGGTGGATCAACACGTTCCTCCCTCTCTCCGAGCTGGTGGACGCCGCGCGGATCGACGGCGCCAGCGAGATCGGCATCTGGTGGCGGATCATGCTTCCGCTGTCGAAGCCCGTGCTGGCCGCGGTCACCATCTTTGCGTTCCAGAACACGTGGAACGACTTCCTGGGCCCGCTGGTCTTCCTCCAGAAGAACGATGTCCGCACGGTCATTCTCGGGCTCTACGGCCTCATGGGCATGTTCGCCGACTGGCACCTCGTGATGGCGGCGGTCGTGGCAACGGTCCTGCCGATGGTCGTGGTGTTCCTGGCGTTTCAGCGATTCTTCGTCAAGGGCATCTCCGTGACCGGTCTGAAGGGATGACCCGTCCGGCGGACGCCGTCGCCGCGCCGGTCGCCTGCATCGTCATGAGGTTCTTGCGCACGACGCCCGGCTGACGCCCCACGTCCGATACGCCCACGGTCTGATTGATTCCCCGACGACGCTCTGCTTAAATGCGCCGAGCAGCGGATGGCCGTCCAAGACTCCTTCGCGCGTACCCGTAGCCGGTCCGGCTTCTGCGCTGAGGCTTTCGCCGCATCCCCATGTACCTGGTGGGGGCCCCGCATCCCCTGAAGGCGGACGCGCAGCGGCTCCTGGAGCGCTGCATCGCCGAGCGGGAGCGCCTCGTGACCGACGCCGAGGTGCTCCAGGAGATTCTCCATCGCTACGTCGCCATCGACCGTCTCGACGCGATCCAGCCGGCCTTCGATGCCGTGCTGGGCCTCGTGGACGAGGTCTTCCCGGTCGATCTCCCGGCCGTTGCGCGCGCGCGCACCATCGTCTTCGGGAGCCGGCGCCTGTCGGCCCGGGACGCCATCCACGTGGCTGTCATGGAACGAGAGGGCATCCGCCGCATCCTGAGCTTCGATTCCGGCTTCGACGGCTTCCCGGGGATCGAACGCCTCAGCTGATCGGGGGCCGCGCTCCGGGGCGAGCGGCGGCCCTTGCCGCGCGCAGATCCGTCGGCGTCGGGAACTCGCCCAGCCGGCGCGGGGCGCTGGTCAGGCCTGTGACGCGATTGACGCATTGAGCAGGGCAAGGCTAGACTCCCTCGGTGAGCGCCTTCGCCGGCCGCATCCTCTCGCCGCAGTTCCTGCTCCTCTGGGTCGGCGCCTTCACCTTCTTTCTCTCCTTCTACCTGCTGCTCCCGGCGCTGCCGCTGTACGCGCGCGGCCTGGGCATCCCGGAGTCGCTCATCGGCCTCATCATCGGCTTCTTCGCCGTCTCCTCCATGCTCGTGAAGCCCGTGGCCGGCTGGGCGGCGGACCGCTTCGGCCGCCGGCCGCTGATGCTGGCGGGGTCGGCGCTGTTCGTCGCGGCCTCCCTCCTCTACGGCGTGAGCCGCACGGCCATCGGGCTGCTCGGCGTGCGCCTCGTTCACGGCGCCGGCATGGGGCTCTATCCCACCGGGAGCGCCGCCATGGTCGCGGACCTGGCGCCGCCCGCGCGTCGCGGGGAGATCCTGGGGTTCTGGGGCGCCGCCAGCAACGTCGCGCTGGCGCTGGGGCCGCTCATCGCCGTCTGGCTGTCGGGGCGCCTGGGCTTCTCCTGGCTCTTCGCCATCTCGGCGGCCGTCGCTCTGGCAGCGCTGGCCCTGGCCGTCGTGCAGCGGGAGACCCTGCCGGCGCCGGCGGCCGTCCGGCTCGGCCTCGGGGCAATGCTGAGCCGCAGGGTGGCCTACCCCTGCGTCATCGTCTTCTGCCTCATGTGGACTCACGGGCTGATGGCGGCGTATCTGCCGCTCTATGCGGAATCCCAGGGCACGAACCCGGGCCTCTTCTTCCTCGT
>JACPCX010000080.1:0-5389 GCA_016184305.1 Candidatus Rokuibacteriota bacterium | reverse complement strand
GGCCCATCGCCACCATCTGGCGCTCGCCCCCCGAGAGCCCGCCCACCTTGAGGCGCCGCTTGGGGACGAGGGTGGGGAAGAGGCCGAGGACCTCCTCCAGCCGCCCGCGGAAGTCGTCGCGGCGGACAACCGCGCCCATCTCGAGGTTCTCCTCGACGGTGAGCGACGGGAAGACGTTATCCACCTGCGGGACGTACGAGAGCCCCCGACCGACGAGTGCGCTCGGCGCGAGCCCCGTGATGTCCTGGCCCTCGAGGCGGATCGAGCCGCGGCGCGGCGTGAGCAGGCCGAAGACGGTCTTCATCAGGGTGGACTTCCCGGCGCCGTTGGGCCCGATCAGCGTCACGATCTCGCCGGAACGGACCTCGATCGAGACGTCGTGGAGGATCTCCATCTGCTCGTACCCGGCCGTCACGCCCTCGACGCTCAGGAGACTCACGCGTGCCGGGCTCCCAGGTAGGCCGAGAGGACCCGCGGGTCCTTGCGGATGATGTCAGGCGGTCCCTCGGCGAGCGGGCGGCCCTCGCTCAGGACGATGACCGGGTTGCAGATGGTCATGACGAGGTCCATGTCGTGCTCGATCAACAGGATGGTGACACCGCGCTCCGCCGCGAGCCACTGGATGTAGCGCGTCAGCTCCTTCATCTGCGTCGGGTTCACCCCGGCCCCCGGCTCGTCGAGCATGAGCAGCGCCGGCTCGGCCATGAGCGTCCGGGCCAGCTCGAGGAGCTTCTTTTGCCCGCCGGAGAGCGTCCAGGCCGGCTCGCCGGCGAGCCGTGCGAGCCCCACCTGCTCGAGCACGACCATCGCGCGCTCGCGCAGCCGCGTCTCGTCACGCCGCACGCGCCCAGGCTGGAGCCACGGCACCCAGAGCCGCTCGCCGGCCTGGTCGGGCGCCACCACCATGAGGTTCTCGAGGACGGAGAGGTTCTTGAACTCGCGCGGGATCTGGAAGGTCCGGCAGATGCCGCGTCGGAAGACCTTGTGGGCCGGGAGCCCGGTGATGTCGTCGCCCCGGAACCGAACGCGCCCGCCGTCGGGCCGGTGGAAGCCGGTGAGGAGGTTGAAGAGGGTCGTTTTCCCGGCGCCGTTGGGGCCGATGAGCCCGGTGATCGTCCCCTCGCGCACCTCGAGCGAGCAGCGGTCGACAGCGCGCAGGCCGCCGAAGCTCTTGGTCAGATCTTCGACGGCCAGAAAGGGGGGCATGTGATAGAAAGAGCACCCACCATGGCGCCCCCCATGAACTGACCCAGAAGCGTGACGCGCTCGCCGCCCTGGAGGGGCGAGTCCAGCTGGTGAGTCACGCCGAGAACGGCATCGTTCACGACCACCTCGATGTGCTCGCCGAGGTCGGTGCGCGCCGGGTTCCACAATGCCGCCTCCAGCTCGGGGAAGCGGGCCGACCAGCGCCTCAGCAGCGTGCGGAGCGTGTCGTCTGCAGTCACGGGTTCCTCGAAGAGCCGGCTACCCGACCCGTCGCCGCCCACGCACCTGGTCACCCAGGTCGTGACCTCGATGGTGGCCGTCAATACTCCGGCCTCGCTCCGCTCGGAACCATCTCCGTCTCCGCTCGGCTCGCCTGCGGCTGCGCCTCGCCACCTCGCTCCGCTCGGAACCATCTCCGTCTCCGCTCGGCTCGCCTGCGGCTGCGCCTCGCAGATCATTTCCTCCACAGGTCTTTGGCGAGCCAGTCGAGGCCGAGGGCGTGGAGCGTGTCCTTCTTCGGCTTGCCGGTCTTGCGGTCGTAGCCCACCGTCTCGTACCAGACGTCCAGCATCCGCTCCCACTGGTCCATGACGTGGTGATCCTTGGCGGGACCGTCCACGGGCCGCGAGCCGTAGCGCTCGGACGGATACTCCGACTCGGGGCCGATACCGCAGCGCAGGTTGAAGGCGCGCAGGATGGCCGCGGTTCGCCGGCCCAGCCGCATGGCATCCTCCAGCCGGTAGCTCCATCCCGTGGCGGCCGAGAGCGCCCGCGCCAGCATCTCCACTCGCGTCCGGAAGGTGAAGGAGCACCCTCCGAGCGAATCCTCGAAGTGACGCCGGCCGAGGATGCCACCCGTGAGCCGAGCCACCTGCTCGCCGTCGAAGGGGTTGATGCGCCCGGGCAGTCCGATCTCCGTCTGATGAGTGGGGTTCGCGCTCTCCATGGTGCCGTTGGACGAGGTGCAGGTGTCGAGCATCTCGTCCCAGCGCCCGCGGTGGTCGTGTCCGCGCGGCGTGGCGCCCTTCCTGGTGTAGACGGCGCACCGGGCGGCCTCGCCCCCCACCTTCTCCGCCGCCCGCTTGACGCCCTCGGCCAGGATGTCGCCGAAGCCCTCGCGGTGGGAGATCATCTGGAGCAGGCGGTACGCCCCCTCGGCGTCGCCGAAGGTGAGCGTGAAGCCCACCTGCTTCTCGGTGAGGTAGCCCTTGTCCATGCACTCCATCACCCAGCCGCACACCCAGCCGAACTCGTTGACGTCGACGCAGGCGCGGTCGACGCGCGTGTTGAGCCAGGAGATCGCCTCTCTGTCGGTGACGCCGAGCTGCCAGCCCGCCCCCGACCACCCCTCGTACTCCGGCTCGTCCACGCGCTCGCCGGCATGCGGCCCCTTGCGGATCACCTGGATATGGCAGTGGTGCATGCCGCAGGCGCTGCACTGGTGCCCCCGGTGGTCGAACCCGTGGCGGAGCTTGGCGGGCTCCCACTCGGCCATGTCCACCGTGGTCACATTGGTCGTGTAGTTCTTGATCGGGAGTACGCCGAGTTTGTACAGGTTCGTCACGCCGAACAGCGTGCCCCAGTTGTAGAGGACGGCCGACGACGGATCGGTCTTGAGGTCGTGGGCGATGTCGTCGGCGGCCTGGATCAGCCCGCGCGTGTCGTGGGCGGCGAGGGCCTTGGTCCCGCGCACGATGCACACGGCCTTGAGCCGCTTCTTGCCCATGACCGCACCGCAACCGTTCTTGGAGGCCACGTGCCCGTAGTCCCCCTGGATGGCCGCGAAGCGGACGAGGTTCTCGCCCGCGGGGCCGACGGAGTAGACGGACAGGCGGTGGCCGGAGAGCCCATGCTCGGCCTCCAGCGCCTGCTGCGTCTCCCAGGTATCCTTGCCCTTGAGGTGGGCGGCGTCGCGGACCTCGACGGCGTCGTCGTTGATGTAGAGGTAGGAGAGCTTCTTCGCCTGCCCCTGGATCACGATGGCGTCGTAGCCCGAGAACTTCAGCGCCGCCCCGAAGAAGCCGTTGGCCTGGGTCGAGGTGGCGCCGCCGGTCAGCGCCCCCCGCGTGATCACGCTGAGCCCGCCGGTGCCCCAGACGGGCAGTCCCGCCAGCGGACCCGTGGCCATGATGAGGCGGTTCTCCGGGTGGTCCCAGTGGATCTTGGGGCCCACCTCGTCGTAGAGGATCTTCGCGCCGAGGCCGACGCCTCCCAGGTACTCGCGCATCTCACCGGGGCTCCACGGTTGGGTCCACACCTTCCCCGTGGAGAGATTGACACGCAGGAGCTTCCCCGCGTAGCCACCCGGGAGCGGCGGGGCGGGCCGAGACGTGGACGAGGAAGGCTTGGCGGTCGCTGTCGGGCTCATGCGTTCACCGATTGGGGGAGGTCGGGTGAGCTGGAGGGCCGGCCCAGCACGGTCTGCGGCAAGAGCCGCCCCGGCGTGCGCGCGGCCATGAAGGCCGGCTTGATGTCGAAGGGGTTCCGCTCGAGATGGGACTTCCAGGCCGAGAGATCCACCCCGGACTGGACCAGCCCCTTGAGGATCCCCACGTCGTTGGTCGTCCAGATGTCCTTGGCGGGCCCGCAAATCATGGCGCCGGTGAGCCGGCCGCCGTGAAAGAGCAGCTTGCGGTACTGCGAGCGATCGGGTCGGACGGCCGTGTACACCTCGGCCGCGGCGTCGTCCCACTGGCCGAAGGACGCGATGTCCAGGTCGCAGACCTCCACGATGTTCATGAGGAGGCTGCCGCGGTAGGCCACGTCGCGGCCCGCCATGTTGGCCCCCACCACCCGCCCGTGCTCCTGAGCCGTGGGCTCGATGGCGTGCACCTCGGCGGCGCCGGTGATCAGGTTACGGCCGCGCGCCACATCGCCTGCCGCATACACGTTGCGGATGCTCGAGCGCAGGTGATCGTCCACCAGGATCCCCCCCTGCCCGCTCTCGGCCATGTCCATGCCGGAGTCCCGGAGCCACTCGAGATTCGTCCGGATGCCCGTGGCCATGATCACCACGTCGGCCGGGAGCGCCTCCCCCTTCTTCACGTGGAGGATGCGCGTGCCGCGGCGCTCCTCGATACGGGTGACCGTGACGCCCGTCCGGATCGCGACGCCGTGCCGCGTGAGCCACCCCGCCACGAGCTCGGCGCAACCGGCATCGACCATCCTCGGAAGGATGCGCGGGGCGACCTCGACGATGGTCAGTCGGGCGCCGCGGGAGAGGATGGCGTTGAGGATGGTGAAGGAGATGAAGCCGGCGCCCACCATGACGACGCGACGGCCGGGCGCGACGGCGGCGATGACGGCGCGCGCCTCCTCGAGCGTCCAGAAGGAGTGCAACCCCGGGCCGTCGGCGCCGGGGATCGGCGGCCGCGCCGCGCGCGAGCCCGTGGCGATCAGGCAATCGTCGTACTCGACCCGGGTCCCGTCGTCCAGCGTCAGAGCGTTGGCCTCCGGGTCCAGCGCCGCGGCGCGCCGTCCGATCAGCGTCTTGACCTTCCAGGCCGCCAGCGAGGCCGGCGTCGCGGTGAAGACATGGGATTCGGCAATGCTCTGGCCGAGGTAGTACGGCAGGACCATGCGCGAGTACGGCCGCTCGGCGGAGACGAGCGTGATCTCGGACGCCCCTCCGTCCTCTTCCCGGATGGTCCGGATGGCGTTGAGCCCGGCCGTGCCGCCGCCGATGATCAGATGACGGGTGGGCATCACTCCACCTCCTGGGCCAGCAGGCGCGCTGTTCGCTCGGCGGCGAAGTCCCCGAGCCAGTCGGCGGGCTCCCCCTCGCGGTAGACGATGGCCTGGGTGGGGCACGCCTCGGCGCAGGCAGGCGCGCCGTCGCAGAGGTTGCACTTGTAGGCCTTGTGGGTGTCGGCGTCGTAGAACATGGTGCCGTAGGGGCAGGCGACGGTGCAGAGCTTGCAGCCCACGCACCGGTCGTCGAGCACATCCTTCGCGCCCGCCGCGTTGATCCGGATGGCCCCCACGGGGCAGGCGGTCATGCACCAGCCCTCGGCGCACTGGGTGCACGTGTACGGGGCATAGGAGGTGTAGCCCTCGAAGGGCGAGACGCGGATCACGGATTTCGCCGGCTGGAAGCTGCCGGTCTGCACGTAGGAGCAGGCGAGCTCGCACCGGAGACAGCCGGTGCACCTGTCGGGGAGGAGCGCGAGGACTCTCATGGGTG
>JACPCX010000079.1:0-6686 GCA_016184305.1 Candidatus Rokuibacteriota bacterium | reverse complement strand
TCGAGCACCCAGAGCGCCTGGGCGATGCCCAGCTCCTTGAGCCAGTGGACGTCGCGCACGCGCGTGATGGAGCGACCGTAGGTGGCGCCGAGGCCGTAGCCCACGGTGGTGAGGTACACGGCGCCGTGGGGGACAAACCACTCGCGATACGCCCGCTCGGTGAGCCCCGCCTTGCCGACGATGACCCTGGCCCCGGAGCGATCGAACCACGCCGCCATGGACTTGCCGAAGCGGAAGCTTGCCGTGGCCGTGACCGCCTCCACGGCATGGCTGCCGTCGGGGCGCACGGTGGAACGCCCTCGCGCGCCGTGTAGAGCAACCCGCTGAGGTACACCACATCGCCGAGCTTGAGGGCCCTGAGGTCGTGCGCCGGCACGGGCGTGGTGAGATGAACCTCGTCCATGCGGACGTCGTCGAGCCGCTCCGACGCCATCACTCGATCCCCGAGCGCCGGTAGTAGTCGGTGAACCAGTCCGGATCGGTGCGGAGCTCGACTCGGCCGTCCGGATGGATCCGGGCCGTCGCGCGCCGCGAGGAGAGGCAGAACTGGTGGATCGCCACGGGCATGCCGCCCGTGTGAGTGTGGGCCAGCTCCACATGCGTCGCCACCACCATGGCGGTGCCGGCGAAGCCCATGGCGCCAATGCCGATATAGTTGCCCAGCGCCGTCAGCTCCTCCTCGAGCGCGGCGGCGGCGGAATCGGGATTCTTGCTGCCGACGACCCGCAGACACGCCGCCTCTTTCCCGAGGCGCATGCAGGTGTCCTTGGCGCCGCCGATCCCGACGCCGACGATGGCGGGCTGGCAGGCAAGCCCGCGCTTGCCGCCCGCGACGAGGGTGTCCACGAAGAAGCGCTTGATGCCGGCGATGCCGTCGCCCGGGAAGAGGATGCGCCAGTCCGTGCCGAAGAGGCCGCCCTTGTGGACGGTGGTCACGTCGATCCAGTCCGCGGCGGGCTCGACGCTGTAGGCGACCTCCGGCGCGTGGAACCCCACGTTGTTGTTCTGGTCCTCGCGGGTGAGGGGGTGGACGCGGTTGGGCCGGAGCGGGATCGACGCCGTGGCCTCCGCGGTGGCGCGCCGGAGCGCCCGCTCGAGCGCCACGAGCCCCCCCTGCACCGCGGCCTCGTTGCCGAGCTTGACGTAGTAGCGGGGCAGCCCGGTGTCGGCGCACATGGGCCGCCGGTCGGCCGTGGCGATATCCCAGTTGGCGAGCATCTCGGTGAGGACGAAGCGCGACAGCCGGCCCGTCTCGCGGTCCCGGGCGCCCGGGCTACCGGCGCCCCTGCTTCTCGTCCCGGCGCAGCTTGTACTCGATGGAGTCCACGAGCGCCCGCCACGAGGCCTCGATGATGTTGTCGGCGACACCCACCGTGCCCCAGGTCTCGTCGCCGTCCCCGGAGGTGATCAGCACGCGGGTCTTGGCCGCCGTGCCCTTCGTCTCGTCCAGGATGCGCACCTTGTAGTCGAGCAGCGACATCTCGCGCAGGTTCGGGTAGAACTCCTCGAGCGCCTTGCGGAGGGCGTGGTCCAGCGCGTTGACCGGGCCGTTGCCAGAGGCCGCGGTGTGCTCCTCGATGCCCTTGACGCGCAGCCGCACCGTGGCCTCGGCCACGGGCTCCACGTCGCCATTGTCCTCCTCGACGATCACGCGGAAGCCCTCGAGCTCGAAGTACGTCCGGTGGTTGCCCAGGGCCCGCTCCATGAGGAGCTCGAAGGAGGCCTCGGCGCCCTCGAACTGGAACCCCTCGTCCTCCAGGCGCTTGAGCATCTCGAGGATGCGGCGCGCATCCGGCGTGTTCTTGTCGAGATCGATCCCGTACTCCTTCGCCTTCCAGAGGATATTGGACTGGCCGGCGAGCTCCGACACCAGCACCCGCCGGTGATTGCCCACCAGCTCGGGAGTCACGTGCTCGTAGGTCTCGGGATGCTTCAGCACGGCGGAGACGTGGATGCCCGCCTTGTGGGCGAAGGCGGAGTCCCCCACATAGGGCTGCGCCTGCCAGGGCTTGCGGTTGGCCAGCTCCGAGACGAAGCGCGAGACGGCCCTGAGATCCCGCAGATGGTCCTCCGGGAGACACCGGAGCCCCAGCTTCAGCATCACGTTCGGGATGATGGAGACGAGGTTGGCGTTGCCGCAGCGCTCGCCGTAGCCGTTGATGGTGCCCTGGACGTGGTTGACGCCCTCGGCCACGGCGGCGAGCGTGTTGGCCACGGCGCACTCGGTATCGTTGTGGACGTGGATCCCCAGCGGCGTGACCGGCTTCACCACCTTCTTGACCTCGCGGATGATCTCCGACACCTCGTGCGGGAGACTCCCGCCGGTGGTGTCGCAGAGGACGAGACAGTGGGCGCCGGCGGCCTCCGCCGCGCGGAGCGTCTGCAGCGCGTACTCGCGATTCCGCTTGAAGCCGTCGAAGAAGTGCTCGGCGTCGAAGATGACCTCTTCGAAGTGCTTCAGGAGATAGGCCACCGAGTCGCCGATCATGGCCACGTTCTCCTCGAGCGTCGTGCCCAGCGCGGAGGTGACGTGGAAGTCCCAGGACTTGCCGAAGATGGTGACGACGGGCGGACCGGCCTCGACGAGGGCCTGCAGGTTCGGATCCTCCTGCGGGCGCAACCCGGGGCGGCGCGTGGCGCCGAAGGCGGTGATCTTGGCGGTTTTGAAGACGGCGTCCTGGACGCGCTTGAAGAAGCGCAGGTCCTTCGGGTTCGATCCCGGCCAGCCGCCCTCTATATAGTGGATTCCAAGGGCGTCCAGCCGCTGGGCGATGCGGACCTTGTCCTCCATGGAGAAGGACACTCCTTCGCCCTGGGTGCCGTCGCGCAGGGTCGTGTCGTAGACCTTAACGAGCCGCTGCATGGGGGCTCATCATCGGCCACCCGACCGGGTGTGTCAAGATTCCCGCCTAGCAGGTTGCTGAAGAACTCGCAGGCTGCTCAAAAAGGTCCAGATGCGAGGCGGCGCCCGACGGCCGCACGCGAGGCGTACTCGCTGTACGTTGAGCGTGCGGCCGAGGGTGCCAACGAAGCAGATGGGCCTTTTTCAGCAGCCTGCTAGATGGCGCCCGCGGCCCGAAGCCGCTCCACCCTGGCCCTGGGCATCCGGAGGAGCCGCGTGAGGATCTCCTCCGTGTGCTGGCCCAGGAGCGGCGGCGGCGCGGAGGCGGCGCCGGGAGTACCCCGGAGCCGGATCGGAACGCCCATCACGGTGATGGGGCCCGCCTTGGGATGGGCGAGCGTCACCGTCATCCCGCGCGCCTTCAGGTGCGGGCTCTCGCACACCTCCCCCACGCTCTTGATCCTGCCGGCCGGCACGCCGGCCCGGTCGAGCCGCTCGAGCCACTCGGCTGCGGGCCGCGTGCCAAGCTCGGCGTTGAGCAGGGGGATCAGCGCGTCGCGGTTCTGCACGCGCCGGGCCTCGGTGTCGAAGCGCGGGTCCTTCGCCAGATCCGGCCGCCCCAGCGCCCCGCAACAGCGCTCCCACAGCGAGTTGTTCGCCACGCCCAGCGTGAGGTAGGCATCCTGCGCCTGGAAGACCTCGTACGGGACGATGGAGGGGTGCTGGTTGCCGCGGCGGGCGGGCCGGCCGCCCGCGTTCCAGTAGAGCCCGGCCTGATAGGTCAGGAGCGAGGCCATCACGTCGAGCATTCCGATCTCGACCTTCTGGCCGCGTCCCCCACGCTCCCGAGCGAGCAGCGCCAGCGCGATTCCCTGAGCCGCGGCCATGCCGGACACCAGGTCGGCGATGGAGTTGCCTACCTTGACGGGCGGGCCGTCGGGAAAGCCCGTGAGGTCCATGATTCCCGACTCACCCTGGACGATGAGGTCGTAGCCGGGACGCGACGCCTCGGGCCCGCTCTCGCCGAAGCCGGAGATGGAGCAGTAGATGAGCCGGGGGCTCTCCACCCGCATCCGTTCCCAGCCGAAGCCCAGGCGCTCCATGGTGCCGGGGCGGAAGTTCTCGATCAGCACGTCGGCGCGCCGGATCAGCCGGCGCAGGATGTCCTGCCCCTCGGGCGCCTTCAGGTTGAGCGTGAGGCTCTTCTTGCCGCGGTTGACGGCCATGAAGTACGTGGCCTCGCCGCCCGCAAAAGGCGGCCAGCCGCGCGTGTCATCGCCCTTGCCCGGCTCCTCGACCTTGATGACCTCCGCCCCCATGTCGGCGAGCGCCATGGAGCAGAAGGGGCCCGCCAGCACGCGGGTCAGATCCACGACGCGAATCCCCGCCAGCGGCGGCCGCACCGCAAGGGAGCGGCCCCGGGCAGCACGTGAGGCGGGCTTCGACCGGCCCTTTTCTCTAGCCACGAGACCTCCCTTTCCAGATGCCCTTGACGACGCTCTTGGTGATGGCGGTCACCTTCTCGCCCCGGGCGCCCGCCCGTCGCCAGAAGAGGCGCGCCCGATCGGCGAAGCTCAGGGACGAGAAGTAGAAGATGGAGTCCACGGCCTCGACGGCCACGCGCGAGCCGATCTTGATGCCCCGGGTCTCGTCCCCGTGGCAGAAGAGACGGGCCCCGCCCTCGAGCTCGATCAGCGCGATGTGCAGCGGCGAGCGAAAGCCCTCCGGCGGGGAATGCAGCGTCGTGAAGGACACGACCTCCCCGACCCCGGGCACGCTGTCCGGCTCCATCCGCAACCCGTGATCGGGGCAAGTCGGCGCGGGCGGCACCACGAGACGGCTGCAGCGGGGGCAGCGCGAGGCGCTGACGATCGTCTCGTGGATCACGGCCTCGCCTCCAGCAGGACAATCCAGTTGTTGGTGGCGATGCCGCCGATGGACTGGGCCAGGCCGACGCGGGCCTTCACCTGCCGCCCCTCCGCCCGCCCGGAGAGCTGCCACGTCAGCTCCACGATCTGGGCGATCCCCGTGGCGGCCAGCGGATGACCGCGCGCCTTGAGCCCTCCCGACGGGTTCACCGGCAGCCGGCCGTCGAGCGCCGTCTCGCCGTCGAGCGTGGCGCGCCCGGCCTTGCCTGCCGGGATGAGCCCCGTGTCCTCCAGCGAGATCAGCTCGAAGGGCGAGAACGCGTCGTGGATCTCCGCCACCTCCACGCGCTCGGGCCCGAAGCCGGCCATGCGGTAGGCCGCCTGCGCCGCTGACTGGGTGGCGCGGAACGAGGTGAGATCGTAGCGGTACCGGACGGCGATGGCCTCGGTCCCCTGCCCGATCCCCGCGACCCGCACCGGGCCCGCCTCGGCGTGGAGGACCACTGCCGCGGCACCGTCGGAGATCGGGCAGCAGTGGTAGAGGCGGAGCGGGTCGGCCACCATGCGGCTGTCCATCACCGCCTCGAGCGTCACCGCCTCCTGGAAGTGGGCGTACGGATTCCGCGTGGCGTGGGCGTGGTTCTTGACCGCGACCTGGGAGATCTCCCGGAGCGTGAGGCCGGTCCGGTGCATGACGGCGCGCGTGATGAGCCCTGCGAGGGCCGGCATGGTGGTGCCATAGCGCCGCTCGTTGGGATCGATGGAGCGCCCGATGATCTCCGAGACGCGGGGCGTGGGCAGATGGCTCATCTTCTCCCCGCCCAGGACGAGAACCGTGCGATGGAAGCCCGCGGCGATGGCCAGGTAGCCACAGTAGAAGGCGGCGAGCCCGGAGGAGGTGGCCGTCTCGACGCGGAGGGCGGGCACGCGGGAGAAGCCCAGGTGCGTGTTGATGAGCGAGCCGTAATTGCCTTCCCCGGTGAACTCCTCCGGGTTCATGGCCGCCACGACGATGGCGTCGGGACTCTCCACGTCCGCATCGGCGAGGGCGGCGCGGGCGGCCTCGGCCATGAGATCGGGAAGGCTCTCCTCCCGCCTCCCGAAACGTGTCATCCCCGCACCGGCGATCCAGACGCTGCTCACCCGCCTATTTCAAACCGCCAGCTCCCGGGTGTCAACGTCCTTGACAGGATCAACGGACCGCGCGTTGCCGCTCGCCGGCCACCGCGGCCGCGCGCGACTGCAACCCGGCAGGTGCAGCCTGGCGCGGTACGTTCACGCCGAACTCACGCATGAGCCGCAGGAGATAGGTCCGCTGCAGCCCCAGCGCCCGCGCGGCCTGGGTCCGGTTTCCGCCGAGCTGAGCAAGTGTGGCCTCGATGAGCCGGCGCTTGAACTCGGTGACGGCGCCGTGGAACCCGGGAGACGGCTTCGGCGGATTCGGGGATCGTGGGGGGAAGGGATCAGGCCTCGGTGCCGCGCCACTCATGCCCCCGATACGAGGCAAGCGGTGTGCCACGCCTGCGTCGCCGGCAATTCAACGGGATACGTGGGGGGCGGTCCGGGACCTGCACGGCGGGCTGTGCAAGCGGCCCGGGTGGGTGCCTCCCGGGCTGGGCAGTGGGCCCTGCGTGGACAAGAGAACGGGGACCCGCGCGGGCGAGGTCCCCGTCGATCGTGGCGGCGTGAAGAGGATTACGTCTTGGTCGCGGGCTTGACGCCGGGGTTGTCGGCGAAGAACTTCTTGTTGACCTCGATGAACTGCTTCCAGTTCGCCGGCGTTTCGTCCTCGGCGAAAATCGCCTTCACCGGGCACACCGGCTCGCAGGCACCGCAGTCGATGCACTCATCCGGGTGGATGTAGAGCATCTCTGGGCCCTCGTAGATGCAGTCCACCGGGCACACCTCGACGCAGGCCTTGTCCTTCACGTTGATGCAGGGCTCAGCGATGATGTAAGCCATTCAGGCCTCCTGTT
>JACPCX010000116.1:0-42405 GCA_016184305.1 Candidatus Rokuibacteriota bacterium | reverse complement strand
GCAGCATCTACGTCCTGATGGCCTCGGGCCTGTCACTGATCTTCGGGCTGATGCGGGTCGTCAACTTCGCGCACGGCTCGTTCTACATGGTGGGCGCCTCCATGCTCACGTTCTCGAAACGTGGGAGCTGACGAAGCGGTTCGGCGGCGTGACGGCGGTGGACCGCGTGACGTTCCTGGTGCCGCAGGGCGAGCTCCGGGCGGTCATCGGGCCGAACGGGGCGGGGAAGACGACGTTCTTCAACATGATCGCGGGCAAGCTGGCGCCGACGAGCGGCGGGATCAGGTTCAAGGGCGAGGACGCGACCCATGTGCCTCGTCATCTGCGCACCCGGCGCGGGATCGGTCGGTCCTACCAGATCATCAACCTCACGGTGTCCGAGAACCTCAAGCTTGTGTCGTCTGCTTGACCGCTAGGTGAGCTGGCCCCGCACCCACTCGATCTCGCGCACCACGTAGTCGGTGATGTCGCCGGTCTTCAGGTGAGCGGGGAGGACGTCCCAGGTGTAGGTCTCTATTTCCAGCTGCCTGGACACGGGCGTTGCCTTGTGGAAGCGCAACGCCTCTTCGATTGCGGAGCGGGTGGTCTTGAACATCCCCAGATCGTCGAGGAACACCGGGACGTGAAAGTGCGTGCGCCACTCGCGGGGGCCCGGATCCTTCTTCCAGGCCGCGAAGGCGTCTTCAAGATTCAGATAGCGCGTCAGCCGGCCGTCCCTGTGTTCGATGGTCTGCGTGAGGTAACCGGTATCGGCAAAAGGCGTGAGCGCGTCGACGAGTTCCTGGGTGACGACCGGCACCCGCAACGCCGCGGCTTCCTGCAGCTTGAAGATCGGGATGCCGGCGCCAACCAGGCTGGCAAGCGATGCCGTGATGTCCTCGAATTCCACGGCCTGGTGGCAGATGTCGTAGACGATGCCCAGGTGCCTGCGCAAGGCAGCGTGCGCCCCGGCAACGGAGCGTCCCGTGTCCTTCGCGAGCGCCTCGGCGGACTTGTCGGCATACAGGTGGTGGGTGAAATAGTCCACGGTCTCGGAGGTGACTTCCATGAAACAGAACGGTTCAGGCTCCAGCGCGAGCGTGACCGTTGTTCCCGTGCGCTCCTCGAGCCTGACCAGGTGCGCGACGACCCTGAGCACCTGGCGCGTGTAGGCGTCCACGACGTCGGGCCCCGTCACGCGCGGTTTGAAGCCGCACGGCGGGCTCTGGATCGAGGGGGCGATGCCCGCGGGCGCGATCTCGGCGAGGATGTCCGCGACCTGCATCGTGTACAGCGCGCGCTCGTCGGTGCGCCAGTCTGGCTCGTACACCTGCTCCTTGACGCGCTTGCCCTTGAACTGTCCGTGTGGAAAGGCGTTCACGGTGTAGAGATACATGTCGTGGTCGGCGAGGAACGCCGCCAGCCGGGCGCGCTCCTTGGCATCGGCGGTAAGACGCCCGGCCGATTGTCCGGAGATGCGCAACGACACGCCGAAGGGCTTGTTCGGGCAAACGCGTGTCTTCACCGCGGGAACGTACGTGGTGAGGCTGTGCCACATCTCCTCCCAGGTATCGCCGGGATGAACGAGCGTGGAATACGTGAGATGGCCGAGACTCCCGCCTAAGTCCATGGGACTGCCTCCTTCGTGACCCTGTGGCGACATTAGGTCGCGCGCCAAACGGCCCCCGGGGCGCGCCGGCCGCGGCGCGTCCGGCCCCATGACCCGTTGCCGCGGTCCAGATATGACTCCCAAGTGGAGAGGCTGACCGCCAGCTCAACGCGGGTGAGCCTGGAGGGGCCAGAGCCGCCATGTGGGCTCGGCATAGCCCCAATCACGAGCTTGGAGGTCAGCCATGGAACACTCTACCAAAACCCTCTGCCTGGCCCGGTGGCCGCCTTGCCTCTCCGGCTCAGCTCGCGTCAGGCGACTCCCTGAGCGCCCGCGCGGCCCGCGTGAGCGCGCTTGGCGCTCGATGGTACCGCTTCGGCGCCCAGGCCGCCATCATTGTGCGGGTTCAATGTTCGGTCCGGGAGATTGACTGGAAGCGCCCAGGCGGTTACACTTGCATCACGATGATGCACGGGGTGCTGCACACAGGAGGGTGGCGATGAAGGCTGTGACCTTGAGAAACCTCCCGCCGGAGGTTGCAAGAACCATCCGCGAGCGAGCCAGACAGAAGCAGACAAGCGCCAACAAGGCCGTGATTGGGCTCCTGGAAGAAACGCTGGGAAGGCGGGGAAAGAAGACGGAGGCGTCTCCGTATCATGACCTGGACGATCTGGCTGGGTCCTGGAGCAAGGTGGAAGCAAAGGCCTTCGATAGAGCCCTGGCCCGCCAGCGGGTGATCGATCCCACGCTGTGGTCATGACGCGGGTCTTGCTGGACACGTCGGCCTATTCAGGATTCATGCGGGGCCATGCCGCGATCAAGCACGCCCTCCAACAAGCCGATGAGATCTACTTCTCTCCCATCGTTCTTGGGGAATTGCTCGCAGGTTTCAGGAGAGGCCGGAACAGAGCGAGGAATGAACGGGAGTTGCAGACCTTCTTATCCTCTCCAAGGGTACGCGGGGTCGGCCTGGACGAGGAAACGGCTGAGCGCTACGCGGTGATCGTAGAGGGGCTGTGGAAAGCCGGCACTCCGATTCCGACGAATGATATCTGGATCGCGGCCAGCGCCATGCAGTACGGCCTGTCCATCTTGACAACCGACGCCCATTATCAGCGAGCGGCCCAAGTCATTGTTCACCTGTTCGAACCCTCCTGACCCGGCCTCGCCGGAACCAAGCCGGGGGTTCGGGCTGCGAGGTTGTGAGCGTGGCGCTCGCCCGGCTGGAGCCTCTCCGCGCCGCAACCCGGTAGTACCCGCGTGGACGGCCCGCCGTGCGGCCGGCGCTGATGGTGGGGGCTCGCCCACTGGCCGGTGTTCTGGTGTCCACCGGGGGGCCTGCTCCATCGCGAGCCGGGCGCGCCTGCGCCTCACTTCACCTGCGGCTCCTTGGCCTTGAGCTCGCCCTCGTGCTCGCGGACGAAGGCGCGGATGTCGTCGGCCATGGCCAGGAGCTTGTCCCACTGCTCCTTGTAGAGGGTGACGGGAAAGCGGCCGAGCCCGTAGACGGACACGCCGCCCTTCGGGCTCACACGGAGGGAGACGCCGCGCGTGGTGCGGGCCTTGAGGGCCTCGTTCTCCTTGCGAAGTCGCTCGAGCTCGGCCTGCAGGTCTTCCTGGTCTGCCATCGTCGCCTCCGTGGACGCGCCCGGGGACGCATCGGGAAATGGGGTCGCCGAAGAGTGTCGCATAATGGGGCGATGAGCGACACCCGGCTCGACTGGCCCACCAGCTGCGACACGCTCGTCGTCCTCGGCCCGCCCACGCGCGACGGCCTCACCCTGTTCGCGAAGAACAGGCATCGCCGAGCTGGCGCGGGAGACGGCGCTGGGATCGCGCGGGCGCCGGGCTGCATTGTCAAGGTCGGGTGGGGCTGGTAGGCTCTGGGCATGACGACGCGACCGGGCGGGCAGCAGGGCAGTCCAGCGAGCGAGATCAGCGTGGATGTGCTGGAGCGTGGGGCCAATCAGCGGACGTCGAGCCGGCGGCTGTTCATGCTGCTGCAGGTGTTCGGGGGCTGCGCGGACGGCAAGGGGCTGGTGCGGGCGCTCGAGGCGAGCCGGATCGAGGCGGTGCTGTACGCCGACGTCAGCGACCCGCGGGGCGTGGGCCTGCTCGCCTGCGCCGAGGACCCGGCCTTCTTCGTCACGCGCCTCCGCGATGTGCTCAGCACGGAGCCCTTCGCTGCCCTGACGCTCAAGCCCGAGCTGACCATGCTGGGCCGCAGCTACTCTTCCGGCTTCGAGTCGGACCTGGAGGACTGGCTCCTCAACCGTCCGCGGCGCACCGTGCTCAATCCGGCTTGGCCCTGGGCCATCTGGTACCCGCTGCGCCGGGTCGGGGCCTTCGCGCGGCTGTCGCCGCAGGAGCAGAGCGCCATCCTGAGGGAGCACGCCACCCTCGGCCGCAGCTATGGCGACGCCGACCTGGCCCACGACGTCCGCCTGGCCTGCCACGGGCTCGACACCCACGACAACGACTTCGTCATCGGCCTCGTGAGCCGCGACCTCCACCCGCTCTCCCGCCTGGTGCAGACGATGCGGAACACGGCCCAGACATCCGAGTACATCCAGAGCCTGGGCCCCTTCTTCGTCGGTCACGTCCTCTGGCAGAGCCCGGCGCGCTGAAGCGCAGGCTTCGCCCGGCGCCGCGGGCCATGCGCTTCCTCGGCGGCGGCCTCGATGTGTTCCGCGGGCGCAACGGGCGGGAGCCGCCGCGCGGCGTCCTTCGGCGCCGTCCTCGTCCTCGTCCCTGTTCCGCCGGCCAGCGTGAACACCCCGGCGCGGCTGGCGGGCGAGCAGATCCGCTTCCTCCGACGCCACTGGCGCCTGGCCCTCTGAACGGTGTTCGGCGCGCGATGAGCATGCGGTGGGGGAGCGCTCGGGCGCCAGTGGTTTACCGGGAGAGCTCGTCTTCGATGGGGCAGTAGTCTCTGCCGGGTGGCAAGCGCTCCAACCGGATACCACTGGTGTCGGTGAGGTAGGCGTAGCCGATCTCCTGCCACGTGTTCCCGGGGTCCAGCGCTTCATACCGCTGGCGCCTGGCCGCGCGATCCTCGGAGCGGATCATGCGCAGGTGATAGATCACGACGTCCACGGGAGGGAAGCCGCCGCCCGGGTTGGCATTGAGGGGGGCCCACCTCCCGTGGAAGCCCTTGGCGTCGAGCGCATGATCGGGACGCCATCGGAAGAGGTTGGCGCGCAGCTTCGTTCCCCAGATCCCGTCGGCGCGGTACTGGTCGGGAGCGTCCCACAGCTCGCGGAACGTGACGGCGCATGCCGCCACGCCCCGGCGCTGGGCCCAGCCGATCGCGCTCAGGGCACGGGTGCGGAAATGGCGCTCCACGCGTTCGTCGGCATCGAGGGCGATAAGCCATTCGGGCTGATGCCTCCCGGCGGCCTCCAGCAGCCTGCGCCGATTGCCGGGCTCATCCCACACGTGCGGCGTTGTGGCCGGCAGCCTGACCACTTCCAGGACGTTGCGCTGCCTCTCCAGGAACTCAGCGGAGCCGTCGCTGGATCCGTCGTCCAGCGCCACGATACCGTCCACATGCGGAGAGATGTTCTCGATGTACCCGGGCAGGTATTTCATCTCGTTGCGGCAGACGAGCAAGGCATGAAGGGGGGGAGTGCGCTCCGGCGCACCCCCTTCGTGCCTGGCCGAATCAAGGCGCGCGCCCACGGCCGCGGCGGCCGTGGCGAGGAGCCTGTGCGGCAGGGACAGGATGAGCGGCCATCGGTCTCCCGGCCGGGTCCCCGCCCACGCCCATCGCAGGCCATCGAGGAAGCTCCGCCTGATTTCCCGTATCGCGCGCGCGACGGCGGCGTCGCCCCAGATCATGCGGTACGCGCGGACCGTGCGCCCGCCTCGATGGTACTGGTCACGGATCAGGGAGAGGATCGAGGTGGGATGGCGGTGGCCCGTTCGTACATCGCGGGCGGCGTACGGGACCACCTCGGGCCCCAGGCGCTTCCGGAACTCGGTATCCTCCCCGGTTCGCAGGTCTTCGCGGAACGGCCCGTACTGTTCGAACAGCCTGCGGTCATAGGATCCGCTGTAGTGCAGCCACAGGGATGGCGGGGTGCCGGGCAGGCGGCGGCCGAACAGGATGACGTGCGAGGCAACCGCCGACATCGCGTACGGACGGGGATTGGTCATGGCCGCAGACACAAGCTGCGCGCCGGCCCGGTGGGCGCGGAGCCTGCCGCTGACCCATCCGGGCTCCGCCAGGCAGTCGCAGGCAAGAAAGGCGACATAGGGCGCGCCGGTTGCCTCGATCCCCAGGTTGCGCGCGCCTCCCGGATAGAGCACTTCCTTGCGCGTGATGACGGGCACATCGATCCCGGCGGCGCGCAGCAGGCTCTCGGGATCGCCTCCGCCTGAGTTGACCACGACGAGCTCGGCCGGTTCATCCTGGGCGAGGAGCGAGCGGACTGCGTCCACCAGGTAAGCGGGGCTTCGCAGGCTCATCACCACGCAGGCGATCTGCCGGTGTGCCGTCACCGGCCAGCCCGAGCCCGTCGCGCCAGGCCCCACGCCTGGCCGAGCATCCGAAAGAGCTCGCGCTGGCGGTCGAACGCGTCGTCCCGCAGGAGCAGGGCCCGACCCAGGCACCCGGCCGCAGCAGCCATCGCCGCCCGGTACCTCCATCGCGGGACGCCGAACAGGCGCGGCGCCGGGTCGACGCGCAGAATCTTCGCCTCGGCCTCGCCGTACCTGAACGCCCACTTCCGGAAATACGCCTTGTGCATCCGCTCCGGCGCCACCGTGTGCCAGACGAGCAGCGACGGGTCGTACATGACCTTCCAGCCTTTCTGTACCGCCCGCTGCACCACATCGACATCCTCACTCAGGGCATGTTTGTCGCCCACCGGCCCCAGCGTGGTGTCGAAGCCCCCGAGCGATTCGAGCACGGCCCGCCTGAATCCCATGTTCCCGCCCCACACGGCCGGCACACCTCGGACGCGCGCGGCGATGGCCTGAGGCCGGCCGAAGTCCATGAGCCCGAGATTCTGCTGCGCATCCGCGTTCCTCGCCAGCCAGCGCGGCGGCGGCACCGGCCACTTCAGGAGGATGCGCCCCCCGATGCCGTCCGCTCCCCACCGCGACACGGCGAGTACGGCCGAAGCGACCCAGGCGCGACTGGTCAGGACATCGTCGTCGGTGAACAGCAGGAAGTCGTGCGTGGCCAGGGCGATGCCGGCGTTGAGCGCGTGGCTCTTGCCCGCCTTTCCCTCGAAGAGATAGCGGACGGGCACGCTCGCGGTGCTGCCGAATTCCTCCACGACCTGCGGCGTGTGGTCGCGCGAGTTGTTGTTCACGACCACGATGTCCCACCGCAGCCCGGGCGGCACCTCCTGCGCGCCCAGCGTGGCGAGGGTTGCCCGCAAGCTCTCGGCGCGGTTGTAGGTCGGGACCACGACGGTGACTCCCGCGCTGGGCATGGCCCCGGTCGGGCCGATGACGGCGCTCATGCCGGCAGGTTACGTGTGGCGGGTATACGTGTCAATGATTCCGCCGCGTGTATCGGTGCCGATGCACGCGTGGTTCGCGGCGGCGGGTGTCACGCGAGAGGGGCGGGGAGGTCGGAGCGGCCCATCAGTGGGGGTCAGGTCTTGCATTCCGACAGCGGTCCTTGACAGGGTGTATCTCGGCGTCTACGTCTTGAGTGCGAGGTGGCGCCCGCGGTAGCGTCGGAGCATGGCACGGCCGCTTCGCCTACAGTTCCCGGGTGCGCTCTATCACGTGACATCCCGTGGGAACGGGCGCCAGCCCGTCTTCGCCGATGACACCGACCATGAGCGCTTGCTGGCCGTGCTCGCCTCCGTGGTCGCGCGCTATCACGTCCTCTGCCATGCCTACTGCTTGATGGGCAATCACTACCACCTGCTCCTGGAAACGCCCGAAGGCAATCTCTCCCGTGCCATGCGGCAGCTCAATGGCGTCTACAGCCAGGGTTTCACCCGCCGCCACCGCCGCCCCGGGCACGTGCTGGAAGGCCGCTTCCATGCGCAGGTGGTGGACAAGGACGTCTACCTGCGCGCCGTCTGCCGCTACATTGTGCTTAACCCGGTGCGGGCCGGGCTCGTCGCTCATCCGGCCGATTGGCGCTGGAGTAGCTACCGGTCGACCGCCGGCTCGGCGGCGGTGCCGGCGTTCCTGACGGTGGACTGGGTGTTAGCCCTCGGCGACACGGCCGCGCGCGCGGAGGCCGAGGGCAGGTACCGCGAGTTCGTGGAAGCGGGGCTTGGCGAGACGGCTATGCCGTTGGAGGGCGTCGAGGGCTTCCACGGGGGCCTCGAGGTGGGCGACGCGACGGTCCAGGCGCACCTATGTGATATGGTCCGAGGCGCGGCTACCCTCACGGAGATTCCACGGCAGCAGCGGTTCGCTCTGCGACCGCCCCTGGCCACGGTGTTCGCGGGCGTTGACTCGAAGCATGACCGCGATGCCCGCTGCGTCCGCGCGGTCCACGACCACGGCTACACGATGAAGGCGGTCGCAGCGTTTCTCGGCGTCCACTATGTGACGGTCAGCCGCGCGTTGTCGCGGGGCGAGGCGCCGAGCACTACGTCGGCCGTGCTGGATTGCAAGACCTGACCCCGGGCGCCGGATGGAAGGCGCCGGGGTTGCTATAGTCTCAGGCGGAACTGGAGCGGAGGGGGTCGGGGACGCCAGGACGCCGGGCGGGTGGCACGGGGCGTCGAGTGCTAGACTGGGGAGCGCGCCGGGGGTAGTGGCCCCTGAGGTTCCGGGCGTCGCTGGACGGCGCGACCGGAGAGGAGGAGTCCCGTGGAGCTGAACAGCCGGATGATGGACGGCTCGATTTCCTATGACCCCCGGGGGCGCTGCGAACCCGTCGCCTCCGGACCCGGGGCCCGCCAGGAGGACAAGATCGAGCGGCTCAAGGAAGTCCTGCTGTTCGAGGGGTGCAGCCAGAAACAGCTCCGGAGCGTGGCCAGGATCGCACGCGTGTTCGACGTCGCGGCCGACACGGTCATCACCCGCGCGGGCGAGCCCGGCGACGAGTTCTTCCTGATCATCGACGGCACCGCGCGCGCCGACGTGTCCGCGGACAAGCACGTGCTCCTGCCCCCCGGTGAGTTCTTCGGCGAGATGAGCCTCCTGGATGGCGGGCCGCGGTCCGCCACGGTCGTCGCGCACACCCCGCTCCGCCTCCTCGTGATCAGCCGGCGGAACTTCTCCGGGCTTCTCGAGGACGTCCCCGGGCTCACCCAGAACCTCCTGGTGACGCTCTCCAGGCGCGTCCGGCAGGCGGAGGAGCGGGCGGAGCGGCTGCGGGCCGCCTCGCGTGGGGCATGAGCGACACCCGCGGCCGGCGGCGCCCCGGGGCTCATCGGTCGCCGCGCCGGTACGGCTCGATGACGTGGGCGGCGATGTGCTCCAGGCGCTGCAGGACTCTCTCGCGATCGAGGCTGAATACCGGCGCGAGCAGGTGCCGGACGCCCTGGGCCGCGAAGTCCTGGACGAGGTCCAGCGTGAGCCGATCCGTGGGCGAGGCGCTGATGACGAACGCGGCCTCGTTACGTCCGGCCCCGGCCAGCGCCTCGCGGAGGAGGCGCAGCTTCCCGGGGAGGTCGGCCAGGGACGTGGCGGCCGAGTGCCACCCATCCCCCAGCCGTGCCGCGCGGCGCATGGCGGCCGGGCTCTCGCCGCCGACCCAGATCGGCACATGCGGCTTCTGCGTGGGCTTGGGGGCGAACCCGCAGTCCTCGACCTGGAAGTACGCGCCCGCGAAGCGGGGGTGCTCCTCGGTCCACAGGACCTTCATGAGCCGCAGGTACTCGTCCATGCGCCGTCCGCGGTCGTGAAACGAGGCCCCGAGGAGGGCGAACTCCTCCGCCATCCAGCCCACGCCGGCCCCGAAGATGACGCGTCCCCGGGAGAGGTGGTCGGCGCTGGCGATCTGCTTGGCGGTGACGATCGGATGCCGCATGGGCAGCACCGTGATGCTGGTGCCGAGGCGGATCGTGGTGGTGTGCGCGGCGAGGTAGCCGAGGGCGACCATGGGATCGAGCCAGTCCAGGTCCGGGTCATAGGGAAAGCGGCCGTCCCGGGAATACGGGTAGGGCGAGGCCAGGTGCCGCGGGACGATGATGTGATCGGCCAGGAACACCGAGTGGTAGCCCAGCTCCTCGGCCCGGCGCGCGAGCTGCGCCAGCGTCTCGGGCTCGGCCAGTTGTCCCACGCCGAAGATGTGTGCGCCGAAGTCCATGGGTCCTCCTTTGCGCGGGGGCTCCGCCGGCCGCCCGGCGATGGCCCCCAGAGTGCCACACTTCTCGGCCGGGCGGGGCGTGACTCCGGCATTTCGCCTGCGGCTGATCGCGGGTAGACTGGCCGGCGGGAATCCCCATTGGTCCCGGCGGCTTCCCGGGGAGCGCGACGTGGCCGACGGCGGGGTGAGGACGGCGGTCTTCGCCGCGATCAGCAGGCGATGGTTCTACGGCTGGACTGTCGTGGCCGTGGCCGGCCTCGGCCTCTTCGCCAGCGGTGCCGGCCAGTCGCATATCTTCAGCGTCTTCATCGGGCCCATCGGCAGGGACCTCGGCCTGTCCAAGGCCGCGATCGGGTCGGCCTACGGCATCGCGACGCTCGTGGCGGCCCTCTGCCTGCCGTACATGGGCCGGCTGCTGGACCGTTTCGGGGCCCGCCGAATGACCGCGGTGGTGGCGTTGCTGTTCGGGGCCGCCTGCCTGGCCCTGGGCGCCGCCGCCAACCTCGTCTGGCTCGCCGCCGGCTTCGCGGCGCTGCGCTGCTTCGGCATGGGCGCGCTGATGCTGGGCTGCACCAACCTGGTCTCGCAGTGGTTCAGTCGCCGCCGCGGCTTCGCCCTGAGCCTCATGGCACTCGGCTTCGCCGCCTCGATGGCGATACATCCGCCGCTGGGCCAGTACCTGGTCGAGACGCTGGGCTGGCGGCGGGCCTGGGTGCTGCTCGGCCTCTTCACCTGGGCGCTGCTGCTGCCGCCGATCCTGCTGCTCGTCCACGACAGGCCGGAGGACAGAGGGCTTCGACCGGACGGCGACCCGCCCGAGACAGCGGTTGCCAGGGCCGACAGCGACGCCACGACCGGGCTGACCGGGCTCACCCTGCGCGAGGCGCTCGGGACGCCCGCCTTCTACATCGTCGGGGCCGGCTTTTTCACCACGACGATGATGGCGACGGCCCTGCACTTCTACCAGGTCTCCATCCTGGGAGCGCAGGGGGTGGCCGCGGAGATCGCCGCGCGGGTGTTCCCGGTGTCGGCGCTGACGATGGTGCTGGCCATGCCCCTCGTCGGCCGCCTCTTCGATCGGGGGCGCACGCGGCACGCCTTCGCCGGGGGCCTGCTCGTCACCGGGGCCGCGCTCGTCGGCGTGACGCTCGTCCACGACGTCGCCACGGCCGTGCTCTACGCCATGCTCTTCGGGATCAACAACGCCTCGACGATGACGATGTTCGGCTACATGTGGCCGCGCTACTTCGGCCGCCGGCACCTCGGCAGCATCCAGGGGATGGGCCAGATGATCGGCGCCCTCGGAGCCGCGCTGGGCCCGCTGCCCGTGGGGCTGGCCTTCGACCTCGCGGGCAGCGCCGCCGCCACCCTGCGCTTGCTGGCCCTGCTGCCGCTGGGCTGCGCCGTGGCGGCGAGCTTCCTCCGCACGCCCTCCGGCGTCACGGGCGCTGAGCACCTGGACTGAGGGGATCGCTGGTGCGGGCGACGGGGTTGGTCCGGATCGGCCTGTGTTGCTCCGCCAGCATGTGGAAGAGGCCGTCGCCGGCCTTGCCCACCCCCTGGGGACCGTAACCCGCGGCGCGCAGTCCGCGCCGCGAGCCCGTTGTACCGTCCGCCGTGCGGCCCGCGCGGCCGCAGCCCGTGTCACACTCGTGCCAACCTGTCACCCCGCTTGCGGGGAGCGCCGGCAACGGCGCAGTCTCCGTCAATCCTGAAGCCCATTTGGGCCTGGCCGTCACCTGGCAGGCCGGTTGCACCTCGGGTGCCCCGGAGCCCCGTGTTCTCGACGGGCGAGGTAGCAGTCATCGCAGGCTTCGGGGAGGAATCGCTCATGACGAGCTTACTGCGGCGCAGAGTCAGGCCCACCCTTCTTCTCGTGCTGGCGGCGCCCCTGCTGGTTCTCGTGGGTGGGCTCCACTCCGGACCGGCGGGGGCGCAGGAGGTCATCACCAACGAGTCCCTGGTGGCCATGACCAGGGCTGGCCTTCCAGAGGCGGTGATCATCGCCAAGCTCCGCTCGACGCCGTCGGCGCTCGACCTGCGGATCGACGCGCTGATCGCGCTCAAGCAGGCGGGAGTCTCCGACCGGGTGCTCGAGGCGATGGTCGCGACGGGGAGCGGCGGCGCCGGAGAGCCGGCGAGGCTGACCGCTCTCCCGGCGCCGCCGTCGAGCCTGGCGCCCCCGCCGCCGCCCCCCGAGGCCCCGCCGCTGCCGGCGCCCGCCGCTGGCCCGCCGTCCATGCCCGCGCCCGCCCCCGCGGCATGGTCCGGCGCTGGCGCCGCGCCCTCTGCCGCCGAGGCGGAGGACGGCCTCGGCGCGATGCTGAGCGTGGTGAAGACCATCGCCGATCTGGTGACTGGGAGCGGCGCGCAGGCCGCGCGCGCGCGGAGCGGCCGAGACGCCTCAGCTCCGATGCCGGAGCCTGTGGCTGCGAACCCCGGGCTGCCGCCGCTCATGGCCGCGCCGCTGCCCGCTCCCGCCGCTGACGCGCCGCCGCCGCTCCCGCTGCCGCCGCTGGCCCAGGGCGAGATACAGGCGCCCGCAGCGACGTCGCCGTCCGTGGCGGCCCCGGTGGCCACTTCGCCGGCCGCGGCACCGCTGGCAGGGAGCGGGCTCAGCCTGGCCGATTTCGCGCCGCAGCGGGGCCGGCTCGGAGTCCGGGTCGACCCGCTCACGGCCGAGACGGCGCAGGCGCCGGGCTCGAACGTGACCGAGGGTGTGGTAGTGCGTGAGGTGTTGCCCGGCAGTGCCGCTGCCGCCGCGGGGTTGCGTTCGGGCGACGTCGTCACCCGGGTCAACGGGCAGGGGTTGCGCTCGTCGGAGGAGCTGGGCGGCGCGCTGGCTCACCGCATGCGTGGGGAGCGCACGCGGCTCTCCGTCATGCGCGGCGGCGCCGCGGGCGAGATCGTCGTGCCGGCCGCGTCGGAGTTCCCGCTCGGGGCCGATCAGCGGCCGGCCACGACGAAACCCGAGGCGAGCAAGCCGGCGGCAACCCCGCAGCCGCCAGCCTCGGCGCTGGCCTCCGTCGCCGGGACCTATCGCTGCTGGATGTTCAACGTGGGGGGGGCCGGCGGGCGCTGCCGCAACTCGCCGCCCATCGTCCTCCGCGCCGACGGGAGCTATGAAGAGTCGAGCACCCGGGGCACCTGGGCGCTGCGCGGGAGCCAGGTTCTGCTCTCCGCCTCCACCGTCCGCGGTGCGGGACGGCTGGAATCCGGCAACCACATCGTGTTCGAGTACGTCTACAACGGCCAGCCCCATCGCGTGACCTACCTCCGCCACGACGGGGCGGGCGCCCAGGGGCCGGTCGCCTCCGCGGGCGGGGCCGTCGCCAGCCCGCCAGCGCTGCCAGCCGCGCCCGCCGGAGCCGTCTCGCGGGTGCCCGTGGAGCTCACCATCCGCTTCGCCCCCTCGGACGGGTCGGTGGGGTGGATCAACAGCGTGGCGCTGATTCCGGCCGGCAGGACGACGGGCCCCGAGGCGCTCGGACGGACGGACGGCAAGCGCTCCGTGGCCGCCTCGTTCCGGTCGGTCGAGGCGGGCCACCTCTACACGGTCCACGTGTCGAGCGGGCTTCACCGCTGGCCGGTGGGCACCCTCGATCTCCGCGCGCCGGCGGGGCCGGTTGCGCTGACGGTGGACGCGCCCCCGCCGGCGGCGCGCCGCGAGAGTGGCGCGCCGGCGCCCAGGGACGCCGTCGCCCCCGCGGGTGCCGAGCAAGCGGGAGCCGCCGCGGGGAAGCCATGCGATCTCCGGCTGCCCCGGTACACGCAGAAGGGGTGCACGGAGTGACGGGCGGAAGGTCGCCGAGGAGGAAGTCATGACAGGTCTGCTACCGGCTGGCAGGATCGCCGCTGCCGTCCTGACCGTGGGGCTGCTGCTGGCGGTGGAGGTGCCCCGGACCGAAGGGCGCCGCCCTTCCGCGCAGTGCGGCGAGGGAGAGAGCGTCGAGCAATGCGCGCGGCGGGAGCAACGGCAGGGCGAGGCCGCGCAGGCCGCCGCGCGCGTGCGGGCGACCTATCAGCAAGTCCTCAAGCGAGAGCCCACTCTGGACGAGCTCAGCTTCCATGTGGGGCTCCGGGGACCGTGGAGCGTCTGGACTGGCACCGACGGCGCATTCCGCGGCAGCGTGCGGCTGTTCGACCGGGCCGACAAGCAGTACCCGCGTCACGGCCGCATCGTCTTCAAGGGCTGGGCGGAGATCCCGCAGTGGATGCCGGACGAAGTCTGGCTCAAGAGGCATGCCGAGGCCCTGGCCCGGGGGGCGCTGGACGAGTCATCGCTGCGGGGGCAGCTGCGGGATCTCACGGTGACCTGGGCCATCCAGAGGGCATTCGAGGCCGAGCTGAAGTCACAGGGGTCGCTGGGCCTCTTCCTCCTGGATCCTGGGAGCCGGACGTGGAAGCTCGCCCGCGGGGAGGCCGACCGCGGCACCGTGCAGGGCATCAGCGGGCTGGCGACGTGGCTCAAGACCCACCCGCAGGGGCGCCAGGACGTGGCCGATCTCCCGCGACTCGAGCGGGAGGCGGCCGCCGCGGCGCTGGAGGCGAGCTTCGCGGCGGAGGTGACGCGCTGGCCGGCGCTGGCGAGCTATCTCCGCGACGATCGGCGGCCGCCGCTCAAGGCGGCGCTGGCCGACCTCCGGGCGGGGCAGGAGGGCGGAGGGCCGGGCGGGATCCGGCGCTGGCTCGCGCGCCAGGAGGTGCGGGAGCGCTACTGGCAGACTCATGCGGTGGGCAGCCGGGTCGCCACCCTCGAGCGCGACGCGGTGCTGGCTGGGCTGCAGGGGGCGTTCGACCGCGAGCTGAGGCTGTTCCCCGGCCTCATGAGCTACCTGCTGGACCCGAGCCAGCCGCCCTACCGCACGGCCCTGGTGGATCTGCGGGCGGGGCGCGAGGGGGGCGGGGCCGCGGGGATCGCGGCCTATCTGCGGAAGCCCGAGGTCCGCGATCACTACTGGAGCGCGCTGGGCATCGCCCAGCAGTACGCGCTGCAGGAGCGGGAGGCGGCCCGGGAGGCGCTGGCGGCGGCCTTCGCCAGCGAGGTCCGCTCGCGGCCCGAGCTGCTCTCCTATCTCGTGGACGAGGGGCAGCCGCCTCACCGCACGGCGCTGGTCGATCTGCGGGCGGGGCGCGAGGGAGGCGGCGCAGAAGGGATCGCGGCCTACCTGCGGAAGCCCGAGGTCCGCAACTACTACTGGAATACCCTCGGCATCGCGCGGAAGACCGTGGAGCTCGCCGGCCGCGAGACCGCCCAGGCCGTGCTCCAGAACGCGCGGCAGACGCGGGGCCAGGGCGTCGTCCTGCTCGGCGCGGCGAGCAACAAGTGCGTGAGACCGGCGGGCTCCGCCAGCGGCGCCGCGCTGCAGCTGGTGGAGTGCACGGGTCAGCCGGAGCAGCGGTTCGAGCTCGTCGACGGGGCGCTCAAGTCCCAGGGCAAGTGCGTCGACGCCCAGGGCGGCCAGGGCCGGAACGGGGACGCCATCGTCCTCTGGGACTGCACCGGCGGGGCCAACCAGCGGTGGGCGACGGACGGCGACGGACACCTCAAGGGGGTCAACGGCCGGTGCCTCGACGTCGAGAAGGAGAGCATGGCGGCCGGCGCGAAGCTGGTGCTCTGGGATTGCAGGTGGCCGGCGGCCCGGCACCAGCAGTGGCTTGTCGGCCGGCGGCTCGGGTTCGCCTACGCCTTCTTCCGTCCCAACATGCCGCTGGTCGCGGGCCATGTCGGCTGGGGCTACCAGCAGGCCGACGGCACCTTCCGCGCGGGCGCGGTGGACGGCACAGGGATGGCGCCCTACATCGCCTCGCAGGACGACCGCGGGTACCACTGGAGCGAGAAGTTCCTCACCGAGGAGGCGATGAGGGACTACTTCCGGCGCTGGGGCGCGGGGACCAAGGACGCACAGTACACCGAGGTCAAGCGCATCGCAGTGCTGGATCCGGATTACGAGGCCGCGCGCGCCAAGGCGGACTCCTTCGTGGGCTCGGGCTACAGCGTGGTCATCAAGAACTGCATGGACGAGACCAACGCGGTGATCCAGGCCTACGGGGCGAAGGGAGTGCCGTGGCCGCAGACCAACTGGTTCCCCTACTTCTGGTTCACGAACATGGCGAGCACCGCGCATCACCGGCTGTAGCCCCGTGGGCGACGTCCGGCGGGTCCGCCGGGCGCCGTCGGGGATCGCGGCGCGTGGCGGGCGTGCTGGATTGCAAGACCTGACCCCTAGAGAGGGGCGGGGAGGTCGGAGCGGCCCATCAGATAGCCGTCCACGCCGCGGGCGGCGCTGCGCCCCTCGGCGATGGCCCAGACGATCAGCGACTGGCCCCGCTGCATGTCGCCCGCCGTGAAGACGCCGGGCACGCTGGTCATCCACTGCGCGTCGCGCCACACGGTGCCGCGCTCGGTGAGGCGGACGCCGAGAGCCTCCAGCATGCCGGGGCGCTCGGGGCCCACGAAGCCCATGGCCAGGAGCACCAGCTCGCAGGGCAGCGTGAGCTCGGCGCCGGGCTTCTCCGTGAAGGCCATGCGCCCGTGCTCGCGGACCAGCTCGACCTCGACGGCCTCGAGGGCGCTGACGCGACCATGGGCATCGCCGAGGAAGCGCCTGGTGGACACGGAGTAGACGCGCTCGCCGCCCTCGGCATGCGCCGAGGAGACGCGGTAGGTGTTGGGCCACTGCGGCCACGGGTTGTCTGGCGCGCGGTTCTCCGGCGGGCGCGGGAGGATCTCGAGCTGGTGGACGGAGCGCGCGCCCTGGCGGTGGGCGGTGCCGAGGCAGTCGGCGCCGGTGTCGCCGCCGCCCATGATGACCACGCGCTTGCCGCGCGCCGTGATGAAGCGCTCGTCGGAAACCGCCTCGCCCTGGCAGCGCCGGTTCTGGAGCGTGAGGTACTCCATGGCGAAGTGAATGCCCGCGTGCTCCCGGCCGGGGATGGGCAGGTCGCGCGGGGCGGTCGCGCCACCTGTCAGCACCAGCGCGTCGAAGTCGGCGCGGAGCCGCGCCACCTCCACGGTCACGCCCACATGCGCGCCCGTGACGAAGGTCACGCCCTCGGCCGCCATCTGGCGGATCCGCCGGTCCAGCACGCGCTTCTCCATCTTGAACTCGGGGATACCGTAGCGGAGGAGGCCCCCGGGCCGGTCGTCGCGCTCGAAGACGGTGACGGCATGCCCCGCGCGGGCGAGCTGCTGGGCCGCGGCAAGCCCCGCGGGGCCCGATCCCACGACGGCGACGGTCTTGCCCGTCTTCACGACGGGCGGCTCGGGCTTGATCCAGCCCTCTTCCCACGCGCGGTCCACGATGGCGAGCTCGATGGCCTTGATGGTCACCGGGTCGTCGTTGATGCCGAGCACGCAGGAACCCTCGCACGGAGCGGGGCAGAGGGTGCCGGTGAGCTCCGGGAAGTTGTTGGTGGCGTGGAGGCGCTCGCTGGCCTCCTTCCACCGGTCGCGGTAGACGAGGTCGTTCCAGTCGGGGATGAGGTTGCCCAGCGGGCAGCCCTGATGGCAGAAGGGGATGCCGCAGTCCATGCAGCGCGCGCCCTGCTTGCGGAGCGCGTCCGCGGGGAAGGGCAGCAGGACCTGCTTGAAGTCGCGCACCCGCTCGGCGACGGGGCGGTACGCCTGCGTGTCGCGCTTGAACTCGAGGAACCCCGTGACCTTGCCCATTCCAGGGTGGGGTCAGGTCTTGCAATCCAGCATTTTCGGGACTGTGTTGTAATGCAAGACCTGACCCCGTTGGGGTTAGTTGTGGGCGCTCGCCATCACAGCCTCGTCCACCGGGATGCCGGTGTCGTGGGCCTTCTTGATGGCGGCGAGCACGCGCTTGTAGTCCCGCGGCATGACCTTGACGAGTGCCTGCTGGGTCCGCTCCCAGGCGACGAGGAGGCGGGCCGCCACGGCGCTCTGGGTGTAGCGGATGTGGCGCGCCAGGAGGTCCTTGACCATGTCCACGTCCTCGCTGTCCAGCAGGGGCTCGAGATCCACCATGCCGGGGTTGCAGCGCCGCTTGAAGTCGCCGCCCTCGTCCAGCACGTAGGCGATGCCGCCCGACATGCCGGCGGCGAAGTTGCGCCCCGTCGCGCCGATCACCACCACGCGCCCGCCGGTCATGTACTCGCAGGCGTGGTCGCCCACGCCCTCCACCACGGTGAGCGCGCCGCTGTTGCGCACCGCGAAGCGCTCGCCGGCCACGCCGCGGAAATAGGCCTCGCCGCCCGTGGCGCCGTAGAGCACCACGTTGCCCACGAGGATGTTCTGCTCGGGGACGAAGCTGGCCTCGCGCGACGGGTAGACGACGATCTTGCCGCCCGAGAGCCCCTTGCCGAGATAGTCGTTGCTGTCGCCCTCGAGGGTGAGCGTGATGCCGCGCGGCACGAAGGCGCCGAAGCTCTGGCCGGCCGAGCCCGTGAAGTGCAGGCGAATGGTGTCGTCGGGGAGCCCGTCTGCCCCATGGAGCCGCGTGACCTCGGAGCCGAGAATGGTGCCGACGGTGCGGTTGAGGTTGCGGATGGGCAGGCGCATGTCCACGGCCTCGCCCCGCTCGAGCGCCGCGCGGCACATGGGCACGAGCGTCGTCATGTCGAGCGAGCGCTCGAGCCCGTGGTCCTGCTCGACCACCTTGCGGATCGCGACCTCGGGGCCGACGGCCGGGCGGTGGAGGATCGAGGACAGATCGAGCCCGCGCGCCTTCCAGTGGTCCACGGCCGGCTTCACGTCGAGCCGGTCTGCGCGGCCGATCATCTCGTCCATGGTGCGGAAGCCGAGGCGCGCCATGTGCTCGCGCACCTCCTCGGCGAGGAAGCGGAAGAAGTTCTGGACGAACTCGGGCTTGCCCGTGAACCTGGCGCGGAGCGTCGGGTCCTGGGTGGCGATGCCCACGGGGCAGGTATTGAGATGGCAGACGCGCATCATCACGCAGCCCAGCACCACCAGCGGGGCCGTCGAGAAGCCGTACTCCTCGGCGCCCAGGAGGGCGGCGATCACCACGTCACGCCCGGTCTTCAGCTGCCCGTCGGTCTGGACGACGATCCGGTCGCGGAGCTTGTTCAGCACCAGCACCTGCTGGGTCTCGGCGAGCCCGAGCTCCCACGGGATGCCGCCATGCTTGATGGAGGTGAGCGGGGAGGCGCCCGTGCCGCCGTCGTGCCCGGAGATGAGCACCACGTCCGAGTGGGCCTTGGAGACGCCCGCGGCCACGGTGCCGACGCCCACCTCGGCGACGAGCTTCACGCTGATCCGCGCCCGGGGGTTGGCGTTCTTGAGATCGTGGATCAGCTGCGCCAGGTCCTCGATGGAGTAGATGTCGTGATGGGGCGGCGGGGAGATGAGCCCCACGCCGGGCATCGAGTGGCGCACCCGGGCGATCCACGGGTAGACCTTGTGACCCGGGAGCTGGCCGCCCTCGCCGGGCTTGGCGCCCTGGGCCATCTTGATCTGCAGCTCCTCGGCGTTGATCAGGTACTCGCTGGTGACGCCGAAGCGCCCCGAGGCCACCTGCTTCACGGCGCTGCGCCGCCAGTCGCCACCGGGATCGCGCACGAAGCGCGCCGGGTCCTCGCCGCCCTCGCCGGTATTGGAGCGGCCGCCGAGCCGGTTCATGGCGATGGCGATCGTCTCGTGCGCCTCCTGGCTGATGGAGCCATAGGACATGGCGCCCGTGGCGAAGCGGCGGACGATGGACTCGACGGGCTCCACCTCGTCCAGCGGGATGGGCGCGGGCGCCCACGTGAAATCGAAGAGGCCGCGCAGCGTGGCCAGGTGGCGGCTCTGGTTGTTCACGGCGGCCGTGTACTCCTTGAAGATCGCGTACTGGCCGCTGCGCGTGGCGTGCTGGAGCTTGAACACCGTGTCCGGGTTGAAGAGATGGTACTCGCCGTCGCGCCGCCACTGGTACTCGCCGCCCCAGTCCAGCTCGGGCTCGCCCGTGGGCCGCTCGGGGAAGGCGCGGCGATGGCGCCGGAGCGCCTCCTCGGCGACCACGTCGAGGCCCACGCCGGCGATGCGCGAGGCCGTCCAGGTGAAGTAGCGGTCCACGAAGGCCTGGTCGAGCCCGATGGCCTCGAAGATCTGGGCGCCGCGATAGGACTGGATGGTGGAGATCCCCATCTTGGAGATGACCTTGAGCACGCCCTTGTTGAGCGCCTTGATGTAGTTCTTGACGGCCGTCTTGTGGTCGAGGCCGGGGAGCATCCCCTGGCGGATCATGTCATCCAGCGTCTCGAAGGCCACGTACGGGTTGATGGCGCCCGCCCCATAGCCGAGGAGCAGGGCGGCGTGGTGCACCTCGCGCGCGTCTCCCGACTCGATGAGGAGCCCCACCTTGCACCGCGTCCCCTCGCGCACCAGGTGGTGGTGGACGCCGGCCGTGGCCAGCAGCGACGGGACGGGCGCCATCTCCACGTTGACGCCGCGGTCGGAGAGGATCAGGTAGCTGTAGCCGTCCGCGATGGCCTGGCTCGCCTGGCGGCACAGCGCGTCCATGGCGCGCCCGAGCCCCGCCGCTCCCTCGGCGACGGGGAAGAGCATGGGCACGGTCGCCGTCCTGAGGCCGGGCAGATCCACGTGGCGGATCCGCGCCAGCTCCTCGTTGTCGAGGATGGGGGTCTTGAGCTTGATCTGACGGCAGGCCTGCGGCGTGGGCTCGAGCAGATTGCCCTCGGGCCCGATGCTGGTCGCGATCTGGGTGATCAGCTCCTCGCGGATGCCGTCCAGCGGCGGGTTCGTCACCTGCGCGAAGAGCTGCTTGAAGTAGTCGTAGAGGAGCCGCGGGCGGTCCGAGAGCACCGCCAGCGAGGTGTCGGTGCCCATGGAGCCGATGGGCTCCTCGCCGGCCGCGGCCATGGGCGCGAGCAGGATGCGCAGGTCCTCGTGGGTGTACCCGAAGGCGAGCTGGCGGTGGAGCACCATGTCGTGGTCGGGTTCGGGCACGTGCGGCGGAGCGGGCAGGCTCTCGAGCGGGCGGAGGTGCGTCGTGAGCCACTCGCCGTACGGGTGCTGGCTGGCGAAGGCGCGCTTGAGCTCGGCGTCGGCGATGATGCGGCCCTGGGCTGTGTCCACGAGGAAGATGCGCCCCGGGTGGAGCCGCCCCTTGATGAGGACGCGCTCGGGCGGGATGTCGAGCACGCCGACCTCGGAGGCCATGACGACGAGGTCGTCCTTGGTCACGTAGTAGCGCGAGGGGCGGAGGCCGTTGCGGTCGAGGACGGCGCCGATCACGGTGCCGTCGGTGAAGGCGATGGAGGCGGGGCCGTCCCAGGGCTCCATGAGGCAGCCGTGGTACTCGTAGAAGGCCTTCCGGTCCTCGCTCATGGACTCGTGCCCGCTCCAGGCCTCGGGGATCATCATGAGGATGGCATGCGGCAGGGGGCGGCCGGCCATGACGAGGAACTCGAGGACGTTGTCGAAGATGGCCGAGTCGCTGCCGCCCTCCACGACGACGGGGAGGATCTTCTTGAGGTCGTCGCCGAGGACAGTCGAGTGGCAGAGCGCCTCGCGGGCGTTGCCGCGCAGCGTGTTGATCTCGCCGTTGTGGGCGATCATCCGGTACGGGTGCGCCAGCGGCCAGGACGGGAAGGTGTTGGTGGAGAAGCGCTGGTGCACGAGCGCCAGGGCAGAGTCCACCAGCGGATCCGTCACGTCGGGGAACATGGGCTCGATCTGGTCGGCCGAGAGCATGCCCTTGTAGATGAGCGTGTTCGCCGAGAGGCTTGGCAGGTAGAAGTAGCCGCGCTCGGACAGGCTCGACCGCCGGACGGCGTGCTCGGCGCGCTTGCGGATCACGTACAGCTTCCGCTCGAAGGCCGCCCGGTCCGGCACCCCCGCCGCGCGGGCGATGAACACCTGCTGGAACACGGGCTCCACGGAGCGGGCCGACGGGCCCACGAGGGACGAGTCCGCCGGCACCTCGCGCCAGCCGAGCAGCGCCTGCCCCTCTTCGCGGATGATCTCGGCCAGGATCTGGCGGCACGCGTCCGCCTGCGCGGGATCGCGCGGCAGGAAGACGAGTCCCGCGCCGTAGTGGCCGGGCTGGGGGAGGGGGAAGCCGGCTCGCTCCGTCTCGCGCGAGAGGAAGGCATGCGGCATCTGGATGAGGATGCCCGCGCCGTCGCCCGTGTTGACCTCGCAGCCGCACGCGCCGCGGTGGAGCAGGTTCTTCAGCACCGTGAGCGCCTGGCTCACGATGGCATGCGAGCGCCGCCCCTTGATGTCCACGACGAAGCCCACGCCGCAGGCGTCGTGCTCGTGGACGGGGTCGTACAGGCCCTGCGCTTCGGGCATACCCGGCGTCGTCATCGCGCGTCCTCCATGTTGAAGCGAGACGATACACCAGCCCGGGGCATTAGCCAAGCGCAAACGTGAAAAATCATTCCATTAGCCGTGCTGATAGTGTAGCGTGGCGTCGTGAACCTCGACACCCTGAAGCTCTACTGCGAGGTGGCGCGGCTGCGAAGCTTTTCGCGGGGCGCCACGGCCAGCGGCGTCTCCCAGTCGGCGGCGAGCCAGGCCATCCAGCAGCTCGAGGCCGAGCTCGGCGCCGTGCTGCTCGACCGCTCGCGCCGGCCGCTCCAGCCCACGGAGGAGGGCCGCGGCTTCTTCGAGGCGTGCCGGACGCTGCTCCAGGGCTTCGAGCAGGCGCGCGCGGAGCTGGCCGCCTCGCGCCAGCGGGTGGAGGGGACGGTGCGCGTGGCCGCCATCTACTCTGTCGGGCTCCACGACATGAGCCGCCACATGCACCCCTTCATGTCGGCGCACCCGCAGGCGCGCGTGCTGCTGGAGTGCCTGCACCCGCACAAGGTGGTGGAGGCCGTGCTCAACGACGAGGCGGATGTGGGCATCCTCTCCTACCCGACGGCCACGCGCGCGCTGGAGGTCCTCCCGCTCCGCTCGGAGCCCATGGTGGTCGTGACCCATCCGAGCCACCGGCTGGCCCGCAAGCGGCGCGTGACCCCGGCCGACCTCAACGGCGAGGCCTTCGTCGCCTTCGACCACGACCTGGCCATCCGCAAGACCATCGACCGCGCGCTCAAGCAGCACAGCGTGCGCGTGAACGTCGTCATGGAGTTCGACAACGTGGAGACCATCAAGCAGGCCATCGGGATCGCCGCCGGCATCAGCATCCTGCCGCGGCCCACCGTGCTGAAGGAGGTGGAGATCCGGACGCTCGCCGCCGTCCCGCTCGCCATCCCGGGGCTCGTGCGCCCCATCGCCATCATCCACCGGCGCGGCAAGCGCCTGACGCCCGCGGTGGCGCGCTTCATCGAGCTTCTGCAGAAGGCCGACGACGCGGGCGCCGGCAGCACCCCAGCCTGAGCCCGGCATGGCGAACCCGCCCGCGCCCTCATCAGCACGAGGGCCATGGCAGCCAGCAGTATGGTAGTATGGCAATCGAGATGACCAAGGTGACATTCACCCTCGATGCCGAGACCGTCGCGCGGCTGCGCCGCACGGCGGCGCGGCTGTCCAGACCCCAGAGTCAGGTGGTGCGGGAGGCCATCCGCGACTACGACGAGCGCAGCGGCACGCTCTCCGAGGACGAGCGGCGGCGCCTGCTCGAGGTCTTCGACCGCGTGGTTCCCGCGATCCGTCCCCGACCCGCCCGCGACGTGGACGCCGAGCTGAAGGAGATCGGCGCCTCACGTCGGGCGGGGAGCCTCCGGCGAGCCCGCAGCGCGGGGCGATGATCCACCTCGACCCCTCTGCGCTCGTGGACGCCCTCACGCGCGACCGGCGCTCCGCCGCGCAGATCCGCGCGGCCATCGAGTCGGGGGAGCGCATCGGCATCAGCGCCCTGACGCTGTACGAGTGGCTGCGCGGGCCGCGGACGCCCGAGGAGCTCCGGGCCCAGGAGGCCCTGTTCCCGGCCGCGGCCGCCGTCCCGTTCGGGCCCCGAGAGGCGGCGGTCGCGGCTGACCTCCACCGGGCGGCGCGACGCCCCCGGGCTCGCGCCGTGGACCTCGCCATCGCCGCGTGCGCGCTCGCGCACGGGGCGGCCCTCTGGACCCTCAACCCGGCGGACTTCGAGGACGTCCCGGGCCTCAGCCTCTACCGGTCTCGCTGACCCGCCCACGGCGCGCCGCACGTCATGGTACCGTAGAGCCATGGACGTGACGCGCTTTCTCTCCGCCTCGGGCATTCGCGTGTACATGATGCCCGTGGAGACCTTTCCGGGCCACATCAACAACGTCTACCTGATCCTGGACGGAGACCGCATCACGCTCTTCGACGTGGGCTCGGGCACGGAGATGTCCATCGAGGGGCTGGAGCGCCACGTCGCGGAGGTGCGGGAGCGCTTCCGCGAGGACGTGAGCCTCGAGAAGGTCCAGCACGTGATCATCAGCCACGCCCACATCGACCACTTCGGCTGGGTGGGGCGCTTCGCCCGCCCGGGCGGCGCCGAGGTGTACGTGCACGAGCTGGACGCGCGCGTGCTGAACAACTTCGAGGAGCGCATCGTGCTGGCCTCCAAGGACCTGCGCGTCTTCATGGAGCGGGCGGGGGTGAAGCCCGCGGCGCGGGCCGCGCTCGAGGAGCTGTACCGCTTCTCGAAGGACTTCTTCAAGTCGGTGGAGATCAAGCACGCGGTCCGCGACCAGGACCGGATCATCAACGGCTACCGCGTGCATCACACGCCGGGCCATTGCCCGGGGCAGATCTGCCTCCAGGTGGAGGATCTGCTCTTCACCGCGGACCACGTGCTGGCCCGCATCACGCCGCATCAGTCGCCGGCCTCGATCACGCCCTTCTGCGGGCTCGAGCTGTATCTCCAGTCGCTGGAGAAGATCCGGCGCGTCGAGGGCATGACGGTGGCGCTGCCGGGCCACGAGACGCCCATCGAGGACATCTCGGGGCGCGTCGAGGACATCATCGCCCATCACCGCAAGCGCCTCGATCAGGTGCTGGACATCTGCGGCGAGGCGCAGTCGCTGGTGGGCGTCTCCAAGCGGCTCTTCGGGGAGCAGATGTCCTACAACCGGATCCTGGCCCTCGAGGAGGCGGGCGCCCACGTGGAATACCTCTTCCAGCTGGGCGAGCTGCGCATCGCCAACCTCGACGACGTGGAGCGCGAGCCGAACCCCGTGATCCAGTACGAGGCCCGGCGCGGGGCCGCGGTGTGACCGTACCCCATCGCGAGGAAGGAAGACCTCAGCAAAGTTGCGAATCCAGGTCCGGTTCGGTAGCATGGCCCTCGGGCTCTTGCACCCCCCCGAAGGGCTCTCCGGTGACACACTGATCCGCGGCTCCCCCCGCCGCGGAGTCTGGCCGGTGCCGGCGCGGCCGGTAGGGAGCGCGCAGCGGGAGAGCAGGAAAGGACAGAGCGCATGAGCGAGACCGTGGCGCCCGCATCCGCCGTCGGGAAGCCCCGACGGACGCTGACGCGAGCCGTGATTCGCTTCGCCGGAGACTCGGGGGACGGCATGCAGGTCACCGGCGAGCAGTTCACCACCGAGGCGGCCTGGGCGGGCAACGACATCGCCACCCTGCCCAACTACCCCGCGGAGATCCGCGCGCCGGCCGGCACCCTCTTCGGCGTCTCCTCCTTTCAGCTCCAGTTCGGCAGCCAGCGGGTGTACACCCCCGGGGACCAGCTCGATGCGCTGGTGGCCATGAACCCGGCGGCCTTCAAGGTGCATCTCGGCGACCTCAAGCCCGGTGGCATCCTCATCGTGAACACGGCAGCCTTCGAGGATCGCAACCTGGCCAAGGCCGGCTACCAGTCCAACCCGCTGGACGACGCGGGGCTCGCCGAGAAGTACCGCGTCCACCAGGTGGACATCACCGGGCTCACCAGGAAGGCGCTCGCAGATCTGCCGCTGAAGGCACAGGAGAAGGAGCGCTGCAAGAACTTCTTCGCGCTGGGGCTCGTCTCCTGGATCTACACGCGCCCCCTGGATCCCTCGCTGGACGCCATCAAGAAGCGCTTCGCGAGGAACCCGCAATTCGTCGAGGCCAATATCCGGGTGCTCAAGGCCGGGCACGCCTTCGGCGAGACCGCGGAGATGTTCAGCGAGCATTACGGGATCGAGCCGGCGGAGATGGCGCCTGGCGTCTACCGCAGCATGACCGGCAACCGCGCGCTGGCCTGGGGCGTGCTCGCGGCGGCCCAGCGCACCCAGCTGCCGGTGGTCTTCGGCGCCTACCCGATCACGCCGGCCAGCGACATCCTCCACGAGCTGGCCCTGCACAAGCGCTTCCGCATCCGGACCTTCCAGGCCGAGGACGAGATCGCGGCCATGGGCTCGATCATCGGCGCGGCCTTCGGCGGGGCCATCGGCGTCACCGCCTCGAGCGGCCCGGGCATCGCGCTCAAGGGCGAGGCCATCGGCCTGGCGGTGATGGCCGAATTGCCCGTGGTGATCATCGACGTCCAGCGCGGCGGACCCAGCACCGGGCTGCCGACCAAGACCGAGCAGGCCGATCTCATGCAGGCGATGTACGGGCGCAACAGCGAGGCGCCGGCGGTCGTCCTGGCCCCGGCGAGCCCGGGTGACTGCTTCTTCATCGCCTACGAGGCGATCCGCATCGCCGTGAAGTACATGGTGCCGGTGATCGTGCTGTCCGACGGCTATCTCGCCAACGGGTCGGAGCCGTGGCTCATCCCGGACCCGACGGCGCTGCCGGACATCCCCGTCACGTTCCGGACCGAGGCGGAGGGATTCTTCCCGTACCTGCGCGACGCGGCCACGCTGGCGCGGCCGTGGGTGCGCCCCGGCACGCCGGGGCTCGAGCACCGGATCGGCGGCATCGAGAAGGAGGACGTGACCGGGAACATCTCCTACGACCCGGACAACCACGACCACATGGTGAGGATGCGCGCCGAGAAGGTGCGGCGCGTCGGCCAGGAGATCCCGCCCACGACCATCAACGGCCCGCACGGAGGCGAGGTGCTGGTGGTCGGCTGGGGGGGAACCTACGGGGCCATCACGGCGGCCACCGAGGAGGCGCAGATGGAGGGCAAGGCGGTGGCGTCCATCCACCTCCGCCACCTGAACCCGCTGCCGCCCGACCTGGGCCAGATCCTGCGTCAGTACCGCCGGGTGCTCGTGCCGGAGATCAACAGCGGCCAGCTGGTCCGCATGCTCCGCGCCGAGTACCTCGTGGACGCCGTGGGCTTCAACCGCGTGCGCGGGATGCCGCTGCAGACCCAGGAGATCTACGAGGCCATCGCCCAGCTCCTGGAGGCCAAGCCGTGAGCACCGTGACGGGCCCGAGCAAGCCCGCCCAGAGCGGGCCCCGCTACACGAAGAAGGACTTCGAGTCGGATCAGGACGTCCGCTGGTGCCCCGGCTGCGGGGACTACGCCATCCTCTCCGCCGTGCAGAAGACCATGCCGGACCTCGGCATCCCGAAGGAGAACATCGTGTTCGTCTCCGGGATCGGCTGCTCGAGCCGCTTCCCGTACTACATGAACACCTACGGCTTCCACACCATCCACGGGCGGGCGCCGGCCATCGCCACGGGGCTCAAGCTGGCCCGGCCGGACCTGAAGGTCTTCGTGGTCACGGGCGACGGCGACGGGCTCAGCATCGGGGGCAACCACCTCCTGCACGTGCTCCGGCGCAACGTGGACGTGACGATCCTGCTCTTCAACAACCGGATCTACGGCCTCACCAAGGGCCAGTACTCGCCCACCAGCGAGCAGGGGAAGGTGACCAAGTCCACGCCGATGGGCTCGGCCGAGCGGCCCGTGAGCCCCTGCTCCTTCGCGCTGGCCGTGGGGGCCTCGTTCGTGGCGCGCACCGTGGACCGGAACATCGCCCACATGGAGGAGATGCTCAGGCGCGCGGCGCGGCACAAGGGCACGGCGTTCATCGAGATCCTCCAGAACTGCAACGTGTACAACGACCTGGCGTGGAACGTGCTGTACGACCGCGAGAGCAAGGTGCAGCACGAGCTGAGGCTCGAGCACGGCACGCCGCTCGTCTTCGGGCCCGCCGCCGACCGGCGCGGGCTCGTGCTCGACGGGGTGAAGCCCCGCGTGGTGCGGGTCAAGGATGTTCCCGAGAGCGCGCTCTGGGTCCACGACGAGCACGACCGGGCCACGGGGCTCGTGCTGGCGCAGCTCTGGGCTCCGGAGTACCCGATCCCGCTGGGCGTCATGGCCGACGACGAGACGGTGCGCGTCTACGAGGACACGCTGCTCGCGCAGGAACAGAAGGTCATCGCCGACCGCGGGCCCGGCGACATCGCGGCCCTGCTCCGCTCCGGCGAGACCTGGACGATCACGTAGCCCCATGCGGTTCGAAGCAACGCATGGGTAGGGTGAGCGTGGAGGCGGGGCTGATCGCGGCGCTGGACGGGATCGTGGGACGGGCGGGTGTGGTCGCCACCCTCGAGGGCCGGCTCACCTACGAGTGCGACATGCACACCTTCTACAAGGGGATGCCGGACGTCGTCGTGCTGCCCGAATCCGCCGAGCAGGCGGCGGCCGTGGTCCGCCTCTGTCGCGGGGCCCATGTGCCCATCGTCCCGCGCGGCTCGGGCACCGGGCTCATCGGCGGCGCCATGGCTCCCCAGGGGGGCGTCATGGTCTCCATGACGCGGATGAACCGCATCCTCGATGTGGACGTCGCGAACCGCTGCGCGACGGTGGAGCCCGGCCTCATCAATCTGTGGCTCAGCAACGCGACGCGGGAGCGCGGCTACTTCTTCGCCCCCGACCCCTCGAGCCAGATGGTCTCCTCCATCGGCGGCAACGTCTCGACCAACGCGGGCGGACCGCATTGCCTGAAGTACGGCATCACGGTGAACCATGTCCTGGGCCTCCAGATGGTGACGGGCGCGGGGGAGCTGGTGTGGGTGGGCGGCAAGGCCCACGACCGGCCCGGCTACGACCTGACCGGCGTCATGGTGGGCGCGGAGGGGACCTTCGGTCTCGTGACGGCGGTCATGGTGCGCCTCCTGCACCTGCCCGAGGACGTCAAGACGCTGCTCGCCTCGTTCTCCACGATCGAGGACGCCTCCGAGACCGTGTCTGCCATCATCGCCGACGGGATCGTCCCGGCCGCTCTCGAGATGCTGGACGAGGTGATGATCCGCGCCATCGAGGAGGGCATCCACGCCGGGTATCCGAAGGGGGCCAGCGCCGTGCTCCTGATCGAGCTGGACGGGCCCCGCGCCGAGATCGAGGCCCAGGCGCTCCGCATCGAGAAGATCTGCCGCGACCACCTGGCGCTGGAGCTCCGGGTGGCGCAGAACGACGCCGAGCGGGCGCTGCTCTGGAAGGGGCGCAAGGAGGCTGCCGGTGTCATCGGCCGGATCACGCCCAGCTGGCTGCTGCAGGACGCCGTCGTGCCGCGCTCGAAGCTGCCTCAGGTCATGCGCGAGATGCTAGCGATCTCGGCGCGTCACCGTCTCGTCTTCGCCAACGTCTTCCACGCCGGGGACGGGAACCTGCACCCGATCATCTGCTACGACGACCGGGTGCCGGGGGAGCTCGACCGCGCCAAGCAGGCCAACGAGGAGCTGCTCCACGCCTGCCTTCAGCTGGGCGGCAGCGTGACGGGCGAGCACGGGGTGGGGCTCGACAAGGCCAAGAACTTGCCGTACCAGTTCGCCGATGCGGACCTGAACTTCATGGCACGGCTCCGCCGGGTCTTCGATCCCGACGGCATCATGAACCCCGGCAAGCTCCTGCCCGATCACCCGGCCTGCGGCGAGGGGTTCAGGCCGGTGGCCCCCACGCTGCCCAGCGGGACCTGGGTCTAGCCCGTGGCCGTCTCCGCCCCCGCGCTGCGAGAGGCGCTGGCCGCGATCGTCGGTGCCGATTGCCTCGTGAGCGATGCCGCCGCGCTGGCCGCGCTTGCAGTGGATGGTGTCACCCCGCGCTGGGCTGCGCGGCCCGGCTCGGTGGAGGAGGTGAGCCGACTCCTGGCGCTGGCATCGGCCGAGGGGCTCCACGTCATCCCGCGGGGGAGCGGCTCGAGCCTGGATTGCGGCATGCCGCCGGGCCGCGTGGATCTGCTCGTCGACTGCGGCCGCCTGAGCGCCATCCTCGATCACTCGCCCGAAGACATGGTGGCGACCGTCCAGGCGGGCCTGTCGCTGGCCGCCCTCGGGGCGGCGCTCGGGCGGCACCGCCAGCGCTTTCCGGTGGATCCCGTGGGCGGCGCCTCGCGGAGCATCGGCGGGTTGCTCGCGACCGGTGCCACCGGGCCGCTGCGCTTCCGCCACGGCGGCGGCCGCGATCTCCTGCTGGGCTTGCGCTTCGTCCAGGCCGACGGCACCAGCACCTGGGGCGGATCGAAGGTGGTCAAGTCGGTGACGGGCTACGACGTGCCGAAGCTCCTGGTGGGCTCCTTCGGCACCCTCGGCGTCATCGTGGAAGCCACCATCCGGCTGCATGCGATGCCGCCGGCCTCGGGCGCCTGGCTCTTGTCCTTCGCCTCCCACGCCAGCGCGGCGGCCTTCGTCGCCGGCGTGCTGGACTCCACGCTCCAGCCCGAGCGGATGGTCGTGTTGAACGGGCCGGCGCTCAAGGCCGCGGCACGGCCTCAGGCGCGGGCGGCGGTGGCGATCTCGGTGGGGAGCAGCGCCGAGGCCGTGGAGAGCCAGGGCGGCGACCTCCGGCGCCTCGCGACCGGGCAGGGAGCCACGGTGAGCGCCATCCCCGACGACTTCTGGCTCGAGCTGGGGGCGGCCCTTGCCGGACCGATCAGGCTCAGGCTGGGGGGGGAGCCGAGCAAGCTCTGTTTCTGGCTCGAAGAGATGGAGCGTCTCGCGGGTGAAGCGGCGGTGCCCGTGTCGGCCCTGGGCGAGGCGGGGAGCGGCGCCGTCCGCGCCGCGCTCGGCCGCGCGGCCCTCAATGGCGGGTGGCTCCCGAGGGCTGTCGCGTCACTCCGCGAGGGGCTCTCGGCCGAGGGGGGATACCTGGTGGTTGAGCGGGCGCCTCGAGAGGTTAAGGACAAGGTTGACGTCTGGGGGCCTATCTCCCCGGATTCTCTTGACATCATGAAACGCATCAAGCGCCAGTTCGACCCGTCCGGGATCCTGAGCCCCGGCCGATTCGTGGGGGGACTGTGACCGTCGCGAGCGGGGCGGCACTCGGGCACCTCGACGCCGAGGACGCCCCATCCATGGAGGGCCTGCGGGCCTGCGTGCACTGCGGGATCTGCCTGCCCCAGTGCCCGACGTACCGCGTGCTGGGCGAGGAGATGGACTCGCCTCGCGGGCGGATCTACCTCATGCGCGCTGCTGCCGATGGACGGATCGCGCTCACCCCGACCCTCGCCCGTCACCTGGATCTCTGCCTCGGCTGCCGGGGCTGCGAGACGGCCTGTCCCTCCGGGGTGCCCTTCGGCAGTTTGCTCGAGGCCACACGCGGCCAGCTCGCGCGCCGGGGCATCCGCTCGCCCGAGAGTGATCAGGGCACCCTCTCGCTGGTGCTCGCGCTCTTCCCGTACCCGGATCGGATGGCCGCCCTCTTGCCGGCGCTCCGGCTCTATCAGGGGTCGGGACTCCAGGCGCTGGTGCGCGGCCTCGGGCTCCTGGCTCCGTTCAGGCGGCTCCGCACGATGGAGGCGCTCCTGCCCCGGGTGCCCGGGGCCGGCTCGGCCCGGCTCGAGGAGCTCAACCCGGCTCGGGGGGGCAAGCCCCGCGGGCGGGCCGGGCTGCTCGTGGGGTGCGTCCAGCGTTTCTTCTATCCGGACGTCAACGCCCAAACGGCGCGGCTCCTGGCCGCCGCGGGCTACGAGGTCGTGGCGCCTCGCGAGCAAGGGTGCTGCGGGGCGCTGCATCTGCACTCGGGGCGCCTCGACGACTTCCGGGCGATGGCCAAGCAGCTCGTGGCGTCCTTCCGCGGTGACGTGGATGTGATCGTGGCCAATGCGGCCGGCTGCGGCTCGGCCCTCAAGGAGTATGGCCACTGGCTCCAGGACCCCGAGGCGGAGGCCTTCTCGCAGAAGGTGAAGGACATCTCCGAGGTCCTCGTCGACGCCGACCTGCCGCTCGGGGAATTGCCGGTGACGGTGACGTATCAGGACGCCTGCCATCTGGCCCACGGCCAGAAGGTGCGAGCCGAGCCCCGGGCGCTGCTCGGACGCATCCCCGGCTTGAAGCTCGTCGAGCTTGCCGAGAGCGATCTCTGCTGTGGGAGCGCGGGGGTGTACAACCTCGTCGAGCCCGGGATGGCGGCCGAGCTGGGGCGGCGGAAGGCGGAGCGCATCCGCGAGACCGGAGTCTCCATCGTCGCCGCGGGCAATCCGGGCTGCATCATGCAGATGGACCGGGCGTGCCGGGCGCTGGGGCTCAGGGTGGAGGTGCTGCATCCCGTGACGCTGCTCGCCCGCGCGCTGCGCCCGGGCGGGGAGGCCCGATGAAGATCCGCGTCCGGGACCGCGCGCAACTCTCGCCGGAGCGGATGGCCAAGGTGGCGCTGGCGGCGACCCCGCGGGCGCTGCTGGATCTCTACTGCGTGGCGCCGGGCCAGTCGCAGAAGGCGCACACCCACGACGCCCAGGACAAGATCTACTATGTCCTCGAGGGCGCCGGCCGCTTCACTCTTGGAGGTGCCGAGGAGCGGCTCGAGGCCGGCGAGGCGCTGGTGGCCCCGGCCGGAGTCGAGCACGGTCTCGTCAACGATGGGGAGCGGCCGCTCCTGGTGCTGGTCGTCGTGACCCCGCCCCCCGCTCACGGCCCCGGCCCCGCCCGCTGAGCCCGGACGACGCCCATGGCGCCACCGGTGAAGGCTTCGATCATGATCACCTGCCTCGGGGACATGCTCTTCCCCGAGGTGGGCGTCGCCATGGTCACGCTCCTGCGGCGGCTGGGCGTGACAGTGGACTTCCCCCCGGGGCAGACCTGCTGCGGGCTCCCGCTCTTCAACTCGGGCTACCACCGCGATGCGGCGCAGGTGGCCGCGCGCACCGTCTCCCTCTTCAAGGACTCCGAGCACGTCGTGGTGCCCTCCGGCTCCTGCGCGTGGCTCGTGAAGAAGGAGTACCCGGGGCTACTCGAGCGCCACGGCGGGCCCGCCGCCGAGGCCCGCGCGCTCGCCTCGCGGACGCGCGAGATGTCCCAGTTCCTGGTGCAGGTGCTGGGCGTCACCGAGTTGCAGTCGCGCTTCGAGGGCAAGGTGACCTACCACGACTCCTGCCATCTCCTGCGCGGGCTGGGCGAGTCCTCCGCGCCGCGCACGCTCCTGCGCGCCGTCAAGGGCGTCGAGCTCGTGGAGCTGCCGGGGGCGGACGAGTGCTGCGGGTTCGGCGGCGCCTTCTCCGTGCGGCTGCCCGAGGTGTCCACGGCCATCCTCGGGAAGAAGATCGAGTGCATCGAGAAGACGGGCGCGGAGTGCCTCGTGGCCTGCGACGCGGGCTGCCTCATGCAGATGGCGGGTGGGCTCTCGCGAAAGGGCTCGCGCGTCACGCCGCTGCACCTGGCCCAGCTCCTCGCGGGTGAGGGCCCCCCGTGAGCGACCGGACGCTCCGCACGCCGTTTCCGGAGCGGGCCAGCGCCGCGCTCAAGGACACGTTCCTCCAGCAAGCGCTCGGCATCGCGACGACCAAGTTCATCGGGCTGCGGCAGGAATCCTTCGCGGGCTTCCCCGAGGGGGAGGCGCTCCGGGACCGCGCGCGGGCGGTGAAGGAGGCCACGCTCCAGAAGCTCGACGGCTACCTCGCGGAGCTCGCCGACAATGTCGAGCGCCTCGGCGGGCACGCGCACTGGGCGGCCACCGGCGAGGAGGCGCGGGAGATCATCCTCCGGCTCTGCCGGGACCGCGGGTTGCGCAGGGCGGTGAAGAGCAAGTCCATGGCGACGGAGGAGATCGACCTCAACGAGGCGCTCGAGGCGGCCGGGGTCACCCCCGTGGAGACGGACCTGGGCGAGTACATCATCCAGCTCGCCCACGAGAAGCCCTCGCACATCATCGCGCCCGCCATCCACAAGACCAAGGGGCAGGTGGCGGAGCTGTTCTCGAAGGAGCTCAAGGGCCACTTCGCGGCGGACCCCGAGGTGCTCACGGCCGCGGCGCGGAAGGAGCTGCGCCAGAAGTTTCTCCAGGCCGACATGGGGATCACGGGGGCCAACTTCGCCGTGGCCGACACGGGGACAGTCGTGCTCGTCACCAACGAGGGCAATGGCCGCATGGTGACCTCCCTGCCGCGGATCCACGTGGCCGTCATGGGGATCGAGAAGGTCATCCCGTCCATGACAGACCTGATGCTCTTCCTCGCCATCCTCGCCCGGAGCGCCACCGGGCAGAAGCTCTCCGTCTACACCACGCTCGTGCGCGGGCCGCGCCACGCGGGGGAGCTCGAGGGACCGGAGGAGTTCCACCTGATCCTGTTGGACAACGGCCGCTCGGCCCAGATCGCCGGGAAGCTCCGCGAGGCGCTGTACTGCCTGCGCTGCGGCGCCTGCCTCAACGTGTGCCCGGTGTACCGGCAGATCGGCGGCCACGCCTACGGCCACACCTATCCCGGGCCCATCGGCATCCTGCTCACGGCCATGCTCAAGGGCGACCGGTCGGTGAAGGAGCTGGCCCACGCCTCCTCGCTGTGCGGCGCCTGCCAGGAGGTCTGCCCGGTGCGGATCGACATCCCGCGGATGCTCGTCGAGCTGCGCGAAGGCCTGGACCGCGGCCGGATCGCGCCGTGGGGCGAGCGGCTGGTCTTCAAGATGCTGGGGCGTGTCCTCGGCTCGCCGATGCTCTTCGCGCTGGCGGGACGGCTCGGGCGCGTGGCGCAGAAACCCTTCGTCAGCGACGGGCGGCTCACGCGGCTGCCGCTCGTCTTCGGCCGGTGGACGAGGAGCCGCGACCTGCCGCCGGTGGCGGCGAAGACCTTTACCCAGCGCTGGAAGGATCTCCGGTAACCATGGCGACGCGGGCGGAGATGCTCGAGCGGATCCGGCGGGAGGTGCGCCGGGCGCCGGCGCTCTTCGCGGCCTCGCCCGCGCCTCGGCCGGCGCACCCGGAGGAGGCCGCGGCGGCGTTGCGGCGCGAGATGATGGAGCGCTGGCCCGCGGCGCTCGCGCGCTTCCAGCAGGAACTCGAGCGGGTGGCGGGCGTCTTCCACCGTGTCGCGAGCCTTGCCGAGGTCCCGGGGGTCATCCGCGACCTCGCCCGGCGGCGGGGCGCGCGGAGCGTGGTCGGCTGGGAGCCGGCCGCGCTCGGCCTCGATCTGCGCGCCACGCTGGAGCCGGCAGGGCTCTCGGTGACCGTGGCGCCGCCCGGCGGCGGCGCGTCGGCGCGGCTCGCCCACCGGGAGGCCGCCGCAGGGGCGCAGATCGGGGTCACGGGCGTGGACTGGGCGCTGGCGGAGACGGGGACGCTGATCCTCGTCTCGGGCTCGGGCCGCCCGCGCTCCACCTCGCTGCTGCCCGATACCCACGTGGCCGTCTTCGGGAAGGGCCAGCTCCTCGAGAGCCTCGAGCAGGTCGGCATCATGCTGGAGGCGCTCCACGCCGACGCCGCGCGGTCCCGGTCGGGCGCCATGATCAACTTCATCACCGGTCCCTCCCGGACGGCGGACATCGAGCTCACGCTCACGCGGGGCGTCCACGGCCCGAAGGAAGTCCACGCCGTGTTCGTGGAGGCGCTGTGAGCGACCGCTACTTCACGGCCGCCGAGGTGGACGCGCTCATCCCGAGGCTCAGCGCGCTGATGGGCCGGGCCATGGAGCGCCATCGACAGGCCTCGTCGTTTGCCCACGCGCTCAATGAGGAGAAGGAGCGCATCCGGCTCTCCGGAGGCGGGCTCGTGGACCGGCGCGAGTGGAAGGCGCGCGCGGAGCGGCTCGACGGGCTCACGATCGAGGTGCGCGCAGCGGTGAAGACGATCGCCGCGCTGGGGGGCACGGTGAAGGATCTGGAGCAGGGGCTCGTGGACTTTCCCGGGCGCCTGCCGCAGGTGGCGGGGGCAGCGCCCGTCAATCTCTGCTGGAAGCACGGCGAGGACGCGGTGCGCTTCTGGCACGGGATGGACGAGGGCTATGGCCAGCGGAAGCCCTTGCCGTGACGCCGATGACGTGGGACGCGCTCCTCTTCGACCTCTTCGACACGCTGGTGCTCTTCGAGCGCGAGCGGCTGCCCGAGATCCAGGTGAACGGGCGCACGCTGCGCTCGACCGCCGGGCACATGCACGAGGCCTTCCGGCCGTTCGCTCCCGGCGTCTCGCTCGAGCAGTTCGTGGCCGCGCTTCTGTGGAGCTGGCACGAGGCCGAGCGCATCCGCGGGAAGAGCCACCGCGAGGTCGCGGCCCCGGAGCGCTTCGGCATGCTGTTCGGCCATCTGGGGCTGGACGCGGCGGCGATGGAGCGGGAGGCGTTGCCCATCCTCCTGTCCACCCACATGCGCGAGCTGTCGAAGGCCGTGGTGCTGCCCGCCCATCATCGCGAGCTGCTCGCGGCGCTCGGGGCGCGGCACCGGCTGGCCGTGGTCTCCAATTTCGACTACACGCCCACCGCCCGGCTCGTCCTCGAGCGAGAGGGGATCGCCTCCCTGTTCGAGGCGGTGGTCATCTCCGATGCGGTGGGGTGGCGGAAGCCCAAGGCCGTGATCTTCGAGACGGCGCTCGGGGCCCTCGGCCTGGGGCCGGAGCGCGCCCTCTTCGTGGGGGACCGGGCCGACATCGACGTGGCCGGCGCCCACGGAGTCGGGATGCAGGCCGTCTGGATCAACCGCGCCCGCGAGGCGCTGCCGGACGGGGCGCCGGCGCCCGAGTTCGAGATCCAGGACCTCGCGGAGCTGCGCCGGATCGTCGGCATCTGAGCCGCTCCGGGCTGCATCTATACGTACACGGCAGGGGACAAGGGGACGACCCGCATGGGAACGACGCGAAAGGTGATCATCATCGGCTCCGGCCCGGCGGGCTACACGGCCGCCATCTACGCCGCCAGGGCCAACCTCGCCCCGGTGATGTTCACGGGCGCGCAGGCAGGCGGCCAGCTCATGCTCACGACGCTGGTGGAGAACTACCCGGGCTTCATCGAGGGCATCGACGGCCCGCCCCTCATGGAGAACTTCCGGAAGCAGGCCCAGCGCTTCGGGACCGAGATGATCGAGGACGACGTCACGGCCGTGGATTTCAGCCGGCGGCCGTTCACGGTGACGGGAGGCGACGTGACGCTGGAGGGCCACACCGTCATCATTTCCACCGGCGCCTCGGCCAAGCTCATCGGGCTGCCCAGTGAGTCGACGCTCATGGGGCGCGGTGTCTCCACGTGCGCCACCTGCGACGGCTTCTTCTTCAAGGATCAGAACATCATGGTGGTGGGCGGCGGCGATTCCGCCATCGAGGAGGCGCTCTATCTCGCGCGGCTCGGCCGGCAGGTGGAGGTCGTCCATCGCCGGGACGCGCTGCGCGCCTCGAAGATCATGCAGGATCGCGCCTTCAAGAACCCGAAGATCACGTTCATCTGGGACGCGACGGTGGACGATGTCCTCGACCCGGCCCAGGGCAAGGTGACGGCCGTCCGGCTCCGGAATCTCAAGACGGGGGCAGTCTGGGAGACCCCGGTGGACGGCCTCTTCGTCGCCATCGGGCATCAGCCCAACACGGCGCTGTTCACGGGACAGATCGCGCTGCACCCGAACGCGTACATCAAGGTGAAGCCCGGCACCACCGAGACCTCGGTGCCCGGTGTCTTCGCCGCAGGCGACGTGCAGGACTTCACCTACCGCCAGGCCGTGACCGCGGCCGGCACGGGCTGCATGGCGGCGCTCGAGGCGGAGCGCTATCTCGAGGCCCAGAACCTCTCCTAGCAGGCCGCCTCCCAGGCCCCACATCGCCGACCTCACCTCGAGCGGGGGCGGGCGGGCGAGGGCTTGAGGGGCAGCTCCAGCAGGGGGAGCTCACCGGCCAGCGACCGGAACTCCGGGTCCTTGTGGACGAGGGTGCTGCCGGTGACGAGCGCGGTGGCAGCGATCCAGGCGTCCGCGACGGACAGCTCATGAGTTGCCTTGATCCGTGCCGCAGCGAGCAGCAGCTCCTCGGACGCGTCGACGCGACGGATGGCAAGGGCCTTGAGGCGCAGATACGTCGCCTTGCCGGTCTTCTCCCCCAGTCGCCGCCACACTCCGTACAGCACTTCCATGTAGGCCATGAATGAGGCGTAGGCGTCGATGGTTCCGCGATCCGACAGGGTCAGGATGCGCTCGACCCGGTCGGCGCCGGCCTCATCGGCGAAATACGCCATGATCGCCGACGTATCCAGGGTGTAGCGCCGCGCCTCAGCCACGCTGGCGCGCGCGCTTCCGCTCGCGGGCGCGCTGTCGAAGGAGCGCCGCCACCGAGTACTTCCCCCGGAGCGAGCCTCGGAACGCTCTGGCGGGGTCCGCGGGGACGGGAACCAGGGTGATCACGTCACCCTCGATGATCCACTCCAACCGGGAGTTGCCGGTGAGCTTGAAGCGGCGCCGGACCTCGGCCGGCACTGCCGTTTGCCCGCGGGACGACACCGTGGTGCGCATGAATTGCCTCCATGGCGGATCTGTCGTTTACAAGGCTCGGACCAAGCGTACAAAGCTACTGGCAGAACGTCAAGGCGCCGCATCAACTCAAAACTTCGGTTACCGAAGGCGGGGGCCTAGATCAGAAGTCACGGTTACCCACTCCGCCCCCCAGGAGGAACCCGTGACACGAGCCAGCCTTCGGGAGTACGCCGCGGTCCAACGAGAGTGCTACCTGCGGGCGACGCGGGCCGAGAAGCGGCAGCTCTTGGACGAGGTCGTCGCCGTCACCCGGATCCACCGCAAGGCCGCCATCCGCTTGCTGCGCCGCCCGCCGCGGCCGGCCGCCCGCGCCGCTACGGGCCCGAGGTGGCCACCGTCGCCGCGGTCCTGTGGCAGGCCAGCGGCCAGATCGGCGCTCACCGGCTCCATCCCTTCGTGCCTGAGCTGCTCGATCGGCTCACCCAGTGGGGCGAACTCGCCCTCGCGGCCCTCGACAAGCTCGTGCGGCAGGCCAGTCGCCCCACCCTCGCCCGGCTGCTGGCCCCCGCTCGCGCCCGGTGCCCGCCCCGCGGGGCCGCCACGACGCGCCCCGGCACCTTCCTCAAGCACGAGATCCCCATCCGCACCTTCACCGAGTGGGACGATGCCCGCCCGGGCTTCGTCGAGGTCGATCTCGTCGCCCACTGTGGCAGCAGCACCCAGGGCTTCTCCCCCTGCACCCTCTGCGCCGTCGACATCACCACCGCCTGGGTCGAGCTCGACGCCGTCTGGGGCAAGGGCCAGGGGCGCGTCGGGGGCGCCGTGGACCACGTCCGCACCCGCCTGCCCATGCCCCTGGTGGGCCTCGACAGTGACAACGGCTCCGAGTTCATCAATCGCTCGCTGGTGGATTACTGCCGCCGCTACGCCATCACCTTCACCCGCAGCCGCCCCTGGAAGAAGAACGACAGCGCGCACGTCGAGCAGAAGAACGGCGCCGTCGTCCGCCGCCTCATCGGCTATGATCGCTTCGCCACCCGGGTCGCCTATGCGCAACTCACGCGCGTCTACCAGCTCGCTCGCCTCCACGTGAACTTCTTCCAACCCGTGGAACAGCTCGTGACCAAACACCGCGAGGGCGCCCGCGTGCACCGCTTCTACGACCGCGCCCAGACGCCCTACCAGCGTCTCTGCGCCGCCGGTGTCCTGACCCCCGACAAACGCCACGAGATCGAGACCCTTTACCACAGCCTCAACCCGCTCCAGCTCCAGCGTGACCTCGACGTGGCCCTCCAGCGGCTCTGGACCCTCGCGGCCCCCGATCCGCACCAGCCTCACGGGGATCCCCAGATCGCCACCCCCTCCCTTCACTCTGGATCGGTATTACTGGCATCCCGGCTGGATCGCGACGCCGGAAGACGTCTGGCAATGGAGGGTTGCCGAGCTGTTGAAGCTGGATTCGTGGATCAACGCTCTCGAGCGGGAAATCTTCTCGGCAACCGCTCATGCCTTGCCCTCCCCGAGAGCGCGCGTGAAGGCCTCGATGTGCTCGGCCAGGCCAAAGACCCGGAGCCGGTCCCCGGGGCGCAGCACTGTCCCCGCGGAAGGATGGGGGACGCGTTCGCCGTCGGCGCGGCCGATGGACAGGACCGTCACGCCGTAGCGCTCGCGGACGGCCGCTTCGCCGAGCGACCGGTCAGCGACGCCGCCCCTTCCGACCGAGAGGTCCCGCACCTCCGGGAGCGCCTCACCGCGCGCTCCGCGCGCCGGCAGCGCCTCGAGGGCGTCGCGCCACCGCTCCAGGTAGGCCAGGACCCGATCGCGCGACAGCCCGAGCTCCCGCAACGCGTGCCGGATGAGGGTGGACGCGGCCTCGAACTCCGGCTGGATCACCTCGGTCGCCCCGGCGGCGAGCAGGCGATCTCGGACGCGGACGTCGTGGGCACGGGCCAGGATGGGCCCGGCCCGGTTCAGGCTCCGGGCGTGCCGCACCGCCAGCTCGGCCCGCTCGAAGTCCGGCAATGCCACCACGACCAGCCGGGCCCGCTCGGCGCCGGCCAGCTCCAGCAGGGACCGTTGCGAGGCGTCGCCGTACACGCACGGGACGCCCCGCTCGCGAAGGCCCCGGACGATGTCCGGGTTCGACTCGATGGCGACGTACGGCGTGCCGAACGCCTCGAACGCGTCCGCGACCGCGCTGCCGACCCGCCCGAATCCGCAGACGACCACCGGGTCTTCCCTCGGCTGGGCCTCGTCCGGCCCCATCACCGGCTCCGGAGGCCCCCGGAGCCAGGCCCGACCGACCCAGCGCGGCGCATACCGGACCATCAAAGCATTGCTCAGGATGGTCAGCAGGGCCGCGGCCAGCGTCGCGTTGTAGATGTCGGCGCCGATATGCCCGGCGCTCCGGGCAACCTGCACGAGGATGAAGGAGAACTCCCCGATCTGCGTCAGCCCCACCGCCACCAGCACCGCCACCCACGTTGGGTGGCCGAAGAGCCGCACGACGGCCGCCCAAATCAACAGCTTGCCCACGATGACGAGCCCGACGATGATCCCCAGCAGCCGGACATTGCCGGCGACGACGGCGGGGTCGATGAGGGCCCCGACGGTCACGAAGAAGAGCGCGACGAACACGTCCCGAAGCGACAGGAGGCGCGCGAGCGTCTCGTGCCCGTAGTCGGAGTCGCTGATGAGCAGCCCGGCCAGGAACGCTCCGAGCGCCAGCGACAACCCCGCCGCTTGGGTCACGGCCGCCGTGGCCAGCGCCAGCGCGAGCGCCACCAGCAGGAAGATCTCGGGGCTCTGCAGGCGCGCCACCCGCAAGAGGATGGCCGGCACGACGCGCGCGGCCAGGAAGAGGAAGGGCGCCAGGATCGCGACGGCGAGCCCGAGCCCCGCGGCCACGTCGAGGAGGCGGCCGGGCTCGAGGACCCCGAGGCGCGGGATGAGCATGATGAGCACGACCACCGCCAAGTCCTCGACCAGGGTGATCCCGATCATGATGCGGCCGTGGCGCGAGTGCAGCTCGCCGTGGTCGATCAGGAGCCGGGCCAGGACCATGGTGCTCGCCACCGAGACCACCATGCCGACCACCATGCCCTCGAGCGCCGACCATCCCAGGGCCCTCCCCACCGCCATGCCGAGGCCCACGGACAGGAGGATCCCGAGGGGACCGCCCAGGATCGCGACCCACTTCACCTCGCGGAGCTCCCGCAGCGAGAACTCGATGCCCACCGAGAACATCAGGAGGATGACGCCAATCTCTGCGAACAGCTCGAAGGTGTGGAGATCGGACACCGACGGGCCCGGAGTCAGGGGGCTGATGAGGAGCCCGCCGAGGACATAGCCCAGGATCAGGGGCTAGCGGGTGATCCTCGCGAGGAGGGCGCCCAGCACGGCCGCCACGAAGACGTAGGCGAGGTTGCGGAAGAAGACAGGCTCGGCAACCATCATCGTCAGGATAGCATGCGGGCATGCGGGCGGCGCCGGCGCCCCGCCCGAAGGAGGGACGGGCGATGTGGGGAAGGGTCGTGAACTGGCGATTCGGGCTGCTCCTCGGTGTGATGCTCCTGGACGCGGCGGCGTTCGCCGTGCCGCTCGTGCCGCTGGCCATGGTCGTGGGGGCCGTCGTGGCGCCGGACGCCCTGCGCGGCGTCGCGCGCTTCCTGGAGGCGCTGGCCGACGGACGCTAACCCAACTTCCACACCGCGCGCCGCGCAACCCCCTGAAATGTCGTGGGGTGACTCCGGGAATCTCCACAATAGTAACTAATCAGAGGGGTCCTGGATGCCGCCGCCACCGGCGAGGAGCCCGCGGGGCTTGAGGCGGTAACCCACGAGGGCATCTCGCCCCGTGCCGCCGCGGAAATGTCCCGTCGAGTTTTCTTGACAAGACGGGGTGAGAGTAACGAAATGGAGTCAGGGTGTTCATCAAGGGCAACAGCCGGCAGGTGGGCGCCAAGACCTACGTCAATCATCTCCTTGTCGAGTCAATCGCCACCCCGGCGGGCCCCCGGCACCGCACGATCTGTTCGCTCGGCTCGCTCGCGCCCGCGCCCGAAGCCCAGTGGCGCGGCCTCGCGCAGAAGCTCTCGTCCGCGTTGGGCGGCCAGACGACTTTCCTGCCCGATCCCGCCGTCGCGGCGGTCGCCGCGCGGGCGCGCCCGCCGCGCGGCCGCCCGCGTCCCACCGCGGCCGTCGGCGCCGA
>JACPCX010000078.1:0-7754 GCA_016184305.1 Candidatus Rokuibacteriota bacterium | reverse complement strand
GATGATCTCCGAGCGGAAGCGGATCGCCGCGCGGTTCCGGTCCGAGGGCGAAGGGCGGAGCGCCGAGATCCTGGGGACCATGGACAAGGAGCTGCGCCAGATCCGCTCGACCGCCTACCGGAAGGTCCAGGAGGTCCGGGGGAAGGCCGACGCCGAGGCCACGCGCGTGTACGGCGGCGCCTATAACCGCGATCCCGAGTTCTATGCCTTCTCGCGCACGCTCGAGGCCTACAAGGAGGGGCAGAACAAGAACTCCACGCTGATCCTCACCACGGAGAGCGACTACTACAGGTATCTCAAGAAGTCGGCGCGGCCCGCGGGCGCCCGGTAAACCGGCGGGGCGGAGTCTCACGGTGATACCTGACGTGGGGACGCCTTCTGCTCTGCAGGGAGCAAGGCCACGTTCGACAAGGAGCCCGCGATGCAGATGCAGGGAATGATGCAGCAGACGGCCGAGATGGTGGGGGCGCCGCCCGGCCAGGCGCCCGAGAAGAAGTGAGCGGCTTTGGCTAGTGGTGGTGGCGAAGGCCCAGGCGCTGCTGCGAGCTGGTCAGGTGCAATTCCCCGAGGTCAGCGAGCGGGTCGCGCGGATCGCCCCGTTCGCCGGGACAGAGGAGGAAGCCTGGGCCATCCATCAGGCCTACGCCCTCATGCCCCGCGCGAACTTCTCTCGCGCGATCCTCGAGTCGTGCCCGGCCGCTCTGGCGGTGTCCGAGTTGCCGCCGCTGACCTGGTCCGACCTCGGGACGCCTCGCAGGGTGTTTGATCTCTTGACCCGGGTCCAGATCCGGCCGCCGTGGCTCCAGGCCTCGGATTTGCCCGCGTAGAGGAGGACGCCGGAATGCAGCACGACGTCATCGTGGTCGGGGCGGGGCCTGGCGGCGCGACCGCCGCCTACGAGCTCGCCCGCCGCGGCCTGCGGGTCGCGCTTTTCGAGCAGAAAACGCTCCCGCGCTACAAGCCATGCGGCGGGTGCCTGTCGCTCAAGATCGACCGGATCCTGGATCTCGATTTCCGGCCGGTCGTGGAGCGGACGGTCTCTGGCGCGACGTTCACCTTCGAGGGGCTCGATGAAGTTCACGTCAGATCCGAGCGGCCGGTCGCGTACATGGTGATGCGTGACCGCTTCGACCACTTTCTGGCGCAGTACGCGCAGGAGGCCGGGGCCAAGGTCCACGAGGGGGGCGCGTGCTCGGTGCCACGGAGAGCGCGGAGGGCGTGCACGTCACCACGGACCGGGGCGTGCACCAGGCGCAGTACCTGGTGGGCGCGGACGGCGCTAACGGGAGATCGTGGCCCGCGCCGTGGGATTGGCCCCGCGACGGCGCGTCGCGGTCTGCGTGGAGGCCGAGGTGGCGACCGCGCCCGCTGCCCCGGTGCCCCCCCGCGACGAGGTCCGGATCGAGTTCGGGGCCATTCCGTTCGGGTACGGGTGGGTCTTTCCCAAGGGGGATCATCTCTCCATCGGAGTGGGCGGACTGCGCGACAAGATCGGGAACCCCCGCGCCTTCTATGACGAGTTCCTCGTGGATCAAGACCTCTCTCTTCGCCCCACACACGGAGAACCTTTCCTACAACGAGTTCAAGGTGCTGCTGAAACGGGGCAAAGTGACCGATCTCGTCCTGGACCGGCAGACCATCACGGGCACGCTGTCGGCGGAGGGCCTCGAGGGCATGCTGCCCAAGGACAAGATCGAGGAGCTGAAGCGTTACGGCAAGGGGACGCACCGGTTCATCACGGCGCGGGTGGAGAAGGACGCGGTGGAGATGGCCGACTTCGACGAGGCCATCGACCGGGTGGTCGCGGGGCTGGAGCGCAAGTCCCGGGTGATCAATCCCCGGGAGAAGGGCATCGTCGCCCACCACGAGGCGGGGCATGCCCTGGTCGCCGAGCTCCGGCCCCACGCCGACCGGGTGGCCAAGATCTCGATCATCCCGCGGGGGGTGGCCGCGCTAGGCTACACGCAGCAGCTGCCCACGGAGGATCGATACCTCATGACGCGGGCGGAGCTCCTCGATCGGCTGGATGTGCTGCTCGGCGGGCGCGTGGCCGAGGAGATCGCCGTCGGCGACATCTCGACGGGGGCGGAGGACGATCTGCAGCGGGCGACGAATCTGGTGCGGCACATGATCACGCGCTACGGGATGAGCGAGGCGCTGGGGCTCGCCACCCTGGAGGAGCCGCGGCAGGCGCTGTTCCTGCAGATTCCCGGGGGCGGCCAGAAGGAGTACAGCGAGGAGACCGGCAAGCTGATCGACGCCGAGATCCGGCAGATGCTCGCGGCCGCCCACGCGCGGTTGCGGGGAGCGCGCGACCGGGATCGGGTTCTGGGAGCTCACGGTGCTGATGATCGTGATCGCGCTGTTCCCCGTGATCGTGTGGGCGTATGTCCGCCTCGCTCGGCGGGAAGAGCGGGAGATGCTCGAGGGGTTCAGGGAAGAGTACGGAGAGTACCGGCGGCGGGTCCGCATGTTCTTCCCGCGCCGGGGGGAGTGGCGGCGGCTGCTGGACGAGACGCGGGCATCCAGCGGTGAGCGGCTTTGATGGATCTTCTACCGCTCGCGGAGGAGAAGACGAGATGAGTGCCACGGAAGGGCGCAGACAGGGGCGCGGAACACGCACGCTGCTGAAGGTCGGCGGCGGGGTCGTCTTGGCCGCCGTCCTTGGATACCTGGTCTACGCCGGAGGCCAGAATCTGCTTGGCACGGCCTCAGCGCCACCCCCGCCTCCGCCGGCCATTTCCGCGGTCGTCACCCCCGCGCGGCCGGACTCGTTCGTCGGCGTCGTGGACGCTGCCCGCCCCGCCGTCGTCAACATCAGCACCCAGCGCGGCCAGCGTCAGCGCGGGGTCGAGCCTTCCCGGGAATTTCTCGAGCGGTACTTCGGCGAGCGCATCCCGGAGGAGCCGACGCAGAGCTTGGGCTCGGGCGTGATCATCGACCCGACCGGGTTCGTCCTCACCAATAACCACGTGATCGCGGGCGCGCGGATGATCATGGTGCGGCTGGCCGACGAGCGCGAGCTCGAGGCGCAGGTGGTCGGCCGGGACGCACGGACCGACGTGGCCCTGCTGCGGCTCCGGGAGCGCGGGCAGTACCCGACGGCGCGCCTCGGCGACTCCGACGCCCTCCGGGTCGGGGAGTGGGTGGTTGCGATCGGGAATCCCTTCGGGCTGGAGCAGACCGTCACGGCGGGCATCGTGAGCGCGAAGGGCCGGGTGATCGGGGCGGGCCCCTACGACGACTTCATCCAGACGGACGCGGCGATCAACCCCGGCAACTCCGGGGGTCCCCTGTTCAACACGCAAGGGGAGATCGTGGGGATCAACAGCGCCATCTTCAGTCAATCCGGGGGATCGGTGGGCATCGGCTTTGCGATCCCGATCAACCTCGTCAGGGAGCTGCTCCCCCAGCTCAAGGACAAGGGGCGCGTCTCCCGGGGATGGCTCGGCCTCGCGATCGCGCCGGTCACGCCGGACCTCGCGCGGAGACTCAATCGGCCGGCGCGGGACGGAGCCGTGGTCGGCGAGGTTACGCCGGGCGGGCCCGCGGCGCGCTCGGGCGTGCGGACCGGCGATGTGATCGTGGCCTTCCAGGGTCGGGCGCTGCGGCGGGCCGACGAGCTTCCGCGACTCACGGCGAAGACGGCCATGGGCAGCGAGGTTGTGCTCTCGTTGCTTCGTGGCGGGCAAGAGATGGCCGTGAAGGTCAGGCTCGGGGAGCTCCCGGAGACGCCCCAGCGATGAGCGCTGCCGGGCAGGGAGGCGGAGGCCCGAATGGAGAAGGCGGACCGGTGACCCGCGCCGGACCGCGCGAGGAGAGGGGTTTCCTCTGCGCGTCGCTGCGCGAATGGAGATCGATCAGCGAGCGGGTCTCTTGCCAGCTACGGCTTTTTCATCCTCGTCCTGGTGTTGTTTCTGGGTTGCCACCTGTTGCACTTCGGCGGCCACGGGGGGCATGGGGGCGACGCAGATCGCGACAAAGACAAGAGCTCCGCAACTGGGGGCCGCCAGCACTGATCGAGCCTCGCGGAGCGAGGGCGGAGGGACGAATCCCATGAAGCTGACGATCGGCGTGATGGGAGCGAGCGGCGGCGACCTGACCGAGGAGATCAAGCAGCGCGCCTACCGCCTGGGCGAGACGATCGCCGAGCGGGACGCGACCCTGATCACCGGCGGCTGCCCCGGGCTGCCGTACGAGGCGGTCCGGGGGGCGAAGACCAAGGGCGGGCTCGTCGTGGGGATCTCGCCGGGGCTCTCCATCGACGAGCACCAGGGGAAGTACCGCTCACCCGTCGAGGGCTTCGACGTGCTCATCTTCACGGGCAGCGGCCTCATGGGGCGCGAGATCACGAACATCCGGTCGTCCGACATCGTGGTCATCGCCGGTGGCCGCACCGGCACGCTGGGGGAGCTGGCGATCGCCTATGACGAGGGACGCCTGATCGGGGTGCTCACGGGCACCGGCGGGATCACGGGGATCGTGGAGGAGATCCTGCGGGTCAGCGGCAAGGAGACCGGGGCTTGCGTCATCTACGATGATGACCCGGTCAAGCTCGTGGATCGGCTGATCCATTACTACCACACCCAGCACTTCCGGAAGCCCTCCTGCTTCTGCGACGCGCGGGCGGAGGGGTAGCGATGGCGACGATCGAGTTCCTCGGGGGCGTGGGGACGGTGACCGGGTCGAAGTTCCTCGTGGAGGCCGGCGGCCGGCGGCTCCTGGTGGACTGTGGGCTCTACCAGGGGCTCAAGGAGCTGAGGCTCCGCAACTGGGACCGGCTGCCGGTGGATCCGGCGTCCATCGATTGGGTGGTGCTGACCCACGCGCACATCGACCATACCGGCTATCTGCCGCGGCTCTTGAAGGACGGGTGCAAGGGGCGGGTCTGCGCGACGCGCGCGACGGCCGACCTCCTGAAGATCCTGCTTCCGGACTCGGGCCATCTCCAGGAGGAAGAGGCTGCCTACCACAACAAGCGCGGGACCTCGAAGCACAAGCCGGCGTTGCCGCTGTACACGGCGGAGGAGGGGCTCGAAGCTGCCGAGCGGGTGGCGGGGGTCGGGTACCGGGAACCGGTGGAGCTCGCGTCGGACATCCGGGTCACATTCAAGCGGGCGGGGCACATCCTCGGGTCGTCCATCGTCACGGTGGAGGTCGGAAACGGCCCGGCGCGGCGACGCTTGGTCTTCTCGGGCGACCTCGGGCGGTACGGCGCGCCGATCCTGCCCGACCCGATGCCGATTGAGGAGGCCGACTATATCGTGGTCGAGTCCACCTATGGCGACCGGCGCCATGACCCGGAGCCGATCCCCGTGCAGCTGGAGCGGGTCGTTGGTGAGGCGGTCAAGCGGGACGGAGCCCTCATCGTCCCGGCTTTCGCCCTCGGCCGCACGCAGGAGCTGATGTATCACCTGAGCGGCCTGGAGAAAGCCGGGCGCATCCCGCGGCTCCCCGCGTACGTGGACAGCCCCATGGCCATCGAGGCCACGGAGATCTACTGCGCCCACCCTGAGGACTTCGAGGGGGACATGCGGGACATGGTCATGACCCGGAATTGCCCGCTTCATTGTGGGGACTTCCGGATGGCGCGGAGCGCCGACGAGTCTCGCGCGATCAACGAGATCAAGGGGCCGGTCCTCATCATCTCGGCCAGCGGGATGGTCACCGGAGGGCGTGTCCTCCACCACCTGCGACAGCGCCTTCCCGATCCCCACACGACGGTGCTGCTGGTCGGCTACCAGGCCATCGGCACCCGCGGGCGAAGGCTCCAGGACGGGGCCAAGTCCGTGCGGGTCTTCGGGGAGGAGGTCCCGGTGCGGGCCCACGTCGAGACGGTTCACGGGCTCTCCGCCCATGCCGACGCGGACGGCGTGTTGCGCTGGCTCGGCACGGCGGCCCGGCGGCCGACGCGCGCGTTCGTGGTGCACGGCGACGCGGGTCCGGCGGAAGCGCTCGCCGGGAAGATCAGGGGAGCGCTCGGGTGGGAGGCCATCGTGCCCGCCTACCGGGATCGGGTCACGATTGACTGAGGGAGGACAGCCAATGGGATCTACGGAGATCGCGAGAAGCGCTCCTTCGGCCACCACGGGCGTTCGGGCTGGCACGTCCGGGGCTCGACGGGTGGAGCTGCCGGTGTCCGGCCTCACGTGTCACAACTGCGTCCAGGCGGTCGAGCGCGCGCTCCGGGCGGTGCCGGGGGTGAGGACGGCCACCGTCAACCTCGGGGAGGGGCGGGCCGTGGTGGAATACGATCCGGAACAGACGGGTCTTCCGGCGCTCCGCGAGGCCGTCAAGGCCGCCGGGTATCGGTCCGACACGGCCAGGGCGCGATTCACCATTCGGGGGATCACCTGCGCATCCTGCGTCACCAAGATCGAGAAAGCGTTGCTCGGCACTCCCGGCGTGTTGAAGGCGAGTGTGAGCACGGGGACGGAAGAGGCGGACGTGGAGTACCTTCCCAGCGTCGCCGATCTCGGCGCGGTCAAAGCCGCGGTCGGCTCGGCTGGATACGAGGTGGCGGAGGGCCCCCCGCCGGCGAGCCCCGAGGCGGCGGATCGCGAGGCCGAGGCCCGCGAGACGGAGTACGGGAGCCTCATGCGGAAGTGGTGGTTCGGGGCGGCCGTCGGGACCTTCACGATGATCATGAGCTACCCGTGGCTCTTCCCCGGACTCCGGGACTGGTTTCCGCGGGAGAGCCAGCGCCTCTGGTACGTGTGGGCCGGCATGGGGGTCGGCTCGCTCGCCGTGATCCTGTACAGCGGGAACCACTTCTTCACGGGCGCCTGGCAGGGGCTCAGGCATCGGTCGGCGAACATGCACACGCTGATCGCCCTCGGCACGGGGGTCGCGTGGATCTACTCGACCATCGCGCTCCTGTTCCCGCAGATCTTTCCCTCGTCGGAGTTCACCGACGTCTACTACGACGTGACCGTGGTCGTGATCGCGCTCGTGGATCTGGGGCTCGCGATGGAGCTCCGGGCCAAGGGGCGGACGTCGGAGGCCATCAAGAAGCTGATCGGGCTGCAGGCCAAGACCGCCCGGGTGCTGCGGGACGCGAAGGAAATCGATATTCCCGTCGAGGAGGTGCTGGTGGGCGACATCGTGGTGGTCCGCCCCGGGGAGAAGATTCCCGTGGACGGGGCGATCGTCGAGGGCTCGTCGGCGGTCGACGAATCCATGGTGACCGGCGAATCCCTGCCCGTCGAGAAAAAGGTGGGCGAGGAGGTCATCGGGGCGACGCTCAACAAGACCGGCGCGTTCAAGTTCCGGGCGACGAAGGTCGGCAAGGACACGGCCCTGGCCAACATCATCCGGATGGTCCGGGACGCCCAGGGGTCGAAGGTCCCCGTCCAGCGGATCGTGGATGCCGTCTCCGGGTACTTCACCCCGTCGGTGGCGATCCTGGCGATCCTGGGGTTCATGATCTGGTACACGTTCGGGCCGCCGCCCGCGGTCGTTTTCGCCCTGATCGTCGCGGTGACGACGCTGATCATCGCCTGCCCCTGCGCCCTCGGGATGGCCACGCCGATGTCGCTGACGACGGGGGTCGGGCTCGGGGCGCTCAACGGGATCCTGATCCGGGGCGGGGAGTCTCTGCAGACCGCCGAGAAGCTCCAGACCATCATCCTGGACAAGACCGGCACCATCACCCACGGCAAGCCTGTCCTCACCGATGTGGTACCGAGCGGCGGGTTCGACGAGACCACCCTGCTGCGCCTGGCCGGTGGGGTCGAGAAGTCCTCCGAGCATCC
>JACPCX010000077.1:0-8340 GCA_016184305.1 Candidatus Rokuibacteriota bacterium | reverse complement strand
GGTCGAGCCTCCTTGTCGGCGGGAGTCGTCTCGACACCGAGTGTCTGGTGGATGGTCGGTCGAGCGCGCAGAAAGGCGCCGAGCTCTGTCAACGCATCGGCGGAGACCTCAGGCTGGTCGACCAGATCGAAGCGGCCACAGCAGTCGGGCGACGTCATCCACTCCGGCACGAGGCCCCAGGGCCCATCCGGCACCAGGCACGAGTAGGCTCGGCCCCGCGTGGGCAGGTGCTGGTGCCCCTTGACGCTCAGGGGGAATCATAGCTCCTGGGCGGGGACACGAATGTAGTTTTCGCCTGGGGATCGAAGCGCCGGAACGGGTTCGCCCCGGGATTTTCGCCGACAAGCATGCATTCGTCAACCGTCTGCCCCTGGTAGTCCGCGTGCAGGTGGATCACCGGCTCCAGGGCAATCAGCACGTCCCCGGGAACCAGGAGCCGTTCCTGCCCCGGCCTCAGCTCGGCGTACCCTTCGCGCGTCCCGTCGTCCAGGCGCTCATACTCCGTGTAGAGCTCCTGCCCATTCACCACCCGCAGCACCCACCACGCACGGTGCTCGTGGACCGCGGCCGGCTCGCGCGGGGCGGTGAAGCGAACCTGCACCAGCGTCATCCCGTCCGGGTCTGTTCGCAGAACGCGGGAGGGTCCGCTAAACCCACTCACCTCCTCCCCCCGCCGACCCGCTCCATCGATCACCCCCGCCAGTTTGCCGAGCTCTTCTCCGAGCACGGCCAGGCTCTCTCGCGTCAAGCCCTGGTCAGCGAAGATGCGCCGCACGTCCGCGAAGAAGGCGTCGACCGCAGCTGAAAGGGCGGCCTTCCCATCCAGACGAAGAAGATTGTCGGAATCCACTCTGCCTTCTCCCTTCCTCGGGATCTTGGAAATCACATCACCCCTCCGAGTGTTTATTCTCTGGATGAAGTGCTCTTTCTTGTCACACGGGCGATTTGGCAGTTATCTTGACCCCTACGATCGACCCCTCATACCCGGACTCCGGCGCTGCCGAAGCCGCCGTCCACAAACAAGATTTCGCCGGTCACGTAGCTGGCGTCGTCGGAAGCAAGAAAGACGGCAACGCCTGCAATCTCATCGGGCTGGGCATACCGGCCCATCGGGAGACGAGCGATGTAGCCCGCACGGAACTCGGGGGTGTGTGCTGTCTTCGCAAGCTCCGTCTCTACGGGACCCGGGCTGATCGCGTTGACACGGATCCCGTGCGGCGCAAGATCACCGGCGATCGCTTTCGTGAATGCCACGACCCCGCCCTTCGATGCAGCATAGCTATGGGTTCTCACACTTGGCAGAAAGGCTGCAACCGAGGCGATGTTGATGATACATCCGCTCTTCTGGGCACACATGATGCGCGCGGCTTCGCGATTGCATAGAAACGTGCCGGTGAGATTGATATCCATGATGCGCTGCCAGTCAGCCAGTGTCGTTTCGAGAAGATCGCGATGTGTGGCAACCCCGGCGCAGTTCACAAGGACATCGAGCCCCCCGAGGCGCCCGACGGTCTCCCGCATCATCGCGATGACGGACGATTCATCCGCAACGTCAACTGTCACCTTCTGACAGCCGATTGGATCATGCCCGGGACCATGCTGCAGGTCAGCAATGACAACTGCCGCGCCTTCGGCGGCGAAACGTTTTGCGATCGCCCGGCCGATTCCCCCGGCACCACCGGTGATCAGGGCGCGCTTCTCATGCAGTCCTGGACCACGCGGGTTCTGCGTGATAGCCGTCTCACTCATGGAAGTCCCTGAAGTCCCTCGCGACCGTCTCGAACGAGAACGCACCGCGGATCTCCACTGGTTTCGTTCGGCGGCTCATGCCCCGATCGTTGCTGCCTTGCTGGACCTGCGCCGCATTGAACCCGAGCCACCCCATCAGGGCTTCGTCCGTCGCCCACACCTCCTGCGTGGCGAGCATGCTCTGGACTCCCCCCCCACGCAGCCCATGGTCGGAGCGTAGCCGGCATACACGGTGTTCAGCATGGCCGCGGCCGGGGCGGGGCCGTCGGCTGGGGCGCAACGTGACAGAAGGGGCCTACTCGGACGGGCCCCGCCTCCCCAGGAGCCATGGCACAGGGCACATGAAGGCCTCCTCGCGAGCCGCGAGACCTACCTGACTGAACGCCATCCTAATCAGGCACAGCGCCGCCGTCAAGGGGCAGGCGGACGAGGCGGACCAGGCCTGATGGCGCGTCGGACTCCGGCCGCGAGCGGAGGCACGGAGGCTGCTACCGCGCTTCACCCGCGCCTCGAACCGCCGAGATCAGGGTGCGGCGGCGCTCGGCTCGGGCGGCGCGGGGCCAGGGCTCTGCCCCGAGCGGAAGGGGCCCAGGTGAGCGAGGATTTGCCGAATGACGCCAGGATCGTGGACGGTGGCGATCAGGCGCATGCGGCTCCCACGGCGGGGACAGGCCAGCACGTCGATCGCGACGGCCCGGTGTTCGACGGTGTTGTGCGGAAGAAACCGGATCCAGCAAACGTGCCAGAGGGGGCCGCCGGAACTACCGGCTTGGGTGGCGCTGCTCGGGGGGGTCCCAGATGCCGGGTGGGTCGTCGTCGTCGAACACGCCGTGGAACTTGTGACGGCGGTCGCCATGCGCCCGCCACACCGCCTCGAGGCTCTCGAATCCGGACAGGTAGCGCAGCCCCGACTCGGCCGGCTCCGCCATGGGCATGTCGCGGCTCTCGTAGCGCTTCACGCCCTCGGCGGGATCGATCCAGAGACCCTCGGAGGTCTCCTCCGTGAAGAGGCGCGGCGTCTGGCCCTCGGGCAGCGGGGCGAGAAAGAAGCGGGCGGTGAAGCGGATGGGGCTCGACGTCGGCGTGATGAAGTGGGACACCGCCTCCTCGGCCATGAGCCGCCGGCGCATCTCCTCCACCCGCGCTGCCACGGCAGGGTCCCGCAGCGAGATGGGCCGCCCGTCCCGGTCACCCGCCGCCAGGATCCCGGTCTCTTCCAGGAGCTCCCGGGCGGCCGTCACCCAGAAGGCGAGCGGCGGAACGCCCTCCCGCTCGGGGAACAGCCGAGAGGTTTCGGCCCGGTCGAGGCCGCGGCAGCGCGCGAAGGCGGCCTCCGTCGCGTCGGGCCCATCCACCTTACCGCCCGGGAACGCATAGAAACCGCCGAGGAAGCGCATGCTCTGCTGGCGGCGGATCATGTAGACCTCGACCGGACAGGCGTCGCCGGAACGGACCAGCAGCACGGAGGACGCGGGCGTGGGGACAACGGGGTCTGCCGGACGGGTCACGCCTGCCTCACGCGGACGCCGCGTCCGAGCGCCGCACCCCGGCGAGCTGGTCCAGGAGCGCGTCGGCCGAGATGGGCTTGGCGAGCACCTGGTCCACGAACCGGCTCGCCTCGCCGGCGGTGACCCCCTCGCCCCAGCCCGTCAGGAGGAAGACGGCCGTGTCGGGCGAGCGCGTCTTCACCCTCTCGGCCACCTGCCAGCCGTTCACGCGCGGCATGCCGAGATCGGTGATCACCACGTCGTGCGCCGCCGGATCGAAGAGCCCGAGAGCCTCCTCGCCGCCGGACGCGGTCGTGACCAAATGGCCGCCAGCGCGCATCATGTCCGACAGCACGGTGAGGAGGCGCTCGTCGTCGTCCACCACCAGGACGCGGGCGGCCTGACCGGCCTCCACCGGCTCCCTCACCGCCGCAGACGGGGGGATGATCTGGAAGCGGCTCGCGTGGAGCCTGAGCCGGACCGTGGTCCCCTGGCCCTCGCGGCTCTCGATGCCGAGGCTCCCGCCGTGCCGCTCGATGATGTCGGCCACATCGGCGAGCCCCCGGCCGGCATGCCCGCCCGGCGGCGGGCCGAGCGCGCGGTCGCCGACGCGGCGGCGGATCTCTTCCGGCATCCCGATGCCCGTGTCGCTCACCTCGAGCACCACCCAGCCCGACTCTTCGCTGGCGGCCCGGATCCCCAGGTTGCCCCCGTAGGGCATGGCGGCGACGGCGTTCAGGATGAGCTGGACCAGGGCGTCGCGGAGCTCGAAGCCGTTGCCCTCGACCGGGGAAATCGCCTCGAGCTCCTGGGTGATCGCGATGACCACTCCGCGCCGCTGCGCCTCGTCGCGCCACCGCGGCGCCGTCATCTCGAGCGCCTCGGAGACCACGGCGGGCAGACCCACGGGGCCAAAGGCCACCTGCGGCTCACGCGAGACGAACTCCTGGAAGCGCCGCACCGACACCGAGGCTTCCAGCGCCACGTCCCGGATCACCTTGAGCCGCCGGATCGCGGTGTCGGCCTGCGCCTCCTTGAGCAGGAGCTCCGTGTAGGCGAGGATGGCCGCCAGCGAGTTGTTGAAGTTGTGGGCGAGCCCCCCGACGGTCTCCCCCAGCGTGCGCAGGTCGATGGTGCGGCCGAGGGGCGCGGGGGCCTCGTCGAGCCGCCGGCTCAGCTCCCGTGCCCAGCTGCGGAGCGCGAGGACCGAACGGTCCAGCTCGACCTTGGTGCGGGACATCTGTCGGGCGATGTCCCGGATCTCCTCATGGTCGGCGAAGAGGAGCGGGTCGGCCGGTGTCTCGGGAGCATCCCGAGCCACCCAGTGCGCGACCTTCCGCCGGAGCTCCTCGAGCATGCCCCCGGATCTCAGAGATTCACGAGCTGAGCCACCCGCTCACGATGGTGGGTCGCGTCGCCGAAGGTGAGCTCCGACCCCTTCGCTCGCTTGAAGTACAGGTGCAGATCGTGTTCCCAGGTGAAGCCGATGCCGCCGTGGAGCTGGATGCCCGCGGCCGCCACCCGCCGGGAGGCGTCCGAGACGTAGGCCTTCGCCATGCTGACCGCCAGCGGCCCCTCGGGGACGCCCTCGTCCATGGCCCAGGCGGCGTAGTAGGTGATGGACTTGCTGTTCTCCACGTCCACCAGCATGTCGGCGGCCTTGTGCTTCACCCCCTGGTAGGAGCCGATGGGCCGGCCGAAGGTCTGCCGGATCTTGGCGTACTCGACCGTCATCTCCAGGACCTTCTGGGCGCCGCCGCACATCTCGGCGCACAGGGCCACCGTGGCCCGGTCCAGCACGCGGCTGAGCGGCTGCCACCCACCGCCCACCTCTCCCATGACCGCCTCGGCACCCACCGTCACGTTCGTGAGCGTGACGTCGCAGAGCTTGCGCGTCTGGTCCATGGTCGGCAGGAGCGTGACCTGGAGTCCCGGCGTCCCCTTCGGGAGCAGGAACAGGGTGATCCCGTCCTCGGCCGTCTTCCCGGACGAGGTGCGCGCAGCCACCACGATCGCGTCCGCCGTGTGGGCGTCGTGCACGAAGAGCTTGGTGCCGGACAGCGTGAAGCGCCCGCCGCTCCGGGCGGCCCCGAGCGTCACGCCTTGCGGCCCCAGCATGGCGCTCGGCTCCATCCACCCGAGCGTCGCCCGCTTCTCGCCCTCGGCGATCTTCGGGAGCCACTCCTTCTTCTGCGCGGCGGCGCCCGCCTCCAGGATGGCGAGGCCCCCGAGAAGGACGGTCGAGAAGTAGGGGCCGGGCACCACGGCGCGCCCCATCTCCTCCATGAGGACCACCAGGTCCACGAACCCGAGCCCCATCCCGCCGTACTCCTCGGGAGAGATCAGGCCGAGCCAGCCTTGCTCGGCCAGCTTGGCCCAGAGGGCGGGATCCATGGCCTCGGGCCCGTCCATCAAGGCGCGGACCTTTACCGACGGGCACTCGTTCTCGAGGAACTTGCGGGCGGTGCTGCGCAGCAGGTCCTGCTCTTCGCTGAAGCCGAAGTTCATGGCGTTACCCTTTCGGCAGGCCGAGCACGCGCTCGCCAATGATGTTCTTCATGATCTCGGTGGTGCCGCCCTCGATGGAGTTGGCGAGCGAGCGGAGGAAGCTGTACTGCCACAGCCCGCTCTCGATCGCCCATTTGCTTCCCCGGGTCAACTGCGAGTAGGGCCCCTGGATCTCCATGGCCAGCTCCTGGAGCCGCTGGTGTCCCTCCACCCACAACATCTTCCCCGTGGAGGCCTCGGGGCCCGGCAGCTCGCCCTTGAGGAGCTTGGTGATGGCGCGCGCCCCGGTGTACTTGAAGACCTCGGTGTCGATCCACAGCTGGGCGAGCTTCTGCCGGATGGTCGCATCCTTCGTCGCCGGGCTGCCGTTCCGCCTGGTGCCGCGGGCCAGCTCGATCAGGCCGTCCAGCGCGATGCGCAGGCGGACCTGCAGCCCGAACCCCAGGGCCAGCCGCTCGAACATGAGGGTGGTCAGACCCACCGCCCAGCCGTTGTTGAGCCCGCCGAGGATCTGCGACTCGTGGACGCGCACATTGTCGAGGTAGACCTCGTTGAACTCGGGGTCCCCCGTGATCTGCGTGAGCGGCTTGACGGTGATCCCCGGCAGCTTCATGTCCAGCAGGAAGTACGTGATCCCCTTGTGCCTGGGAGCGTCCGGGTCGGTACGCGCCAGGAGCATCATCCAGTCGGCCACGTGCGCCAGGGACGTCCACACCTTCTGGCCGTTGACCACCCAGTACTCGCCGTCCTTGGCGGCGCGCGTCTGCAGGGCGGCGAGGTCGCTCCCGGCATTGGGCTCGGAGTAGCCCTGGCACCAGATCTCCTCGCAGGAGAGCATCTTGGCGGGATAGCGTTTCTTCTGCTCCTCGGTCCCGTAGGCGATGATGGTGGGGCCCGCCATGCCGATGGCGAGGATGTTGAGGATCGGCGGGGCCTTCACCAGCGCCATCTCCTCGTGGAGGATCAGCTCCTCCATGAAGGTGAGCCCTCGCCCCCCGTAGTCCTTGGGCCAGGTGAGCCCCATGAAGCCGGCATCGTAGAGCTTGCGCTGCCACCGGCTGAGGAAGTCGTAGGCGTCCGACCGCGGAATGTCGGAGCCCGCCCGGACTGTATCGACCCAGTCCTTCGGGATGTTCACCTTCAGCCAGGACCGAACCTCGTCCCGGAAGGACATCTGCTCGGGGGTCAGCGCGAGATCCATAGACCCTCCTGCTCGGCGAGGCGACTCGGAGCCATGAAGAAGCGACTGAACGACGGTTCACTGCCATCATACGAGCCGCCCCGAGACGGTGTCAAGTTGCCGGCGCGCCGGTCCACAGGCCGGGTGCCGAGGTTCGGCCAATCGGGTATACTCGCTGCCACTGTATGCCGCCTTCGATCTCATTGCCCCGCCTGCGCAGCCACATCGAGGCGCTGTCGGCCTTCGGACGCAACCCCGACGGTCAGGGCATCACCCGCTCCTGCTGGAGCCCCGCCCACGAGGAAGCGCGCGCCTGGCTCATCGCCCGGATGAAGGACGCCGGCCTCACCACGTGGATCGACGAGGCCGGCAACACCTTCGGGCGGCTCGGCGAGGGCCGACCAACGGTGATGACCGGCTCGCACATCGACACGGTCCCCCAGGGTGGGCCGCTTGACGGTGCCCTGGGCGTCCTGGCAGGGCTCGAATGCCTGCAGACGATCCACGCGGCCGGAGTCCGGACGCGACGCCCGCTGACGCTCGTGGCCTGGAGCGATGAGGAAGGGCGCTACGCGAGCCTCTTCGGCTCGAAGGCGTTCGTCGGCCGGGTGGACCCGCGGCAGATCCCAACCCTCGCGTCGGCCGACGGTGAGCGCCTGGTGGACGCCATGGCCCGCGCGGGCTTCGATCCGCTGGAAGCCCACGCGGCGCGGTGCGATCCCCGCACCCTCTTCGCCTACCTGGAGCTGCACATCGAGCAGGGGCCGCATCTGGAAGGGGCGCGCATCCCCATCGGCGTGGTCGAAGGGATCGTGGGGATCAGGCGGAGCCGCGTCATCTTCACGGGGCAGCCCGACCATGCCGGCACGACGCCCATGGAGCGGCGCCGGGACGCCTTCCTCGGCGCCGCCGAGTACGCGCTCAAGGCGCGGGATCTCGTCGTGACGCGAGGCAGCGGCACGAGCGTCACCAATGTCGGGCGGGTCGATGTCGCGCCGGGCGTCGCCAACATCGTCCCGGCGCGCGCCCAGCTCCTCCACGAGATGCGCGAGCTGGACCCGAAGGTCCTGGCCCGGATCGAGCGCGGGTGCGCCACCCTCGCCCGGCAGGTGGCCAAGCGCCGGGGGCTCCGGGTCAAGATCGAGCCCGTCTCCCGGAGCGAGCCGATCCGCTGCGCGCCGCGCGTGATGGAGGCCGTGGAGCAGGCGGCCGCGGAGCTCCGCCTGACGTGCCACCGCATGCCCTCCGGCGCGGGGCACGACGCCCAGATGCTGGCCGCTGTCACGGACTCCGGCATGCTCTTCATCCCCTCGAGGGGCGGCCGGAGCCACCGCCCGGACGAGATGAGCGACTGGAAGGCCATCGAGCGCGGCGGCAACGTCCTGCTGGGCGCGCTCCTGCGCCTGGCGGGCTGAG
>JACPCX010000115.1:0-31520 GCA_016184305.1 Candidatus Rokuibacteriota bacterium | reverse complement strand
CCTCGGCGCCTTCCTCGCCTCCTCCCGGCTGGCAGGCCTCGCCGGAGGCGACGCCGGCCTCCGCCGCCTCGGATTCATCGTGGGAGGCGATGTCACCATGCTCCAGGAGCGCATGGCCATCGCCTCCACCCATCTGGTTGAGGCCCAGACGGACGAGTCCACGCTCATGATGGGAACCGTCACCGCCATGGTCGAGGCCTACGACGCCAAGGGCTCGGGCGGGTCCACGGGCATCCGCCTCGACCACTTCACCGACGAGGCCGGGGTCGAGGCGGCGCAGAACGCCATCGCGGCCATCGACGGAGAGCGCGTCCCGGCGGGCGACTACACCGTGGTCTTCGGCAAGCAGCCGGTGGCCGACATCCTCAACAACCTCGTGATCCCGGCCTGCCACGCGGGTGCCTTCTACTCGGGGAGCACACCCTTTCTCGGACAGCTCGGCAAGCCCGTCGCCTCGCCGCGCCTCTCGGTGTACGACAGCGGGGCCGTGCCCGGGCTCATGGGCTCCAAGGGCATCACCTGCGAGGGGCTCCCCACCGGGCGCACCGACCTGATCCGCAACGGCGAGCTTGTTGGACTGCTCACCAGCTGGTACGACGGGCAGCGGCTGCTCCGGGATCCGGCCCTCCGCGAGAAGCTCGGCGTGGGTGGAGCAGCAGCCGCGCCCGCCCTCGTGGCGCGGAACGGCTTCCGCTACGCGGGCGGCGGAGGGCGCGCCTTCGACGTCCAGCCCGGGGTCGCCGCCTCCAACGTGATCGTCGAGGGCGCCGATCCCCTCCCCCTCGACGAGCTGATCCGCACCGTCAAGGACGGGCTCTACATCGGCCGCATCTGGTACACGTACCCGATCAACGGGCTGCGCGCGGGCGACTTCACTTGCACCGTGGTGGGAGACTCCTTTATCATCCGGGACGGCCGGATCGCGGCGCCCATGCGAGCCAACGTCATCCGGATCAACGACAACGTCACGCGGCTGCTCCAGAGCATCGTCGGCATCGCCAAGGAGGCCAAGGGCACTCTGGTCTGGGCGGCCGACGAGGTCGTGTACACCCCGGAGATGGCCGTGAGCGGGGTCCACGTGGACGAGATCTCGAGCGTCATGGAGGGGTCCGACTGATGTCCGCTGCCGACCTCGCGCGGCTCCAGCAGATCGCGCGGGAGTGCCGCGTCCAGATCCTGCGGATGCTCACCCACGCCGGCTCCGGCCATCCGGGCGGCTCGCTCTCCGTGATGGACATCCTCGTCACGCTCTACTTCAACCGCATGCGTTACGATCCCGCGCGGCCGACCTGGGAGGACCGCGACCGGCTCGTGCTCTCCAAGGGGCACTGCGTCCCGGCCCAGTACTGCTGCATGGCGAAGGCGGGCTTCTTCCCGGGGCGCCAGCTCATCACGCTTCGCAAGCTGGGCAGTCCGCTCCAGGGCCATCCCGACCGCGTCGCACTCCCCGGCATCGAGGCGGCGACCGGCTCGCTCGGCCAGGGGCTCTCCATCGCCGTCGGCATGGCGCTGGGGCTCAAGATCGCCGCCAAGACCGCGCGCGTCTACTGCATCGTGGGCGACGGCGAGATCCAGGAAGGGCAGGTGTGGGAGGCGGCCATGTCCGCGCCCAAGCTCGGCCAGCCGGACCACGCGCTCGACAACCTTTGCGTGATCGTCGACTACAACGGGATCCAGCTCGACGATCACGTGAAGAAGATCCTCGACCTCGAGCCGATGGTGGACAAGTGGAAATCCTTCGGCTGGCCCGTCGTGGACATCGACGGTCACGACATCGCCCAGATCGACAAGGCGCTGGACCAGGCCGAGGCCATCAAGGGCAAGCCGACCTTCGTCGTGGCCCGCACCGTGAAGGGCAAGGGCGTCTCCTTCATGGAGGACGACCCGGAGTGGCACGGCAAGGCCCCGAAGCCGGCCGAGGCGATCCGCGGCATCCACGAGATCCTCGGCGACCCCCTTCCCGACTGGGCCCGGGCAATCGTCGCCGAGCTCGAGCGACTGGACAAGAAGTGATGCCGGCCAAGGCCTCGCGGGCCGCCTTCGGGGAAGCCCTGGTGGAGCTGGGTGCCGCGGACCAGCGCATCGTCACGCTGGACGCCGATCTGTCCAAGTCCACGATGACGGCGAAGTTCGCCAGGGCCTACCCCTCCCGCGCGTTCAACGTGGGCATCGCCGAGTCCACCATGATCGGCATGGCCGCGGGACTCGCGCTCACCGGGCGCGTCCCCTTCGCCTGCTCCTTCGCCTGCTTCCTGATCGGGCGCTTCGAGACCATCCGCGTGTCGGTGGCCTACACGCAGGCGCCCGTGAAGCTCGTGGGCACCCACGTGGGCGTCGCCATCGGGGAAGACGGCTACACCCAGATGGGCCTGGAAGACATCGCCTGCATCCGCTCCCTGCCAAACATCCCGATCGTCCAGCCGGCTGACGAGATCGAGACGAAGCAGGCCGTGGCCTGGGCGGTGGAGCACCCCGGCCCCGTCTACCTGCGGCTCACCCGCCAGAACCTCGAGCCCGTCCACGCCGACGGCTACCGCTTCCGCTTCGGCCGGGCCGAGGTCCTCCGCCCCGGCAACGACGTCTCGATCCTCGCCTCGGGCGGCCCGCTCTGGAATTGCCTGGAAGCCGCGAGACGGCTCGCCGCCGAGGGTGTCAATGCGGAAGTGGTCAACGTGGCCACCATCAAGCCGCTGGACGAGGAGACCATCCTCGGCTCGGCGGGCAAGACCGGGCGCGTGGTCACCGTGGAGGATCACGGCGTGCGCGGCGGTCTCGGCGGCGCGGTGGCGGAGCTGCTGAGCGAGGTCATGCCCACGCCGGTGTGGCGCCTGGGCGTCACGGGCTTCGGCGAGTCAGGCGATCAGAAGGGCCTCTACGCCAAGCACGGACTCGACCCCGACGGCATCGCGCGCAGCGTCCTCAAGCTCCTCCACCGTTAGCGCGGGATCCAGACCGGGGCGCCCAGGAAGAGGCCGTCCCCGAAGCCGATCTGGAACGCGAGGTAAAGGCCCAGCCCGAGCGAGAGCAGGCCCGTCCCCATGGCCAGGGCCCGCCGCCCCCCGGCAAGCCACCGACCCCTCACGGCGAACGGCACCGCGAGCACCGCCGTGATCGCGGTCATCCCCACGATGGTACCGACACCGAACAGGATGAGATAGGCCACGGCGCCTTCGGGGCTCCCGACGGTCGAGAGCACGAGCAGGGCGACCGCCGCGCTTCCCGCCAGCCCGTGCACCAGCCCCACGCCCACCGAGCGGAGGGCCTGCGCGGCCCCGACCGTCTGCAGGGCGCGCGCCAGCGCCGGAGAGGGGTGCACGTGGGCATGGCGGTGAACGGTGTTGCCGTGGGTGTGGGGATGACTGTGGAACGCGGGCTCGCCGGCATGGGGATGCGGCTCGCCGAGATGAGCCAGAGGCACGGCATCCAACTCGCGGAGGGCCGAGACGAGTCTCACGGCGCCCAGCGCCATCAGCATCAGCGCCACCGCGAATTCGAGCGACAGCCCCACCGCCGGCGTGATCGCCACCTTGAAGACAATGATGGCGCTGCCCACGGCGGCGATGGTCGCCGTATGGCCCACGCCCCAGAGCGCCCCGATCACGGCGCCGGCGCCGAAGCGGCGGGTCCGGCTCACGATGGTCGCGACGGCGACGACGTGGTCCGGGTCCGTGGCGTGCTGGACTCCGAGCAGGAGCCCGAGCAGGATCACCGAGAGGCCGGCATCCATCAGGGGCGATACCCCTTGGCCTTGAGCGTCAGCTCCACGCGGGCCCGGTGCTTCTTCTCCCAGGTGTCAAGCGTCTCGGCCGCGTCCGCCGCCGCCTTGGCCTGGGCCTTGGCCAGCACCTCCGCCGCCCGCGCCCACGGCACCACGACGATTCCCTCCTCGTCGGCCACGAGGACGTCGCCCGGGGTCACACGCACGCCTCCGCAGGTGATGGGCGCATTGATCTCTCCCGGCCCGTCCTTGCCCCCGGGGATCGGCGAGACACCGCGGGCGAAGACGGGAAATGCGTTGGCGCGCGACTCGGCCACGTCCCGGATCACGCCGTCGATGACGAAGCCTACGACGCCACGCCGCTGGGCCACCGCGCAGACGTTGCCGCCCGCCACGGCCATCTCCGCGTCACCGGCCGCCACCACGATCACATCCCCGGGCTCGGCGAGGTAGATGGCGGCGTGGAGCATGAGGTTGTCGTGCCGCGCCGTGCGCACCGTGAAGGCGGGCCCGGCGATGCGCGGGATGCCGGGCCAGAGCGGATTGATGCCGATCCGCATGATGCAGCCGAGGTCGAGCACATCCGCGAGCGTGGTGGGCGAGAGAGCCCGGAAGGCGCGCACCACCTCGGCCGCCGGGCGGGAGATGTCAGTCCTGATGGCGGAAGCATTCTGGGTCACGAGTCACTCCGAGAGTTTGAGGAGAAGGCCAGTGCGGCGCGCCCGCGTGATGGCGGCGGCCAGCGCCCAGTGCGCGAGAGCCACGTAGAGGAGAGCCAGGGCGAATCCCTTGATCAGCGGGGCGCTGAACTGGGACTCGAACCCGTACCCCGCCCGGAACGCGTCGAGGAAGTACGTCAGCGGGATCGCGGCCGAGATGGCGGCGACCCAGCCGGGCAGCACCGAGATCGGGTAGTAGATGCCCGCCAGCATCACGACGAGGTTCACGGCGGCCCAGGCGGACGTCTCGGCCCGCGTACCGAAGAGCAGGACGAGCGTGCAGACCAGGAGCCCGATGACGAGCGCGCAGAGGAAGCAGCCGGCGAGGAACGCGGCGAGGCTCCCCGCGCCTCCGCCGAGAAAGTCGAAGCCGAAGGCCCGCGTGCCGATGAGCGCCATGAGCGCGAACACGACGAGGCCGCGGGCCACCCCCACGAGCCAGGAGCCGAGCGCCAGGTGCCGGATCCCCACCGGCGCGAGGAACTGGTGCTTCATGGACTTGGACCAGATGTCGAACAGCACCGCATAGGCCACGTCGAGCTGGCAGACCTGGACGGCGGAGAGCGCCACGGTGCCCGAGAGGATGAAGGCCGTCATCTCGGGCGTGAGGGCGAGGAACTGCGTCAAGAGCCCGTGGGAGAGCATGGCGACCCCGGGCCAGAACGTCAGCTCGAAGACGAAGAAGACGTTGCGGCGCGCCATGATGACGTTGCGACAGGCAAAGGCCCACGTCCTCACCCACTCCGCCCGGAGACCATTGACGTGCAACGCCGGACTAGCGGTTGAGCTCAACGAAGACCTCCTCGAGGTCCGGCTCCCGCACCTCGCATTGCCGGACCACCACGCCCTGCTCGTGCAGCCACCGCAAGAGCTCGGGCAGCCGCTTGTCGGCCACGTCCACCGTGCACTCGAGGTGCTCGTCCCGGATGCGGTACTCCAGCACCCCCGGCAGCGAGGCAAGGCCTGCAGGCTCGAGGGGATCGAGCCTCAGCGCGATCACCTCGCCCAGCCGGATCTGGCGCTTGAGCGCGTCGGGCCCCCCCTGGGCCAGGATGCGTCCGCCCTTGATGAAGGCGATCTCGTCGCAGAGCTCCTCGGCCTCCCGCATGTAGTGGGTGGTGAGGATGATGGTCGTGCCCCGATCGCGCCTGAGGCGCGCGATCTGGGCGCGGATCCTGATGGACATGTCCGGATCGAGCCCCAGCGTGGGCTCGTCGAGGAAGAGCACCTCGGGGTCGTTCAAGAGCGCCTTGGCGAAGGCCAGCCGCTGCTTGAGCCCCGTCGACAGCTCGTTGTACTCCGTCTTCTTGTGCCCGGTGAGCTCGCACCCCTCGATCAGCTCCTCCACGCGCCGGCGCAGCGACCGCCCGCTGAGCCCGTAGAGCCTGCCGTAGAACATGAGCACCTCGGCGGGCCGGAGGCTCCAGACGAAGGAGGCGTTGCCGCTCGCCATGTTGAGCCGGCGGCGCAAGGCCAGGCTGTCCCGCACCACGTCCAGGCCGAGCACGGTCGCGGAACCCGAGTCAGGCAGGAGGAGCGTCGCCAGGATGGACAAGAGCGTGGTCTTCCCCGCCCCGTTGGGCCCGAGCAGGCCGAAGATCGCCCCGCGCGGGACCTGGAGGCTCACGCCCCGGAGCGCCTCCGTGCGCCGGCGGTGAAGCCACCCGGCGCGGAAGGTCTTGCTGAGATCCCGCGCGTCCACGGCCAGCATGACCGGGCCATCGTACCATTGTAAGCACGCGGCCTTCGTAGCATCCTGACGCCGTGCTTCAAGCCGGGCGTTCATCGCATCGCCCCCTTCGACCGGGTCCTCTCGCACAAGGACCCGCTCGAGAGGATCGATGCGACTACACGAGAGCCACGAACTCCTCGACGGTGAGACCAGCTTCCCGGATCAAGCTGCGCAAGGTGCCCCTGGCGAGTTCCTTGTGGTCAGGGACAGTCAGGCGCCGGTGCGGCGGATCCTGGTGGCGGAGGATGATGTGGCTACTGGTCTGACGATCTTCGCGGTAGCCGATCTTGACGAATGCTCTCACCGCCTCTCGGCCGGAGACGACCGGGAGACGCGTCACATTGCGATCTCCACCATTTCCTCGCTGATCGGGGGCGGGATCGGCTCGTCGTGCTTCTTCAGGCTCTCGATATAGCCCTGGATGGCGTCGCGGATGCTGGCAAGCGCCTCGCTTCGGGTCGAGCCCTGCGAGATGCAGCCGGGCAGTGAGGGACACTGAGCGACGAAGACCCCGTCCTCGTCCTGCTCGATGATGACCCTGAGTCTCATGGGCAAGATCGTATCACACCCACTGGACGGGGCAGCGAGCGGGGAGCAGACCTACCGGACGGGAGCGGGGACCACCTTCGCCTCCGCTGAAGGGCCGGCCGGTGGGCACGATGGCCCACGCCGCTCACCCGTCCTCCCTCTGGTGGTGGAGCCTCATGAGTAGGGCGGGTCAGGTCGACAGCGCCAGGAGCAGCCGGTCCACGGACCGCTCGAGGCAGCGCCGGATCTCGTCGCGGCAGGCGCGGAAGGTCTCCTCCCCCTGGGTGGCGGGATCGCCGATGTCACCCTCCTCGCCGGCCAGCTCACGCAGGGTGAGCACGGACCGCCCGCGCGCCTCGGCGAAGTCCTCCACCATGTGCTTCTGCTGTACGGTCATCGTCACGATGAGGTCGGCCTCCGCCAGGAGATGGCGGTGTCGCTTGAGATCGGTGGACACCAGGTCGTCCTCGCCGAGGTGAATGCCCTCCTCCCGCAGCACGATCCGCGCATCCAGCGACGGCAACATGCCGTCCCGCGCGTAGGAGGCGATGCCCCCGCACCGGATGCGGACGCCGTCCAGCGCGCCCCGGTCCGCCAGCATCCGGTGGAGGAGCGCCTGCGCCATCACGCTGCGGGCCGTGTTGGCATGGCAGACGAGGAGAATCGTCCTCACCGCTCCTCCCACGGGGACTGCCAGAGGCGCACCCCCCCGCCGAGGTCCTTCCACTCGGCAGCGGGCCGCTCGTGGAGCGTCCGGCCGAAGTCCGTCCCCGGCGGCGTCTTGAGATCGGCGCCGAGCGTGCCGGGGAAGAGCGCCACCAGCTCTTCGGGCGCCAGTCGACGATCCGCCACCAGACGCCTGATCGCCTGCGGCTGGGCCAGCAGCGTGTAGCCGTAGCCGAAGGAGTGGAACACCTGGCCGTTGACCCCCGCGCCGGCCTCGCTCGCGAGGTAGACCACCAGCGGCGCCACGTTGTCCGGATCGCGCTCGGTGCCGGCAGCCAGCTCGCTCGGCCACTTGCCGGTCTCGGCGAACACCTTCTGGCCGCGCGGCGTCGAATCGATCATCCGGGTGGCGCCGCTCGGGAGGATGGCATTGGCCGTCACCCCGTACTTGGCCAGCGCATTGGCCGTGGACCAGGTGAGGCCGAGGATGCCGGCCTTGGCCGCGGCATAGTTGGGCTGCCCCGGCGCGCCCAGGGCCGAGACCGACGACATGCTGATGATCCGCCCGCCCTGCTGCTGGCGCATGGCGCTGGCGGCGGCGCGGGTGCAGTTGAAGGTGCCTTTGAGGTGGACGGCGATGACCATGTCCCACTCGGCCTCGGTCATGTTGAAGATCATGCGGTCGCGCAGGATGCCGGCCACGTTGACCAGGATGTCGATGCGTCCCCAGGCGTCGATCACCTGCCGCACCATGGCGGGTCCCTGCTCGGAGTCGGCCACCGAGCCGTAGTTCGGCAGCGCCGTGCCGCCCTGCTTCCTGATCTCCTCCACGACCTGGTCCGCCGGCCCTCGCTCCACCCCGTCGCCCCCGAGGCTCGCGCCCAGGTCATTGACCACGACCCTGGCGCCGGCCGCGGCCAGCGCGATGGCGATCCCGCGACCGATGCCGCGCCCGGCTCCCGTCACCAGCGCCGTCTTTCCGTCGAGCATGCCCATGTGTGTGTGCCCCTCAGGCCAGCGAGTCGAGGAAATACGCCAGGACCCGGTTGAAGGCCTCCGGCTGGTCCAGGTTGGACGAGTGCCCCGCGCCCGCGATGACCTCGAGTCGGGCGCCGGGGATCTTCTTCGCCATGTACTCGCACGGCGCCAAGAAAGGCGTGTCCCGGTCCCCCACGATGATGAGCGTGGGCGCGGCGATCCCCGGCAGGGAGTCGATGATCCGCGAATCCTGCTGGGCCAGCATGCCGCGCGCCGCATGCGCCAATCCCTGCGCCGAGCGGTGGTATCTCACGGCCTCCTCCATCTCGCGGCTCCTCCCGCCAAGCGCTTCGAGGCCAACCGCCTCGAGATCGGCCGCCCGCTTCTGCGCCTGCTGGTTCCACTCCTCCCGCGCCCCGGCATTGCGAAAACCCGGTCCCGAGTCGCAGATGACCAGCGCGCGGACCATCTCCGGGTGGGCGAGGCGGAAGGCCAGCGACATCGTGCCGCCGAGAGAGAGCCCGCCCACCACCGCGTGCTCCAGGCCCAGATGCTGGAGGAGCGCGCGCATGTCAGCCACGGTGAGGGCATGCGAGTACTGCGTCGGGTCCTCCGGGCTATCCGTCTGCCCGTGGCCGCGCATGTCCCAGGAGATGATCCGGTAGCGGTCCCCGAGGGCCTGCCGCTGCCCGTCCCACATGCGCCCGGTGGCGGAGTAGCCGTGGGTGAGGAACACCGCAGGCCCGGTGCCGCCATCCTGGTATTCGATCTGGATGCCGTTGAGCGTCGCCTTGGCCATGACTGTCTCCCGTGTGTCGTTCAGTCGGGAAGCGGACGGTAGTACGACTTCCCCGCCCCCACCCACTCCTCGAGCATCGCGCGAAACGCTGGCCCCATGGGGTCGATGCCGCGGATGGGCATGGTCCCGCGCCGGATCGTGAAATCGTGCGGCGCCAGCTCTCCGGCCCGCACGAAGTGCCTCTCTGCCGCCTCGCCCCGTCCTCGCTCGGCGAGCCAGCGACCGAGCCCGAACTCCGCCCGCGCCTGCTGATCCGCCTGGCTCGCCACGCGCTGCAGGGCCCGCACCTCTCGCGCCGCGATGACGGGCGCCTGGCCCCGCGCCCAGGCGCGCAGCGCGCCCAGATGGCGGGCCGCCTCGATCCCCGTGATGTGGCGGAAGGTGTCGGTGCCGAAGGCCACGTCGTTGGGCCGGACGATACGGCCGCGCTCGTCGATCCAGACCACCGTGGGGACATTCACCATGTTGTAGAGGTCGGCGACCGCGTGCCCGACGTCGATGAGCGAGGGATGGGTCGGCCTCGCCGCCTCGATCCAGGGTCGTGCATCCTCCGGGCCCCGGTCGAGCGCGACGGTGATCACCACGAAGCCGAGCGCTTTCAGCTCCTCGTACAGCGCCTGCCACACCGGCAGGTCGAGGCGGCACCCTCACCAGGAGGCGTAGGCGACGAGGAAGACCTTCTTCCCGCGGTGCTCGGCCAGCGAGTGGAGCCGGCCGTGAAGATCGGGGAGCGTGAAGTCGGGCGCCTCGAGCGAGGCCAGCGCTCCGGCGCGATCGGCGGCGGAGGCACCGAGGTACGCCACGCCCTCCTCGAGGTCCAGCGCCAGCGGCCGGTCGAGGAGAGCCGCCAGCACCTCGAGGGCGATGCCGTCTGGCGTGACGAGAGCGGCACCGGCCGGGACCGGCACACACAGCCCCTCCCGGCACAGACCTTCGGGCTCGAGCCGCCAGCCGAGAGCCTCGACTGCCTGCGGCGAGAGCCTGACCGCCCCGCCCTCGACCCGGGCCGGCACCTCGACGGGCCTGCCGCCATCGAGGAGGGTGAAGCCGCGCTCAGGCTCGCTCACGCTCGCCCGGTCTGCCATATGCGCTCGCCTCGCCTCCGGCTGCGGCTCGCCCAGCCTGCGCCTCGCCGCCTCGCTCCGCTCCGGCCGCCTCGGCCCACCTCATGTCCACGCCCACACGGGTTGCTCCAGGTGATCCACCCGGGTCGTCCGGCCATGCACCACGACCTCGCAGAGCTGATAGAGCACGGCCGCCGTCGGCGCGTGGAGCGTCGTGCCGAGAATCGGCATCTGGATCACGGGCCGCTCGCTCTCCGGGATGTGGATGAGCCGCGGGACGCCGGGACCCTCGAGATCCGCCAGCGGCACCCGGTGGACCTCCTGCACCTCGTCCGGGTCCGGGTGGAGCTCGCCCACGGGCCCGGCCCACACGATGACCGGCGTGATGACGAACCCGGAGCGCGTGGGGTAATCGTCCAGGAGCCCGAGCACCGACTCCCCGCCCAGCCCGAGCCCGACCTCCTCCCACAGCTCGCGCAGCGCCGCGCCCTCGGCGCGCTCGCCGTCCTCGATGCCCCCGCCGGGCAGCGCCCACTGGCCGGCGTGGACACGGAGCGCCGCCGCGCGCCGCGTGAGGAGAAAGCACGCGCGCGCCTCGTCATCTCCGAGGAGCACCACCGCCACCGCGGCCGGTCGGAGTCCGTCCCACTCCGTGGCCCGCCGCGGGAAGGCGGCGAGGTGGTCGCGCGCCCGCGCGAGGAGCGCCTCGTCGAACTGCGGCATCAGTAGGCGGGCAGCTTCCCGGCGCTGGCGCCAGACTTGCGGACCACGGCCACCTCCTCGGCCGCCTTCGACGCGAGAAATCGGCTGTCGCTGGCGAGCGTCACGAACTGGTAGCCGGCGGCGATCATCGTGAGCGCATAGGCCGCCGTGTTGTTATGGATGCCGGCCACGACCCCGTGGCGCTTGCAGGCCTCCACGATCTTCAGCTGCGCCTCCACCACCGGCGGGTCGGTCTGGTCGAGCCGGGGCTTGCAGCCCAGCGCCAGGCTCAGGTCGGAGGGGCCCACGTAGATGGCGTCCACGCCGGGGACGCTCAGGATCTCGTCCAGGTTCTGGACCGCCTCGGCCGTCTCGATCATCGGCATGACAACAATGTCCGCGTTGGCGCGGTCGCCGTAGTCGGCGCCCGCGTAGATGGAGGCGCGCACGGGGCCCCAGCTCCGGAATCCCCGCGGGGGGTACTTGCACGCGCCCACGAGCGCCTCGGCCTGGGCGCGGGTGTTGATCATGGGGCAGATGACGCCGTACACCCCGGCATCGAGGATCTTCATGAGCCGCCCGGGATCGTTCCACGGCACGCGAGCCAGCGGCATCACGGACGTGGTGGAGATGGCCTGGAGCAGGGTCACGGCCGTCTGGTAGTCGATCATCCCGTGCTGCATGTCGATGGTGAGCGAATCGAATCCCTGGTGGGCCATGACCTCGGCGGAGAAGGAGGCAGGGATGGACAGCCAGCCGTTCACGACCGCCTCGCCCCGCGCCCAGATCGACTTCAGCGTGTTCTCTCTCACGACACTCTCCTGGTCTGATCGGTCGCTGATGGAGCAACAGGCCCCAGAATACATCAGAATCCTCCTCGCGCGAGGCGCGGCGCGACGATTCTCGGAAGTAGTAGTTCAGCGCCGGCGGAGGAGCAGGTGGGGGCCTGCCTCGGCCGCCACGACGTAGCGGTACTCCGGGGCGCCGGGCGAGGGCGAGATGCTCACCGTGTCACCCCGGCGGACCATGGTCGCCCCGGGCAGGTTGCGCCAGGGATAGGTCGTCGCGTTGAGCAACACGTGGTCGCTCTTCTCGATGCCCACCGGGAAGACGAAGACGCGCGAGCGCATGGCGAGATGCGGGACATACGGGTCCTGCGCCGACAGCGCGGCGCCCTCGGGCACCTTCGCCAGCACGCGGTAGGCGGCATGCTGCTCGGGCCTGGGCCAGAAGCGGTACACGGCGAACTGATTCACCGTCCGCGAGGCCAGCGCGAGACTCGCGATCATGGCCACCACCAGCACCGCGGCGGGCAGGCGCCCGGGGCGGCGGGCGGCGAGCCGCGCATAACCCGCCACCGCGGCCACGAACAGGAACGGGACGACGAAGGCCTGGTACTGGGTGCGGTGGTGGAAGAGGATCGGATCGCGGCTCAGGAGATTCTGGGCGAGCCCCGGCAAGGCGCCCACCACCTCGAGCGGCGCCGCCAGCGGCAGCAGCGCCAGCGGAGCCAGGAGCGCCCCCAGATAGACGAGGCGCTCCGGCGTGAGGAGCCCCGCCGCCGTGCGGAGCGGATGGAGGAGCACCGTCGAGACGACCTCGGGGAGCGAGCGTCCCAGATGATCGTAGCGCCAGAGGTGACTGTAGGCTTCGCCCCGGTAGTGCGGGATCACCCAGCGCAGCTCCACGAAGAGGATGCCGAGCGCGGCGGCGGCCAGGCCGGCGCCCCAGAAAAGGAACCCGCGCGCGAGCGCCACCCACATCCCGAGCCCCGCCACCGCGATGGCCGCATCCTCGCGGCACGCGAGCGCCAGCGCCGCCGCGCCGCAGGCCCACAGGGGCCGCTCCGCCTCGACGGCCCAGATGGCGGCCAGCAGCAGCGGGATCACCAGCGCGGCCGCGTGGAAGTCGCGCACGTTGATGCCGTGGAGCGACGGGTTCACGAGGTAGAGCACGGCGAACACCGCCGCGGGCCGCTCGTCCCCGAGCCGCTTGTTTGCGATGCCGAACACCGCCACGGCGCCCAGCGCCAGGAGCGCCGACTGGCTGATGAGGAGCGCCACCGGCCCCGGCGCCACCCAGAAGGCCGGCACGAAGAGGTACATGATCGGCGAGAGGTGGTCGCCCCAGGCGTGCATCTCGGGCAGACTCACCCGCGGGCCACGCCCCCCGGCGAGATTCCATACGAGCTGCACGTAGTAGCCCAGGTCGAGGGCATGAGTGAGGAAGGTGAAGTGGCGGGTCACGGTGACGAAGGAGAAGAGAGCCGCGTAGGCCACGACCCCGATCGCCACGACGCGTCGGGGGCGCCACGAGGGAACCGCCGCGGGCCGCAGCAGCAGCCGCAGCGAGACCACGGCCAGGATCGCCAGGACGATCTCCTCGGGCCGCCACCACGGGAGCGCCAGGGTAGAGAGGAGGCAGGCCCCGAGGGCCAGCGCCAGCAGATCCAGCAGACGAGCGGGCGTCACGAGACGATCAGGCGCCGGGCGGCCCCCCGTGCTGCCCCGGGAGCCGCGTGTACCGTCCGCGGATCGTCTGGAGGCGGCGCGAGCGCTTGAGACCGGACCGGTGGAGGAGGTAACGGGCCACGACCCAGAGGATCTTCAAGCCGTAGATGCAGGAGTCGGAGAAGCTCGCGGAGGACGCCTCGGGGAAGTAGCGGACCGGCACGGGGATCTCGGCGATGCGGAAGGCGCCCGCCACCGCCTGGGCGATGATCTCCTGGTCGAAGACGAAACCGTCGGAGTTCATCCTGAAGTTCACGGCCTCGAGCGCGTCCCTGTGGAAGGCGCGGTAGCCCGTGTGGAACTCCGACAGGTCGAGCCCGAAGGCCCGGTTCTCCACCCAGGTCAACGCCCGGTTGGCGAGGTACTTCCACCAGGGCATCCCCTGCTGGATCGCGGAGCCGCCCCCCTTGAGGCGAGAGCCCAGCACCAGCTCGGCCTCGCCGCGCACGATGGGCTCGATGATCTTGGGCACGAGCGTGGGATCGTACTGGTAATCCGGGTGCACCATCACCACGATCTCGGCCCCGGCCTTGAGCGCCTCGGTGTAGCAGGTCTTCTGGTTCGCCCCGTAGCCGTAGTTCCTGTCGTGGACGAAGACCTCGAGCCCCAGCTGGCGCGCGATCTCGCGGGTGGCGTCGGTGGAGCCGTCGTCCACCAGGATGACCAGGTTGACGGAGTCCTTCGGCAGCTCCTCGTAGGTCATCCTGAGCGTCCGCCCGGCGTTGTAGGCGGGCATGACCACGACGACCTTGGGCTGCGGCATCTATCTCGCGCCTTGCACCGTGCGAGCAACCGAGCAGACGGCCACGAACTGATACCCCAGCCCGTTCTTCCAGCAACGCGCGGCGGCAGCCGACAGCCCGTGCAGCGCCCGGAGCCAGGCGCCGTGGAGCCGCTCCGGCACCACCAGCGGCAACGGCACTGGCGTCACCCGGAGAGCGCGCAGCTCGAGCCCCGCCAGGGCCAGGAGCTCGAGGAAGGTGCGCCGCGTGAAGAAGCGAAGGTGGGTGCCGTCGAGGATGCCGCGCTCGGCGTACTCGAAGCGCCCGAAGAGGAGCGACAGGCGCACCCAGAAGTGCGCCACGTTGGGCACCGAGACGATCACGACCGCTCCCGGGGCGAGGAGGCGGTTGAGCCTTCGCATCACCGCCAGGGGATCGCTGAGGTGCTCGAGCACATCGCCGTACACGGCCGCCACGAAGGGCCCATCGAGCGGGGGCGTCTCCCGCTCGAGATCCACCACCACCACCTCCCGGCACTTCCCGCGCGCCGCGGCCGCCCGGGCGGGGTCGCGCTCGAGCGCCGTCACCTGCCAGCCTCGCGCCGTGAGCTCAGCCGCCAGGAAGCCGTCGGCGGCTCCCACGTCGAGCACCCGCCGGCCGTCCCCCTCGCCCAGCGCGGCCAGGATCAGCGCGTGGCTCGAGTGGGGATCGCCCTTCAGCCGGTACGCGGCCGATCTCACGGAAGCCTCGTCAGCACGACGGCGATCACCGCAGGCGCGCACCGCCGCTCCAGCGAAATTCCGGTGAGCACACCGCCCGGCGAGCGGGCCTCTCAGGCGCCGCTGCCGGCCACCGCCACGTGGGCCTGCTTCGAGTCGGTTGGGTGGAAGATGCGAACTGCCATGGCTCTGCCGTCCTTTCCCGGATGGCCCGCGCCGCCGCCGGCAGGCGCTGACGTCCCGTCCAGCCTGGGCACAGGGCGGAATACCCACCGGTCGCGCCCCGGCGCCCACGGCCAGGATATCATCCGGCCCCGCGACGGCATGAACCACTTTGGTTGCGGCGGCCGCCGGGAGGGCTCCTGGCACCTTGGCGATGCCATGGAGGTCCGCCAGGCTCCGCCAGGCATGCAGAGTCAGGACCCCCCGGATGTCGGCCCTCCAGGGGCCGCCGCCGGCGATGGTCGCCGTTCGGGCGCGCGCAGGCAAACACCGTGACGGCGCTCTCGCCGGCGGGCCCGTGGCCCTCGACCGCATCCCGCTCTCGAGGCCGGCGGCCCCGAGCATGGCCCGGATGGGTCACGCCTCCTCGCGGCGGCCGTCAGGGTCGGTTCGAGTAGAGCCAGCGGCCCCCGGTGTGGGCCAGGAGGTGCACCTCCGCCGGCGGAAGGTCGCGCATCACGCTCTGCTCCGGGCCCGCGGCCGACAGCAGGAAGACCCGCCGCTCTCCCCGCCACACCTCCCGCAGCCGGCGAGCGTCCCAGAACACCTCCCGCGCCTCGGGAAAGGTCGCGCCGAACGCGAGATTGGACTGCAGCCCGTTCACGATGGCGACCGGCCGGTCGAGGCTCAGGAGCCACGAGGCGCTGTTCTCGAGGGCTCCTTCGTGGGCCAGCACGTCCAGGGGATTCGCCCGCAGCGCGATGGCCTCGGCCAGGGTCCGGACCGAGCGGCTCTCGGCGAAGAGCGCGAACCCTTCCACCGTGACGGGCAGGAAGGCGATCATGGTGGCGAGGAGAGCGCCGAGCCCGACCATCGGGCGCCGCAGGGCGAGACCCAGCGCCGCGCCCAGGCCGCCGAGGCCGAAGATCAGCGCCAGCCAGCCGAAGACGGGCCGGAGCTGCAGGAGCGGCATGAAGGGCATCTCGTGCCCGCCCCGCGCAGCCATGTTCCTCGCGGCCAGATCCACCGTGAGGGGCGCTCCCCCGGGAAGCGGGAGCCGCCCCTGCCAGGCCAGGAAGGAGACGGCGGCCAGGGCGAGGAGCAACACCGCCGCCGGCAAGAGGAGCGTCCGCGGGGAGGGCGCCCCCGGCGCTCGGTCCAGCACGTCCTCCCAGAGCTTCGCCACGAGGAGCGCCATGGCCGGGAACGCCGGGAGCCCGTAATGCGGTAGCTTGAACGGGGACAGCGTGAAGAAGCCGAGAACCACCACGGTCCAGAGCGCCAGCAGAAGCCAGGGCCGCGCCCACGGGTTGTCCCTGGGATCGCGGAGTCCCCGCCACACCGCCCAGGGCAGCGCGAGGCTCCACGGAAAGAAGCCGGCCGCCGTCACGCCCACGAACTCCAGCGCCGACAGCGGCACGTCCTCATCGGGAAACACCCGGCTCCGGGTGAAGTTCAGCACGTGATTGTCCACGACGGTGTACCAGAGGAACCCACGGTTGCTCCACTCCACGAGCAGGTACCAGGGCAGGGCCACGGCCAGGAAGATCGCCACCCCGGCCCACGGGACGAAGCGCGCGGCGACGTCGCGCTCCCGCACCAGCACGAGGAAGAGCGCGATCACGGCCAGCGGGCCGAGCGCGCCCAGGACGTCCTTGGCGAGCACCGCGAGGGCCAGGCTCACAGCGCAGACGAGAAGCCAGCGCCTGCCGCCACCCGTATACGCCTCGATGAACGCCCCGAAGGCCAGCAGGATGAACAACACGAAGAGCAGGTCCGGCTTGACGAGCCGCGCGAAGAGGAAGATCTCGAGGTTGGCCGCCACGATGAGCCCCGCCACGAGACCGAGGCGGAGGGAGCCCAGCCGCAGCCCGAGCCAGGCGGTCGCCACGGCCACGCCGATGGCCGGCAGCGCCGAGGGCAGCCGGGCCGCGCCCTCGCTGACGCCGAGGAGGGCGAAGGCACCCGCCATGAGCCAGTAGAGCAGCGCGGGCTTGTCGAAGTAGCGCACCCCGTTGACGTGGGGCGTGACCCAGTCCCCGAGATGGAGCATGTCCCGCGCGATGGCGGCGTGGAATCCCTCGGGCGGGTCCACGAAGGGCGGTTGCCCCAGGCCCCCCAGGAACAGGGCGGCGGCGACCAGCGCGACACCCAGGAGGATCTTCATGCTCATCGGCGTGATCGGCGCGCGCGGCGAGAGCGGTCAGGACCGCCCGGGTTCGCCCCGTCAGCGCTGGACGCGGACCACGGCGTCCGACGGCAGATCGCCGAGGAGCTCGGCGACGGCGCGCTCCATCAGCTCGCGATCCTTGGACTCGAGCGTCACCTTGACCTTGTACTCGGGGTTGGAGAACTCGGGATACGAGCCGAGCATCACGTCGGGGTGGCGCCGCAGCAGCTCGTTCAGATAGTCGGCGAGGGTCCCCTCGCCCATGCTGACGAATACGCTCGTCAGAAAGAACGGGGACTCCCGGAAACGCTCCTTCAGCGCCTCGAACTTCTGACGGAAGATCTCCGGAACCCCGGGCAGCACGTAGATGTTCCGGATCACCACGGCGGGGAACACGAGCCGGGTCCCGCCCGCGAGCTCCGCGCCCTCGGGCACCTCGGCCATCTTGAGCCGCGCCTCGGTGAGCCGGCCCTTGTAGAAACCTTGCAGCAGGTCCGCGAGGTGCGGGTCGCGCACGACCCGAACGCCCAGGCCCCGCGCGACGCCCTCGATGCTCACGTCGTCGTGGGTGGGCCCCACGCCGCCGGAGGTGAAGACCACATCGAAGGCCCGGCTCTGCGGGGCGACCTCGGCGGCAATGAGATCCACCTCGTCTGGGATGACGGTGATCTTCCGCACCGTCACACCCAGCCCGCGCAGCTCCCGGCAGAGATACGACGCGTTCTCGTCCACGACCTTCCCGGAGAGGAGCTCGTTACCGATGAGGATGATGCCCGCGGTCTTCGCCATGGCGATCCATGGTAGCACGGCGATGCGCGGCCGAAGTAGGCCCGCCGGAGGAGAAGGTGATAAGATCAACGCCGCCATGACGCTCCCCGACTCGTCCCGAGAGGAGACTTCGCGATGACCGACGACGCCTCCCGCATCACGCTTCGCGGCTGGGCCCTGATCCTGGGGGCATCGTCCGGCTTCGGCGAGGCGACGAGCCTGGCCTTGGCGCGCGCGGGCATGAACATCTTCGGCGTGCATCTGGACCGGAAGGGCACGCTGCCTAACGTCGAGCGCATCGTGGGCGCGATCCGCGCGCTGGGCCGCGAGGCCCACTTCTTCAACGTCAACGCGGCCGACGAGGACAAGCGCGCCGAGGTGGCCGCCACGATGGAGCAGGTGCTGAAGGAACGCGGCGATCTGGGGCGGCTCCGCGTGATGCTCCACTCCCTCGCCTTCGGCACGCTCAAGCTCTTCATGGCCGACCCGATGAAGGAAGCCGTCACGAAGGCGCAGATGGACATGACGCTGGACGTGATGGCCCACAGCCTCATCTACTGGGCGCAGGAGATCGTCGGGCGCGGCCTCATGGCCGAGGGCGGCCGGATCTTCGCCATGACCTCCGCCGGCGGCGCCCGCGTCCTCCCCTTCTACGGCCCGGTCTCCGCCGCCAAGGCGTCGCTCGAGTCGAACATCCGCCAGCTCGCCGCCGAGCTCGCCCCGCGCGACATCACGGCGAACTCCATTCGCGCCGGCGTCACCGCCACACCCGCGGCCAAGAAGATCCCGAACTACGAGGAGTTCTCCCGGCGGGCCGTCGAGCGCAATCCGCACCGCCGGATGACGACGACGGACGACGTGGCGCGCGCCATCGTGGTGCTGTCCCATCCCGACACGTACTGGATCACCGGGAACGTCATCGGCGTGGATGGCGGCGAAGAGATCACGGGCTAGTGCCGGCCCAACTAACTTCGCCATACTTCGTTCTCGGTCGGCGCCGGTCCTCGACGTACACCCACGTACGCCTCCGGCCGGCGCCTCCCTCGGGCCTCGTCTGGCTCGTCATTTGGGCCGGCACCCTGCGGGCGCCCGCGGGGTGCAGGCGAAACTCGTTGGACGCGCACTAGGCTCCGCGGCCGGCGCGGGGCCGCCCGTGACCTACTTCCAGAGCGCGGTGCTGGGGATCATCCAGGGGCTCACCGAGTTCCTTCCGGTTTCCTCCTCCGGCCACCTGATCCTGATCCCGCGCCTGCTGGGCTGGCAGGACGAGGGACTCGCCTTCGACGCGGCCATCCACCTCGGCACGCTCGCCGCGCTGCTGGTCTACTTCCGGCGAGACCTCGTGGAGATGGCGCTCGGGACCGACCGGCGCCTCGCCGTGCTGCTCGCCGCCGCCACCGTGCCCGCGGGACTGGCGGGGCTCCTCCTGGGCACGGCCATCGAGACGCGCCTCCGGAGCCCCATGGTCGTGGCCGTCTCCCTCATCGTCTGGGCCCTCGTCATGTGGATCGCGGACCGCCAGGCTTCACGCCGCCGCCAGCTCACCCAGGCGCCGGCCGACGTGCGCTGGCTCGCGGGAATGGCCGTCGGCGTCGCGCAGGCCATCGCGCTGATCCCCGGCACCTCTCGCTCGGGGATCACGATCACGACCGGGCTCTTCGCCGGCATGAGCCGCGTGACGTCCGCGCGCTTCGCGTTCCTGCTCAGCATCCCGATCACCGCCGCGGCGGGCGGCTACAGCGCGCTCAAGCTGCTCGGGCACGGACTCGATCCGGCGCTCCTGGGCCCCCTCGGCATGGGAGTGCTCACGTCCTTCCTGGCGGGGCTCGCGGCGGTGTGGTTCCTCGTCAACTTCCTGCAACGCCGCTCGCTCCTGCCCTTCGTCATCTACCGCTGCGCCCTGGGGGTCGTCATCATGTGGGTGTTCCGGTGAGCCGCAGCGACCCATGCCAGGACGCTACAGGAACGCTGCCGCCCGGGTCAAGGAGCGGCCGCAAGCCCCCAGGGTCGAGGCCGGCCGTGAGACGGGGTTGATCGAGGATTCCCCCTGGGGGGCGCGGATCAGGCGACGCGGGAGGCTTTTTACGAACCGGAGACGCGGGTGCCGCCCAGGTAGCGGAGAAACCACTCGCGGCTGCGCTCGAGGGCCTGGAGCCGGTGGAGCGGCTCGGACAATCGGTGGTCGGCGCCCTCGATCATGCACAGCTCCCGCGGCACACGGGCGCGCTCGAAGAGCGCCCGGCCGTGGGCCGGCGGCACGACCTCGTCGTGGTCGCCCTGGATGACGAGGACGCGGCGGACGCCCGCAGGGGCTTCGGCGTGGCGACCCGCGCGCACCTCCGCGATCAGCGCCGGCGAAGGACCGGGGGCCTCCGATCCTTGCCCGGACGCGAGGTCCAGGAGATTGGCCGGCGCGTTCCAGGTGACCACGGCGCCTGGTGGCTGCTGCCGTGAGGCTACCCAGAGCGCGACGAAGCCGCCGAGGCTCGAGCCAAGCAACCCGAAGCGGCCATCGAGGTGCGGGTGCCCGCCGAGGTGGGCGAGCACGGCCTCGAGATCGGCGATGCGGCTCGCCACCGTCGCGCCCTGGCAGGCTCCGCCGGACTCGCCACTGCCGCGGAAGTCGAAGCGCACCAGCGCCAGGCCCGCGGGCGGCAGCTCGCGCGCGAGGAGGAGATACTTGTCGCTGTCCTTGGAAGCGCCCATGCCGTGGCAGGCCACGACGCAGGGGCTCGGCTCATGAAGCCGAGGCCGATGGAGGACGCCGACCACTTCCGCGCCCCCCACGCCGACGCTGAAGCGCTCGGCCATCACCGCTGCGCTCACTGCTGCGCCGAGGCTAGGCCCAGATGAGATCGAAGAGCTGGCAGGCATTGACGGAGAGCCGGTACATGGTTTCGTCGACGGGAAGCCGCTTGATCTTGGCCACCTCTTCCGCCACGCGGGAGACAAGCCACGGCCCCGAGGCCAGAGCCTCGAACTCGCCCCTGTACGGCCACGGCCCGTCGCTCTCCACGAGCAGCGAATCCAGCGGCACCCACTGCACGAGCTCGCGGTCGCGCTCCCGGTACACCACCTCCGGCGTGACCGAGACGAAGTAGCCCGCGTCCAGGATGGCGCGGGTCACCTCCTGCGGCGCCTTGTGCCAGTGGAACACCGCGCGCTCCACGCCGGCCGCCTTGAGCGCCTCGAGCGCCCCCACCGCCGCGCCGTGCGGAGCGTGGATCACCACCGGCAGGTCGAAGCGCGTGGCGAGACCGAGGAGCCGCCCGAGCCGCTCTCGCCCGCGCATCATGAGAGAGGCCGCGTCCGCGGCCCCTTCCAGGTTGTACCAGGGAAGCCCCACCTCCCCCAGCGCCACGAGCCTGGAATGGTTCGCGATCACCTGCTCCTCGACCTGGGCCAGCTCCTCGTCGGTGAGATGGGCCCACTCCGGGTGGAAGCCCAGCGCGGGCCATACGGCCTTGCCGTTGGCGGCGACAGCTTCGAGCGTCCGCGCATTGCTCTGCGGGTCGCAGCCCACCGCCACGACGCCCCAGACGTCGGACTCGAGCGCGCGGGAGAGCGTCGCCCGCAGATCGGAGAAGCTCAAAAAGGTCCAGATGCGAGGCGGCGCCCGACGGCCGCACGCGAGGCGTACTCCGCTTGGCGAGCCGAGCCGGAGGCGAGGTGAGCGCATCCGGAGACCCGGGCGAGCGTGAGCGAGCCACGTTGAGCGTGCGGCTGAGGGCGCCGTACCTCCGCAGATGGGCCTTTTTCAGCAGCCTGCTAGGAGCCGGCCACCACCATGCGGCCAATCAGGAGCGTCGGCGACGCAGTGCGGTCCCGGAACACCAGGTCATTGCCCACGCCCTCCACGGCGTGGAACATGTCCAGCAGGTTTCCCGCGATGGTGATCTCCTCCACCGGATAGGCCAGCTCCCCGTTCTCGATCCAGAGCCCCACGACGCCGCGGGAGTAGTCGCCCGTGACGCCGTTGACCCCGAAGCCGATGAGCTCGGTGACGTACAGCCCCTGCGTGACGCTCCGGATGAGCGCCTCCGGGCTCGACTCGCCCGCGGCCAGGTAGAGGTTGGTCGTGGACACCGAGACGCCGCTGCCGTCCCGCGCAGCGTGGTGCGTGGAGGGCAGCCCCAGCTTGCGGCCGGTGTAGGTATCGAGCAGGTACGAGACGAGCACGCCCTTCTCCACCAGCACGGTGCGCCGCACCGAGAGCCCTTCCCCATCGAAGGGGCGCGAGCCGAGGCCGCCCGGCCGCGTGGCGTCGTCCACGATGGTCACCGAGGGGGCGGCCACCGACTGCCCGAGCCGGTCGAGGAGGAACGAGGCGCCGCGGTACAGCGACGGCCCCGAGGCCGCGCCGGCCAGGTGACGCAGGAGGCTCGCCGCCGTCTGCCGGTCGAAGATCACCGGCACCTCTGCCGTCTTCACCGACCGGCCGCCGAGCCGGCGGAGCGCCCGCTCGGCGGCCTTCCGGCCGATCTCCTCCGGCGGATCGAGCGCGGCGCGCTTGCGCGTGACGTGATACCAGGCATCCCGCTGCATCTCCCCGCCGCTCGCGGCCACCGGCGCCACCGACAGGCTGAAGGAGGAGGCGCGGTACTCGCCGGCGAAGCCGTGGGTCGTGGCGTAGGCGTAGCACGCCCGATGATCCGAGAAGTCCCCGCCCTCGGAATTCGTGATGCGTGGGTCGAAGTCCAGGGCCGCCTGCTCCGCGCGCCGGGCCAGGTCGATCTTCTCCTCGGGCGACAGATCGTGCCCCGTGGGATCGGCCAGGTCGAGGTCGGGCAGCGGCGGATGCGCCAGCTCGGCGGCGTCCGGGAGTCCCGCCAGCTCGTCCGGGCTCGTGATCCGCGCCAGCGACACCGCGTCCTCCACCAGCCGCCCGACGGACTCGCGGCTCAGGTCCGAGGTGGAGGCGGCGGCCACTGACTGTCCCACGAACACGCGAAGCGCCAGGCGCTGCTCGCGCGCGTGCTTGACGGTGTCCACCTGGCCGAGGCGCACGAGGGCGGAGAAGGCCTGCGCCTCCACCATGAAGGCATCCGCCGCGGTGGCCCCCTTCGTCGTGGCGCGGGCGAGGAGGTCGGCGAGCAGATCGAGCATCAGACCTGCGTGCCCCCGACGGTCATGCCGTCGATCCGGATCGTCGGCAGCCCCACGCCCACGGGCACCGACTGCCCGTCCTTGCCGCAGGTGCCGACGCCCTCGTCGAGCTGCAGGTCGTTCCCGACGCGGGAGATCCGGGTCAGCGCCTCCGGGCCGCTGCCGATCAGGGTCGCACCCTTCACCGGCGCCGTGACGCGACCGTCCTCGATCAGATAGGCCTCGCTGGCCGAGAAGACGAACTTCCCGCTCGTGATGTCCACCTGCCCCCCGCCGAAGTTCACGGCGTAGAGCCCCCGCGGGACGGAGCGGATGATCTCCTCCGGGTCGTCCTGGCCCGCGAGCATGAACGTGTTGGTCATGCGCGGCATCGGTGGATGCGCGAAGGACTCGCGGCGGCCATTGCCCGTGGGCTCCATGCCCATCAGGCGCGCGTTGAGAAGATCCTGCAAGTAACCGCGCAGGATCCCGTTCTCGATGAGCACGTTGCGGCCCGTCGGCGTGCCCTCGTCGTCCACGTTGAGCGAGCCCCGCCGGTTCGCGAGGGTCCCATCGTCCACCACGGTCACGAGCTCGGAGGCGACCTTCTGGCCGAGACGGCCGGAGAAGGCCGAGGTGCCCTTGCGGTTGAAGTCGCCCTCGAGGCCGTGCCCCACGGCCTCGTGGAGCAGGATCCCCGGCCAGCCCGGGCCGAGGACCACGGTGAGGGTGCCGGCGGGCGCGTCCACCGCGGCAAGGTTGAGCACCGCCTGCCGCGCGGCCTCAGTGGCGAAGCGGCACCAGCGCTCGGCTTCCAGGAAGAAGTCGAACGGGACGCGGCCCCCGCCGCCGTGGGTGCCGATCTCCCGCCTGCCGCCGTCCTCCGCGATCACCGTCACGTTGAGCCGGGTGAGCGGCCGCACGTCCCCCACCGTCAGCCCCGACGGCGTCGCGATGAGAACCACGACCTCCTCGCTGCCGAGGCTGGCGATGACCTGACGCACGCGCGGGTCCCAGGCGCGGGCGGCGGCATCGACGCTGCGCAGCAGCTCGAGCTTTCGGCCGAGGTCGGCGGCGAGAGGCGGCTCGGCGAGGCTGTAGAGATCGTGGGGCTGGCGCCCGCGGTCGATGGGGACAACGGCCGAGGTGCGGGCGTGCTCGGCGATGGCCCGGGCCTGGCGCGCCGCCTCCTCGAGGTTCGGCAGCGAGATCTCGTCGGTGTGGGCGTAGCCGGTCCGCTCTCCGGACTGGGCGCGGACCCCGGCCCCCTGACTCAGGTGGCGCGAGGCCTTCTTGACGGCGCCCTCCTCCAGGACGAGCTCCTCGGAGACGCGATACTCGAGATAGAGGTCAGCGTGATCCACGCGGCCTGCCAGGCTGGACCCGAGCAGCCGCTCCATGGCGGACGGCGTCAGGCCGAACCGGTCCTCGAAGAATCGCTCTGGGTGCGCAAGCATTTCAGTCTCCGTGGGGCTCTGAGGAGGACTTCATCGTAGCACCGCGATTCCCGCGGGCTTTCAAATATTCGGATACGTCGAAGCGCCCGCCTGAGTCCCCGCTGAAGGTCGAGTTACAGCTGAACTATCAGCGTATTGGGAATCGCTGGTGCAGTCACACCTCGAGGGTCTCACTTACTCATCCAGGGCTGCCTGGATGATCTCGTGGATGAGCCGCAACCCAGCGAGGACCGAGGGTCCCGGGGACAGGATGTCGGCCCCGTCAAGCTCGTGGATGCGCCCGGACTTGACGGCCGTGACCCCTGCCCAGCCCGGGCGCTGGCGGATGGCTTCGATGTCCACGCGCCTGCCGCACCAGGAGGCCAGGATGATTTGCGGATCGCGCCGCACGACCTCCGCCGGGTCCACCTCCCGCTCCTTCGCGGAAGTCCCGACCCGCAGCTCCGGGAAGATGTCCCGCCCTCCCGCGATCTCGATGGTCTCGGACACCCAGCGGATGCCGGCGATCGGGGGATCGGGCCACTCCTCGAAATACACGCGCGGGTGGTCGGGCCACACGCTCGAGAACTCGCGGACCTGCTTGAGCTCGTCGCGGATGTCCTGCACCAGTCCGCCCGCTTCCCTGGCAAGCCCCAGCGCGCCGCCAACCATCAGGATGGCGCCGAGGATATCGTCCACGGAGCGCTGATTGGTGCAGAGGATGGTGAGCCCGGCGCGGATCAGCTCGGCCGCGATGTCCGCCTGAAGGTCGGAGAAGGCCAGCACCAGGTCGGGCTCGAGCTCGATGATCTTGTCCCGGCGGAAGCTCGTGAAGCCGCCGACCTTCGGTTTGTCCCGCGCCTCGGGCGGGCGCCGCGCCGTCCCCGGCACCCCGACCACGCGATCCCCTGCCCCGAGCGCGTAGCAGATCTCCACGTGCTCGGAGGTGAGGCAGACGATGCGGCGGGGGAAGTCGGCGGCAGCCTTGCCGTACATGTCTCCTCCACCATACCAGACGCTGGAGCCGGCGCCCGGGGGCTGCACACCCGGGTGATATACTTCCGCCCCATGTTCGAGTCGGTTCCAGAGCACGCGGACCATGTCCCGCTCCCAGCGCCACCGTCGCCATATTTCTCGGGCTGGATCACCCTCCTGGCGACGCTCCTGGTCGCCGCCCTCCTCGGGCTCTTCACCTGGCCTCTCTCCAGCTCCCCACTCCTGGGGCTCGACCGGCCCGAGGAGTCCCTCGAGCGGCTCGTCTCGAGCGAGCTGGACCTGCGCGCCGCGCTCCAGCACGCGCCAACCTGGGAGGTTGCGCTGTACGCGCTCCTGGCAGGATCTAGCGACCCGATCGAGGAGTCCATCGTCTGGTACGAGGAGCTCACCGAGACGCTCGACGCTCCACGGGCCGAGATCTATCGCCACATCCTGATGGCGGAGGCGGGACGGCCGGCGCGGGCGAGCCCCGCACTCGCCTCGGCCGAGTGGATGGGCGCGGCCTACGGAGAGGCGCCGATCGAGGCCGATGCGGGGCGCACGGTGATTGCGGAGATCCGCGAGCGCCTGCCCGAGAACTGGTTTGCCGACACCCTCGTGGCGCGGGTGGCCGCCAGGATCGACGATCGCGCCAGCCAGGCGCAGGCCGAGTCGGCCAGCGCCGCGCGCGGGGCCTCCCTGCTCCGGCGCTTGCGCGTGCTCGGGGCCGGCCAGGGCCTCCTGCTCGCCCTGGGCCTGGCAGGGCTCGCCGCCGTCCTCACCCGCCGCGCTCCCGTCGCGGTCGGCGCAGCGTCAGTGCCGCCGACGTGGCCCTTCGGCGACGGCTACGCCCTGTTCATCCGGGGCGTCGCGGGGCTCCTCGGCGTGGGCATTGCCGCCGGCGCCCTCCTGCCCGAGGGGAGCGCGCTCCTCCACCTGGCGGGCGTCGCCTCCGGCATCCCGATGCTGTGGTGGACCATCCGCTACCTGAGCGTCCGCGGCAGGGGACCGGCGGCCGCCTTCGGCCTCCGCCTCATTGCCGATGGAGGCTCGGGCCTCGTGACCGCGATCTGCGTGGTCATTGCTCTGGGGATCGCGGGCGACGGCATCATCACCGTCGTCGCCGGCACCCTCGGCCTGCACACTCACTGGGCTGACGGATTCCCCGAGGGGATCCTCTGGGATCCAGGCTCGCGCCTGGTCATCGGCACCATCGACGGCGGCCTGTGGACGCCCATGGTCGAGGAGATCGCGTTCCGTGGGGTGCTCTACGCCACGCTGCGACGGGTCATGCGGGTGACGCCGGCCGTGCTCTGCAGCGCTGCGATCTTCGCGGCAGCCCACGGCTACGGGCCGGTCGGCTTCACCTCGGCGCTCTGGAGCGGAATCCTCTGGGCGGCAGCCTACGAGCGGACGAAGAGCCTCCTGCCGGGCATCCTCGCGCATGCCGTGAACAACCTCATGGTGACCGTCACCTACCTCTGGCTCTACCGGGTCTGACCCCCCCCGCTAGCGAGCGCCGTCGTAGAGCTCGGTACGGGCGACGCCGCGCTGGAAGGTGAGGTACTCCTCCTTCGTCATGCGCGGCGTCCAGGCCTTGAGGATCTCGCGGGCCGTCTCGGCATTGCCCCAGAGCAGATCCACGGCCATGAGGGCGAGCTGCTTGGCGGGCTCGACGTACGCGAGCCCCGGGTCGGCGATGGCGTAGTCGGCGCCGTGTCCGCTCCCCGCGGCGCCCCCCATGTACGGGTGGAGCGCCGGCATGACGTGGGAGATGTCCCCCATGTCGGTGGAGCCGCTGCGATGGCCGGCCTCCGTCACCTCGTCGGCGCCCAGCAACGCCCGCGCGTTGGCCGTGAAGTGCGCGGCCATGCCGGCATGGTTGAAGAGCGGCAGGTAGCCCGGCAGGGTCTCGATCTCCACCTGGGCGCCCAGCGCCAGGGCGCCCGCGCGCAGCGCGCGGTCCACCCGGCGGTTGGCGTCCAGGATCGCCTCGACCGTCTTCCCGCGCACATAGGTCTCCAGGCGCACCTCGGCGGGGATCACGTTCACCTGGCTGCCGCCGTGAGTGATGATCGGGTGCACCCGGATTGAGTCCTCGTCCCTGAAGGTCTCGCGGACGGCGTTGATCGCCATGAGCCCGATGTTCGCCGCGTACAGCGCGTTGATCCCGTGGTGCGGCGCGCCGCCCGCGTGCGAGGCGCGGCCGAGGTAGCGCACGGTCTTGACGATGCAGCCGTTGTTGGAGGCGGCCACCCCCGCCCGCTTCATCTCCGGCTGCGAGGTGGTGTGGATCATCATCGCGAGGTCCACGTCGTCGAAGTGGCCGAGCCGCAGCAGCTCGGGCTTGCCACCGAGGAACTCGAGCCGGCCCGCCCGCGCCTGCTGAACGCGCCACTCGACGTCCCCGTACTCCTCGGCGGGCACGGCCAAGAACACGACGCGTCCGGCCAGGTGGTCGAAGGCCTTGGCGGCCATGAGCCCCATGGCGGCGCCGAGGAGCCCCGCCACCTGGGCGTTGTGACCGCAGGCATGCGCCGCGCCGGACTCCTTGTCGGCCACCGGATGCCCGGCCACCACGAGGCCGTCCAGCTCACCGAGCAGGGCGAAGGTGGGCCCGTCCTTGGCGCCCCGCTGCTCAGCCCTGACGCCCGTCACCGCGAGACCGCCGCGCGGCGACAGCCCGATCTCCCGCATGGTCTCTTCCACGAGCCGTGCCGTCTTGAACTCCTTGAAGCCGAGCTCGGGGTTGCGGCGGATGGTCTCGCCCACGGCGGTGATCTTCTCGGCGCGCCGGTCAATGGCCTCGCACACGCTGCGCTTGACGTCGTCACGGGTCACGCTCGCCCGGATCTCCGGATCCGCTCACCTCGCCTCCGGCTCGGCTCGCCAAGCGGAGTACGCCTCGCTCGTCGCATCCCTCGCCGCCTTGCATCTGAGCCTTTTCGACCGGCCTGCGGAGGTGGTCCGCGTCCTGTTAGGGGGTGGATGAGATGAAGCGGTCGGGTAGAAAGGGGCCCAGCAGGGCCGGGGCGCGGCCCGTGAGCATGCACTGACTCATGAGATGCGCCGTGATGGGCGCCAGCAGGATGCCGTTGCGGTAGTGGGCCGTGGCGACGAAGAGCCCGTCCACGCCCGGCCAGGGCCCGAGGATCGGGTGGCCGTCGGGCGCCCACGGCCGGAAGCCGCACCACGATCTCAGCAGCGGGCGCTCGCCCATCCCGGGCGCCAGCGACACGGCCTCGTCGATGAGACCCTCGAGCGCCTCGTCGGTGACCTCCCGGACGAATCCCACATGCTCCACCGTGGCTCCCACCAGGAGCTCGCCCGACGGGCGCGGCACGAGATAGACGCTCCGCCCGTGTACCGCATGGGTGAGGAGCGGCGGCGAGTTGGAGACGGAGAGCATCTGGCCGCGCACCGGCTCCACGGGGAGCCCGCTGCCTCGCGCGGCCATGAGCCCCCCCGACCAGGCGCCCGCTGCCAGCAGCACGCAGTCCGCCTCCAGGCGCCTCCCTCCGGCCATGACGCCACGCGCCCGGCCCCCTTCGATGAGGATCTCGCTGACCTCGACCCCGCTCCGGATCACGACGCCGCGCTCCGCGGCCGCCTGCGCATAGGCCGCCACCAGGCGCTCGTTGTTCACCCAGTGGTCTCCGTGGACGAACAGCGCGGCCGTGATGCTGCCGGCCAGGGCCGGCTCGCGCTCGAGCACGCGTGCCCCCTCGAGCAGCTCCACGCCGAACTCCCGGGCCACGGGCCACGTCGTCCGCTCGCGCGCGGCCGCGAGCTCTCCTGCGTCGAGCACCGGGTACAGCGTGCCTGCGGTCATGTACTCCACGTTCATCCCGGTGGCGGCCTCGAGCTCGTCCACGACCTTCGGATAGAGCCTCCAGCTCTCCACGGCGAGCGTCTGGAAGGGGCCCGGGTCCCGGGACTCGCCCAGCGGCGCGAGGAGCCCGGCCGCGGCGCCCGAGGCCTCCCCTCCCGGCGTGTCGCGCTCGAGGACGGTGACGCCGCAGCCGCCCTTGGCCAGCTCGTAGGCGGTGGCGCAGCCGATGATGCCACCGCCCACGATGAGGGCGGAGGGCGGCATCAGGAGCGCCCCAGCGCGTCGAGGAAGGCCTTCGTGGCCTCCGCCGGACGGTCAGCGGCCAGGATGGCGGAGATCGCTGCCACCCCCGCGGCGCCCGCCTCCAGCACCGCGCGCACGCGCTCGGGGGTGATCCCGCCGATGGCGAGCACCGGCACGGCGGTCCCGGCCGCGACTCTGCGGAGGGCCTCGAGCCCCTGAGGCGGGCCATAGGTGCGCTTGGAGGCGGTGTCCCACACCGGGCCGAAGACAAGGAAGTCGGCGCCCTGGGACGCGGCCTCCTGCGCTTCACTCGGGGAGTGGACCGAGGCGCCGATCAGGAAGCCGGCCGGGGTCATGTCGCGCAGCGCGCCGACGGGGAGCGAGTCATGGGTGCGCTGGACGCCATCGGCCTCGACGACGAGAGCGACGTCGGTCCTGTCGTTGATCAGGAGCCGGGCGCCGTGGCCACGGGTGGCCTCACGCAGCGGAACGGCAAGATCGAGAAGGTCGCGCACCGGGAGATCCTTCTCGCGGAGCTGCATCGCCCGGAGCCCAGCCCCCAGAGACTCCTCGACGACCTCCACCAGGGACCTCCTCGCGACCGAGCGGTCCGTGACGAGATACAGCGCGAAGTCCACCGTCACCCTCAGCTCGTCCCGGCTCGCTCACGCTCGCCCGATTCCCGTCTCCACTCGCCTCGGGCCGCAGAGCCGTCCCTCAGCTCGTACTCCAATCCGGCACGCCTTCGATGGGGGAGGACGCCGTGGCGTAGAGCTTCTTGCCGATGCGGCCGGCCTTGAAGGCCAGGCGCCCCGCCTCGACGGCGAGCTTCATGGCGGTGGCCATGGCCACGGGGTCCTTGGCCGAGGCGATGGCCGTGTTCATCAGGACCCCGTCGCAGCCGAGCTCCATGGCGATGGCGGCGTCGGAGGCCGTGCCGACGCCGGCGTCCACGATCACCGGTACCGTCACCGCCTCCAGGATGAGCTTGATGTTGTACGGGTTGCGGATGCCGAGGCCCGAGCCGATCGGGGCGCCCAGCGGCATGACCGCGGCCGCTCCGGCGTCCTCGAGCTTCTTGGAGGTCACCGGATCGTCGTTGGTATACGGCAGCACGCTGAAGCCCTCGCGGGCCAGCGTGCGGGTCGCCTCGAGCAAGCCCTCGACGTCCGGGAAGAGCGTCCGCGAGTCGCCGATCACCTCGAGCTTCACGAGGGTGCCGAGCCCGGCCTCCCGCGCGAGGTAGCAAGTCCGGATCGCCTCGTCGGCCGTGTAGCAGCCGGCGGTGTTCGGCAGGAGCGTGTAGCGCTTGGTGTCGATGAAGTCGAGAAGCGACTCCCCCTGCCCCGGCAGGTTCACGCGCCGCACCGCGACCGTGACGATCTCCGCGCCCGAGGCCTCCAGCGCCTCGCGCATGCTCTCGAACGAGGGGTACTTGCCGGTGCCGACGATGAGCCGGGACTTGAACTCCTTGCCCCCCAGCCACAACGATGTATCGTACATGCCTGCCTCCCGGTTCGCCGCTACCCGCCACCCATCGGGTGGACGATCTCGACCTTGTCGCCGTCGTGAAGCCTGGTCTCGTCGTAGGTGGACCTGGCGGTGACCTCGCGGTTGATCGCCACGGCCGTGTACTCCCGGCGGATCCGGAGATGCTCGAGCAGCCCCTCGACCGTGAGGCCGTCGGGGATCTCCATCGGCTTGCCGTTCACCGTGACGCGCATGAGGGCACCGCACCTCGTCGGGTGCGGCGGGCGCTGGCCATCCGGGCTTCGCGTTCCCTTCGCTGGGATTACCCAGATCAGGTTCGAGGGGTCCCGGGCCGCACCCGGTTCTCAGGAAACCTCCCCCCGCGTCGCCTGCCCGAGTATACACCGGCCAGCCCCCTCCTCGCGCGCGCAGGTTGGCTCGGGCGCGACCTCGGGCTGACCTTCTACGATGCGTCGTTCGTAGCCCTCGCCGTCGAGCTGGACTGCCCCTTCGTCACGGCGG
>JACPCX010000114.1:0-21723 GCA_016184305.1 Candidatus Rokuibacteriota bacterium | reverse complement strand
GCGGTGCGCGCCCTCATCGACCGGCGCGATCTGACCCGCATCGAGGCCGCGGCCGCCATGGACGCCATCATGTCCGGCGCCGCCACCAACGCCCAGATCGCCGCCTTCCTCACGGCGCTCCGCATGAAGGGCGAGACGGTGGAAGAGCTGATCGGGTTCGCCCAGGTCATGCGGCAGAAGGCCGTGAAGGTGCGCGCCCACGCAAGCGACGTGGTGGCCGCCACCGGCACCGACCGCGAGATGCTCATCGATACCTGCGGCACGGGCGGGGACGCCTCCGGCACCTTCAACGTCTCGACCGCCACGGCCTTCGTGGTGGCGGGGGCCGGGCTCAAGGTGGCTAAGCACGGCAACCGCTCCGTCTCCTCCCTCTGCGGCTCGGCCGACGTGGTCGAGACGCTCGGCATCAACATCGAGCTCACCCCAACGCAGGTGGCCCGCTGCCTGGACGAGGTGGGCATCGGCTTCCTCTACGCGCCGCTCCTGCACACGGCCATGAAGCACGTGATGGCGGCGCGCCGGGAGCTGGGCATCCGGACCGTGTTCAACATGCTCGGGCCCCTCACCAACCCCGCCGGGGCCAATGCCCAGGTCATCGGCGTCTACGCCGATTCCCTCACGGAGCCGCTGGCCCGGGTGCTGGCCGAGCTGGGCACGATCCGCGCTTTCGTCGTCCACGGCGCCGACGGGCTGGATGAGATCTCCAATACCGGCGAGAGCCATATCTCCGAGGTGCACGAAGGCGTGGTGCGGAGCTCGCGGGTCACGCCCGAGGACTTCGGGATGCCGCGCGCGGTCGTCCGCGATCTGCAGGGTGGGGATCGGGAGGAGAACGCCCGGATCATCCGCCAGGTGCTCCAGGGGGAGGCCGGGCCCCGGCGCGACATCGTCCTGATGAACGCCGCCGCGGCCCTGGTGGTCGGCGGCAAGGCTCACGATCTCAAGGACGGTGTGGCGCTGGCCGGCCAGTCGGTGGACTCGGGCGCGGCCGCCCGCAAGCTCGCGGATCTCGGGGATCTTTCCCGGAGGCTCGGTACCCCGCGCCCGGCCTGAGACGGCCGCTCTCGCCCCGACGGGCCTCCGGCGGCGCCGCTGATGCTGGCGGCTCGTCGCCGAGAGGGGGTTGACCCTCACAGCCGGCCGACAGTAAGATAGGGGCTGCTGGTAGCCGCAACTGCCCGTCCGATCGCTGTAATCCCGTGCTGAACCCTGGCGACGGCGTCGAGCGGCCTCAGCAGTTCTAGAACACCAGAGTCACGAAAGGGCCCATGTGAAGACCCGGGTACCGCGCTACCACCAGATCGCTCAGACGCTGCGCGAGCGAATCCTTGGCGGTCGGCTCGCTCCAGGGACCCGGCTCGACAACCAGCGGCAGCTGGCCCTTGAGTTCGGCGTGACCCTGATGACCCTCAGACAGGCTCTCGATGTGCTCGACCGCGACGGCCTGATCTCGCGCCGGCACGGGCTGGGGACCTTCATCGCCGCCCCCTCCGTCGACTATGACATCCTCCAGCTCCAGACCTTCGCGGGAGACCTGAGCGCCCAGGGCGAGGATGTGGTGACGCGCTTCCTGCGGAGCTCCTTCGCTCCCGCGGACCGGCGCGCGACCCAGGAGTTGGGCTGCCGCATGGGCCAGCGCGTGTTCGTGCTGGAGCGGCTCCGCCTGGTTGGCGGGCGGCCCATGAGCTTCCAGGCGTCGTATGTCACCGCCGCCCTCGGGGAGGAGCTGTCCAAGGCCGACCTCGAGGTGACCCCACTCCGCCAGGCGCTGTCCTTCAAGCTCGGGATCGAGATCGCCACGGCCCGCGAGACGGTGTCTGCAGTGCCGCTCGAGGGACGGGCGGCGCGCGCGCTGGGGTGCCGGCCGGGCATCCCGTCGTTCCGCTCCGACCGGATTTCCCTCGCGGCCGATGGGACCCCGATCGTCTACGACCGCGTGTTCATCCCGGGTGACCGCTTCCGCATCACGCGACAGCTTCGCTACGACCACGCGCCCCACGGCCACCTCCACGAAGCGGCCCACGTGGCCCGCTCGGACTGACACCAGGACCCGATGAGCGCTTGCGCGAAGAGGCCGAACCACCAAACCGAAGTCATTCTCGTTCAGGCGAGATAGATGACGCCCATAGGGGCGAAGAGGCCTCGGTGATGCGGACGCCCCGATGAGCGCTTGCGCGAAGAGGCCGAACCACCAAACCGAAGTCATCCACGTTCAGCCGACATAGATGACGCCCATAGGGGCGAAGAGGCCGAACCGCAAGGCGATGTCAACGACGTTCAAGCGAGGGGAAGGCCAAGCATGAAGATACTGGTGATGGTGAAACAGGTGCCGGACACGGCGACGCAGGTGAAGATCGGCGCCGATCCCAAGGCCATCGACACGGCCGGGATCACGTGGATCGTCTCGCCGTACGACGAGTACGCCGTGGAGGAAGGGCTGCGCATCAAGGAGAAGCGGGGCCAGGGCGAGGTGGTCGCGGTGTCCCTGGGACCCGATCGCGTCAAGGAGACGCTGCGGTCGTGCCTGGCGATGGGCTGCGACCGGGCCATCCATCTCCTGGATCCGGCGTGGGACAGGGGCGACACCCTGACCACGGCCCGCGCCCTCGCGGCGGTGATCAAGCAGGAGGCGCCGGCGCTGGTGCTGTGCGGGCGGCAGGCCATCGACGACGACATGGGCTCCGTGGGGGCACAGGTGGCCGAGGTGCTTGGCTGGCCTTGCGCCTCGTGGATCATGGAGGAGGCCGTGGATGCCGGCGGGACGTCGATCCGAGTCGGGCGCCAGATGGAGGGCGGGATCGAGGTGTTCGACCTGCCGTTGCCCGCCGTCGTGTCGGCGCAGAAGGGGCTCAACGAGCCGCGCTACCCGACGCTGAAGGGCATCATGGGTGCGAAGAAGAAGGAGGTCAAGGACGTCAAGGCCGCGGACCTCGGGCTCGCCGCCGAGCCGCCCGCCTTGTCGGTGGTGGCCCTCGAGATGCTTCCGCCGAGGCCGCCGGGGCGGATCATCCCCGGCGAGCCGGCCGAAGCGGCCCGGGAGCTCGTGCGCGCGCTCCGCGAAGACGCCAAAGCAATCTAACTACCAGGAGACGAGAAACCATGGCGGGTGCGTTCTGGTGCATCGTTGAAGACGACAGGCAGGGTAACCCGAAGAAGGTGACCGCGGAGGTGCTGGGGGAGGCCGCGCGGCTGGCGGCCCAGGCCGGCGGCCAGGCCGAGGCGGTGTGGCTGACGGACAAGGCCACGGAGGCGGGCCTCAAGCTGCTCGCCGAGTGGGGCGCCAAGCGGGTGTGGCTCCTCGAGAGCGCGGCCTTCGCGCCGTACCGGGGCGAGGTGTGGACCCCGGTGGTGGCGGAGCTCGCGGCCAAGGAGTCGCCGAAGGCCATTCTCGGAGCCGTCACGGCCCGTCAGCGCGAGCTGCTGGCGCGGCTGGGCGCGCGTCTCGGGACAGGACTGGCGGCCGATTCCACGGCCCTGGTCCTCGATGGGGACCGGCTCGTGGCGACGCGGCCCATCTACGCGGGCAAGCTCCTGGCAAAGGTGACGTGGGCGAAGACGCCGTGGCTCGCCACGCTCCGGCCCAATGTCTTCCGCGCCGAGGACCCGCAGGCCGGCGCTGCGCCCGCGGTGGAGCGGCCGGCGGTTAGCCTGCCGGCGGAGCAGATGAAGCTGGTGGAGCGCCGCGAGGAGGCCTCCACGGGGCTGCCGGAGCTGGCGGAGGCGGAGGTCATCGTCTCCGGCGGCCGCGGGATGAAGGGGCCCGAGAACTTCGCCATCCTGGAGGAGCTCGCCAGGGTGATCGGCGCCGCCGTCGGGGCCTCGCGCGCGGCTGTGGACGCCGGCTGGCGGCCGCACCGCTTCCAGATCGGCCAGACGGGGCGCACCGTCTCGCCCAAGCTCTACCTGGGGTTCGGCATCTCGGGCGCCATCCAGCACCTGGCGGGGATGCGGACCTCCAAGGTGATCTGCGCCGTCAACAAGGATCCGGAGGCGCCGATCTTCAAGATCGCCGACTACGGCATCGTGGCCGACCTGTTCGAGATCGCCCCGCTCCTGACCCAGGAGTTCAAGAAGCTCCTGGAGAAATAGCACCGGGCGGGTTGTCCGCCCGGGCTGACGGCGGCTGACGCCGCGTGGGTGCATGAGCGGGACCCGAGGATCCGGCGGGGGCGGGCGGGCGACAGCCCGGGCGTCCGCCCCAGGTGAAAGACATGAACATCGAGCTGAGCGACGAGCAGCGGATGATCCAGGCGGTGGCGCGCGAGTTCGCGGAGAAAGAGGTGCGTCCCATCGCCGAGATCATCGATCGCGAGGCCCGCTTCCCGCACGAGACGGTGCGGCGGATGGGCACGCTCGGGCTGATGGGCATCGCCATCCCCGAGGCGTACGGCGGCAGCGGTGGCGACACCGTGGCCTATGCGCTGGCACTCGAGGAGGTCGCCAGGGCCTGCGCGTCCCACGCCGTCATCATGTCGGTCAACAACTCGCTGTACTGCGACCCCGTCTACAAGTTCGGCACGGAGGAGCAGAAGCGGCGCTTTCTCGCCCCGGCAGCAATGGGTCAGAAGCTTGGCTGTTTCTCCCTCACCGAGCCCGAGGCCGGCTCCGACGCGAGGAACCAGAACGTGCTGGCCGTCCGCGACGGCGACGTCTACCGGGTAACCGGTCGCAAGATCTTCGTCACCAACGGCCGCGAGGCTGACGTCGCGCTGGTCTTCGCCCAGACGGATCGGGCCAAGGCCCACCACGGGATCAGCGCCTTCCTGGTCGAGAAGGGGACCCGGGGGTTCCTCGTGGCGAAGGTCGAGGACAAGCTCGGCATCCGCGCCTCGGACACCGCCGAGCTCGTGTTCGACGACTGCCCCGTGCCCGTCGCCAACCGCCTCGGCGAGGAGGGGGAGGGCTTCACGATCGCCATGGCCACGCTCGACGGCGGGCGCATCGGGATCGCCGCCCAGGCCCTCGGCATCGCCGCCGGCGCCTACACGCTGTCGCTGGCCTACGCCCGAGAGCGGAAGAGCTTCGGCGTGCCGATCGGCCAGCACCAGATGGTGCAGTGGATGCTGGCCGACATGGCCACCGCCATCGACGCGGCCCGCCTGCTCATCTGGCGCGCCGCCGCACTCAAGGACGCGGGCGCGCCGTTCGGCACCGAGGCGGCCATGGCGAAGCTCTTCGCCTCCGAGGCCGCCATGCGCGTGACCACGGACGCCATCCAGGTCCATGGCGGCTACGGCTACATCAGGGACTACCAGGTGGAGCGCTACTTCCGGGACGCGAAGATCACCCAGATCTACGAGGGGACCTCGCAGATCCAGAAGCTGGTGATCGCCCGTCACCTGCTGGCCGGCCCGACGGCGGTCCACTGAGCGAGGGGAGCGTATGGCCGACCTGAACGACCGTGCCGAGCGGGAGCGCTGGGAGAAAGAGACGTACAGGCCCTTCGTGGCCGACGCGCCGGAGCGGGAGTTGCGGTTCGAGTCGCTCTCCGGCATCCCCATCCGGCCGCTGTACACGCCCGCGGATCTCGAGGACTGGCGCTACGGCGAGAAGCTTGGTTACCCCGGGGAATTCCCCTTCACCCGTGGCCCGTACCCGTCCATGTACCGGGGGCGGTTCTGGACGATGCGCATGTTCGCCGGCTTCGGGCGCCCGGAGGATACCAACGCCCGCTTCAAGTACCTGCTCGCGCAGGGGCAGACGGGGCTCAGCACCGCCTTCGACATGCCCGCGCTCATGGGCTACGACGCCGATCACCCGCGCGCGCGCGGCGAGGTGGGCAAGGAAGGGGTGTCGGTCTCCACGCTGGCGGACTTCGAGATCCTCTTCCGGGACATCCCGCTGGACCGCGTCACCACGTCCATGACCATCAACTGCACGGCGTCGGTGGCGCTGGCCATGTACCTCGCGCTGGCCGACAAGCAAGGCGTATCCTGGAATCGGATCGGCGGCACCATGCAGAACGACATGCTGAAGGAGTTCATCGCGCAGAAGGAGTGGATCTCGCCGCCCGGGTCGGCCGTGCGCATCGTGGTGGACACCATCGAGTTCTGCGCGCAGCACGTGCCGCGCTTCAACCCCGTGTCGATCTCCGGGTATCACATCCGCGAGGCCGGGGCCACGGCGGTCCAGGAGCTGGCCTTCACCCTGGCCGACGGCTTCGGCTACGTGGACGCGTGCGTCACGCGCGGGCTCGACGTGGACAGCTTCGCCCCGCGGCTGTCGTTCTTCTTCGACATCCACAACGACTTCTTCGAGGAGATCGCCAAGCTGCGCGCGGCCCGACGCATCTGGGCCACGGTGATGCGCGAGCGCTTCGGCGCCAGGAAGGCCGAATCCATGCGGCTGCGTACCCACACGCAGACGGCCGGGGTGTCGGCCACCGCGCAGCAGCCGCTCAACAACATCGCGCGCGTGGCCATTCAGGCCCTCGCGGCGGTCCTGGGGGGAGCGCAGTCGCTCCACACCAACTCCTACGACGAGGTGCTGGCCCTGCCCACCGAGGAGGCGGTGACGGTGGCGCTCCGGACCCAGCAGATCATCGCCGAGGAGACGGGCGCGCCGCTCACGGCGGACCCGCTGGGCGGCGCGTACTTTCTCGAGACGCTGACGGACCAGATGGAAGCCCAGGCCATGGCCTATCTCCGGAAGATCGACGAGCTGGGCGGGATCATCCGGGCCATCGACGAGGGCTACCCGCAGCGAGAGATCGCCGATGCCGCCTACCGCTATCAGCTCATGGACGACCGAGGCGAGAAGATCGTGGTGGGCGTGAACAAGTACGTCATGCCCGAGGAGAAGCCGGTGTCCTACCTCCGTCTCGACGAGGCCATCGAGCGGGAGCAAGTGGAGCGGGTGGGCCGCGTGAAGGCCGCGCGGGACGCGGCCAAGGTCGAGCGCCGGCTCAAGCAGCTCGCCGATGCCTGCCAGAACGGGCAGAACGTGATGCCGGTGCTGGTGGACGCCGTGAAGGACTACGTGTCGCTGGGAGAGATCTCGGACGTGTACCGCCGGGTCTTCGGCCTCTACCGGGAGCCTATCATCTTTTGAGCGGGACGATCACAAGGAGACCCTGAGGATGTCTGAGCCTATCCGGATCACGAAGGCGCCGACGCTCAAGAAGAAGCCGAAGGACTCGGATCTCGGCTTTGGAATCATCTTCACCGACCACATGTTTGTCGCCAACTTCCAGGAAGAGAAGGGCTGGTACGACCCGCGGGTCGAGCCCTACGCGCCGATCCCCCTGGATCCGGCGGCGGCCGTCCTCCATTACGCCCAGGCGGTGTTCGACGGGCTCAAGGCCTTCCGCGGCGTGGACGGCAAGCTCCGGCTGTTCCGGCCGCAGAAGCACGTGGAGCGCCTGAACAACTCGGCCCGGCGCATGTGCATCCCTCCGCTCGATCCCGAGCTGGCGCTTCAGTCCATCGTGACGGTGGTCCGGACCGACGGGGAGTGGGTGCCGCGCATGCTCGGCACGTCGCTCTACATCCGCCCCACCATCATCGCGAGCGAAGCCTTCCTCGGCGTCCGCCCCGCCAGGTCCTACATCTACTTCGTGATCCTCTCCCCGGTGGGCGCGTACTATCCGGAGGGCATGGCGCCGGTCAAGATCCGGGTCGAGGAGCGCTACGTGCGGGCGGTCGAGGGCGGTCTGGGCGGGGCCAAGACGGGCGCCAATTACGCCGCGAGCCTCATGGCCGGGGAGGACGCGAAGCACCAGGGCTTCACCCAGGTGCTGTGGCTGGACGGTGTGCACCGGCGGTACATCGACGAGGTCGGCACCATGAACATCATGGTGAAGATCGGCGACGAGGTGATCACGCCGCCGCTCACGGGGACGGTCCTCCCCGGCGTCACGCGGGACTCGGTCCTGACGCTGCTGCGCGACTGGGGGCTTCGGGCGAGCGAGCGCCAGGTGGGGATCGACGAGGTCATGGCCGCCCACCGCGCGGGGACGCTGGCCGAGGTGTGGGGCACCGGAACGGCGGCCGTCATCTCACCCGTGGGCGAGCTTGCCTACAAGGGCGAGGAGTTGGTCATCAACGGCCGCAAGATCGGCCCGCTGACCCAGCGGCTCTACGACGCCATCGTGGGGATCCAGTACGGGCAGGCGCCCGATCCCCACGGCTGGACCCTCGAGGTCTAGGGGGCCATGGACTGCGTCTTCTGCAGGATCCGCGACGGGCAGATTCCCTCGATGAAGATCTTCGAGGACGGCCGCACGCTGACGATCATGGACATCAACCCGGTCAATTCCGGTCACTGTCTGGTCGTGACCAAGGCCCATGCGCCGAGCCTCTTCGAGGCCGAGGTGGAGGACCTCCAGGCGGCCATCGCCGCCGCGAGGAAGGTCGCCCTGGCCATCCAGCAGGTTCTCAAGCCGGACGGACTCAACCTGCTGCAGGCCAACGGGCCGGCGGCCTTTCAGTCGGTGCCCCATTTTCATATGCACCTGATCCCCCGATGGAACGGCGACGGCAAGGGCTTCGACTGGACGCCCACGCCCGGCAACCGGGACCAGATCATGAAGGTCGGCGAGCGGCTCCGGGGCCTGCTCAAGTAGCGCGGAGGACGCATGACCGAGCGCAAGGTACGGGTGCTGGTGGCGAAGCCGGGGCTCGACGGGCACGACCGCGGGGCGAAGATCGTCGCGCGCGCGCTCCGGGATGCGGGGTTCGAGGTGATCTACACGGGGCTCCACCAGACGCCCGAGCAGATCGCGGCCACGGCGGTCCAGGAGGACGTGGACGCCGTCGGGCTCAGCGTGCTCTCGGGCGCCCATAACTTCCTCTTCACCAGGGTGCTCGAGCTCCTGCGCGAGAAGGGGGCTGGCGACATCGCGGTCTTCGGTGGCGGGATCATCCCCCAGGAGGACGTCCAGGCGCTCAAAGCCCTGGGCGTCAAGGAGCTGTTCACGCCGGGCACCTCGACGCAGGACATCATCCGCTTCGTCCGGGACAATATCCGGGCGTCGGTCTAGGCGCCCGTCGTCAGGGCGAGAGCGGGGGGCCAGGCATGGCAGGGTGAGATGGACTTCGAGCTGACACCGGAGCAGAAGGAGATCCGCGCCATGGCGCGGGACTTCGCCGAGGGGGAAGTCGCGCCGGTGATCCGGGAGTTCGACGAGCGGCAGGAGTTCCCCCACGAGATCCTCCGGAAGCTGGGGACGACGGGGCTCCTGGGCGCCCTCGTGCCCGAGGAGTACGGGGGGGCGGCGCTCGACTACGTCTCCTACGCGCTGGCCGTCGAGGAGCTGAACCGCGTGGATGCCTCCGTCGGGATCACCATGTGGGCCCACAACTCGCTCTGCGCCAACCACATCGCCCTCTTCGGATCGAGGGAGCAGAAGGCGCAGTACCTCCCCGAGCTCGCCCGCGGCGGGTCGCTGGGAGCGTGGGGTCTGACGGAGCCCGGGTCGGGGTCGGATGCCGCCGCCATGAAGACCCGCGCCGTCCGCGAGGGCGATCACTTCGTCCTCACCGGCACCAAGGCCTTCATCACCAACGCGAGCGTGGGCCGGATCGCCGTGGTGATGGCGGTGACCGATACGGCGCGGGGCAACAAGGGCATCTCGGCCTTCATCCTCGAGAAGGGGACGCCGGGCTTCGGCGCGGGGACCCCCTACAAGAAGCTCGGGCTGCACGCTTCCAACACGGCCGAGCTGATCCTCGACAACGTGCGGGTGCCCGAGCGCCAGCTGTGCGGCACGCTCCATCAGGGTTTCGTCAACTGCATGCAGGTGCTGGAGGGCGGCCGCATCGCCATGGCGGCGATGGCGGTCGGAATCGCCCAGGGCGCGCTCGACCAGGCGCTCCGCTACATGAAGCAGCGCAGCGCCTTCGGCAAGACACTGGCGGAGTTCAACGGGCTGCAGGGCATGGTGGCCGACATGGGCACGGAGATCGAGGCGGCGCGGCTGCTCACGCTCCGCGCGGCGCTTCTCAAGGACGCGGGGAAGCCCGCCAAGCTCGCCGCCTCCATGGCCAAGGTCTTCGCGTCCGAGGTCGCCATGCGGGCCGCCACCAAGTCCCTCCAGATCCACGGTGGGGCCGGCTACATCACCGAGTTTCCCATCGAGCGGATCTTCCGCGATGCCAAGCTCACCGAGATCGGCGAGGGGACCTCCGAGGTGCAGCGGATGGTGATCGCGCGCGAGATCCTGGGCGTCTAGGCGCAGGGGATACGGTCCGGTGAGCGGGAACGTTCTCTACGGGGTGAAGGACGGCGTGGGCACCATCGTGCTCAGCCGCCCGGAGGTGCTCAACGCGCTGCACACGGGGCTGGCGGCCGAGCTGGCCGACGCCGCCGAGGCCGCCGCCCGCGACCGCGACGTCTGGGTGGTGGTGGTGCGCGGGGCCGGGCGGGCCTTCTGCTCCGGCATGGACCGCACGGCGCTGTCCGCGGGCCAGATCGCCGAGCCCTTCGTCCGCCACTGGGTCCGGGCGCTGAACGCGCTGGAGGACATGGACAAGCTGGTGATCGGCGTACTGCACGGCTACACCATCGGGGGCGGGCTGCAGCTGGCCGTGGCCTGTGACGTGCGCCTTGCGGCGACGGACACCGTGCTGGGGCTGGGGGCGACGCGGCACGGGCTGATCCCGGACGGCTCGATCCTGCGGCTCGCCCGCCTCATCGGGCTCGGGCGGGCCAAGGAGCTGACGCTGCTGAACGACCACATCGCCGCGGAGGAGGCGCGCGCCATCGGGCTCGTCAACTGGGTCGTCCCGGCCGAGCGCCTGGACGCCGAGCTGGCCGCCATCGTCGAGAAGGCCTTCCACGCCTCCCGCACGGCCACGGGCCATGCCAAGCGGCTCCTCCACGAGTCATTCCACGCCGATCCGCGCGCCCTGATCGAGGCGGTGATCCGGGCTCAGAACGACTGCATGGCCTCGTGGGAGATCCGCGAGGCCAACCGGGCCTGGGACGAGAAGCGCGAGGCGCGCTTCTATCCGCCGTCCGGGGCGAGCGGCCCGTAGGCGTCCGAACCCCAACAGGAGGAGCCCCATGCCGATACAAGGTCGCTATCTCTTCAGCGCCGCCATGGACGTCGAGCCCGCCCAGGAGGCGCTCTTCAACGAGGTGTACGACACCGAGCACGTGCCCCTGCTCGTCACGGTGCCCGGCGTCATCTCGGTGGCGCGCTTCAAGACGCGGGAGCTGACCATGGTGATCGGCGGGGAGCGCAAGACCATCGTCATCGAGAACGAGCCGCGCTACAACGCGCTCTACGAGCTCGAGAGCCCCGCAGTGCTCACGAGCGAGGCCTGGGCGGCAGCCGTGGACCGCGGGCGCTGGCCGGGGCAGGTGAGGCCGTACACGAAGAACCGCCGGCACGTCCTCTACGAGCGCCTGCCGTAGCCCTGAAGCGCGAGGGGCGGCGTCGCCTCCTCGGCCACGATCCCACACGGGCTTCGGAGACGATCGCCGCCACTCGCGCTCGCGGGGGAATGTTCCCTCGGTAGACAAGGTGGCGCCTTCGACCCCATAATGCGGGGATTCCCGACGCCGGGCGCGGGGGAATCGGATCCCGAGGCCGGCCGGCGCAGGAGCCAGGAGCGCGGCATGAGCAAACGTGACAAGCGCCCATCCCATCACCGGCCGGTCCAGCCCCTCACGAGTCCCGGGGAGTCACGGGTTCGCGTCGAATCCCTGATCGCCTCCGGCAACACGCGGGGGGCGCTCGACCTCGCCAAGCAATTCTTCAAGGAGGCGCGGAGCACCGAGGCCGAGGCGCTCGTCATCGCCGCCTACGAGGCGCGCATCGGCGAGATGCTCGCGCAGGGCCTGTACGACGAGGCGACGGCGCTGGCCGCGCTCGTCGGCGAGCGGTTCCCGGCACACCGCCACCGCATCGTGCCGCTCGTGCGCCAGAGCAAGGCGATCGCCGCCGGCGACCTCCGGCCGCTCCTGGCGGAGCTGGCGGCGGCCGCCCGGCCGCGCCGGCAGGAGATCGAAGCGATCCTGACGCGGGAGCTCCGGGACCCACGCCTGCTTGCCGACGCTGACGCGCTGGCCGCCGACGAGCCACTGCGGCGCGCCGCGCGGGCGGTGTGTGACCTGTTCGCCGCGGTGACGAGCGGCCCCTTGCCCGACGGCGCCCTCGCCGCCCTGGACCAGGTCTCGCGTCACTCGCCGCTGGCGCCATGGAAGCTCCTGATCCGGGCGCTCGACGCGTACTACCGGCGCGCGGACGGCGTGGCGCTCGCCAATCTCGATGCGATTCCGCCGCACGCCGCCCCGGCGCGGCTCGTGCCCGTGCTGCGTCATCTGATCGGAGAGCCCGGGGCGCTGGATCAGCGATCGCCCGCAGTCGGTGCCTTGATCAGGGCCGTCAGCGGGGGGCGGACCCTGCTCCGGCAGCACCTGCTGCGCCTCGGCCGCGCGCTCGAGGCGAGGGATCCGCGGACTGCGGTCGCCGCCGTCGAGCGCATCATGCCCTTGTTCGACTTCGAGCCTGTGCCAGTCAAGCGGATCTTCACGGCCACGGTGCTCCAGCACTGGTATCGGCTGAACCTGAATCTCAAGCCCCTGATCGAGGCATTGCGCCGGGACCGGCGCAACCTCGACTGGCAGCGCGAAACGCAGCGGCTGATCGCCCTCACGCTGGAGCGCGCGGGGGCGTGGGAGGAGGCGCTCATCTCCTGGGACGCCTACCTCATGGCCGCGATTCGCGCCGGCACCCTGCTCGCGGCGGGGCGCGCGCCGTCGCGCGTCCTTCTGCACATGGCCGAGCTGTTCCCGGCCGATCGCGCGGAAGTGCTCGACACGTTCGAGGTCGACTCCGAGGAGGAGCTCGAGGCGCTGGTCCGGGACGGCGAGCTTCCGGAGTGGGTCGACCGCGGCCGTCTCCTGGCACGCGCGCGCCAGGCCGATCCCGATCCGCGCGTGTTTCAGGCGCTCGTCGCGCACTGGGAGACGCGCGACCCCCGGCAGGCGGAGGCCCTGGCCGAAGCGTGGCGGCAGGCGCACCCGCGGGACCTGGAGCCGCTGCTGCACCTGGTGCGCGCGGCCGAGCGGCGCGGCGCCCACCGGAAGGCGCTCGACCTGCTCGACCTCGCCGAGGCGATCAACCGGGTGCACCCCGAGGTGCGGCAGAGCCGCTTCCGGCTGCTCCTCGCCAGCGCGGAGCGACGGATCCGGGAAGGCCGGTTCGCGCTCGCCCTGGCTGATCTCGACCGCCTGGAGAAGGAGCCGGTCGCGACGAGCGGTGACACCTCGGCATATCTCGGCGCGGTCCGGTCGGTGGCGACGCGCCGGAACGGCGACGGGGCCGCCGCCGTGCGGCTGCACGAGGAGCTGGCGTCACGGCTCGGGAACCCCACGATGCTCGCGTTGATCTTGTCGTCGGTGGCCGAGTCGTTCGGGCTCGAGCCGCCGCCCGACGCGCCCGATCCGGCCTCGCCGGCCGAGACCGTCCAGGCGCTGGCCCGCTCGGGTGACCTGTTTCGCGCGCTGGATCGCCCCCTCGCCGTGCCACCGGCCCTGCTTGCCCGGGTCGAACGTGACCTCAGCGGCGCTGCTCCCGCCGATCTTCACTCGCTGTGCGTCGGCGGGCTCCACATGGGCCGGCCGGCCCTGACCTACGCCGCCTCCGGGGAGGGGCTCGCCGGCGATGGGCCCCTGCTCCACCGTTTTCTCCTCGCGCGTGGCCGCGCGCTCTCGGCCGCCGCGTCGCGTCGCGATCGCGACCGTGCCGCGCTCTGCCTGCGTGCCGCGCGCGAGCTGGCCGGCCGCGCGCGCGACATGGACGCCGTGCGCGAGGCCTCGTCCGGGATCGACGCCCTCGCGCGCTCGCCCGACACCGCTCCCTGGGCCCCGCCCGTGCCGGTCGCTGACATGGAGCCACTGACGACGGTGGAAATCGCGCGGCTTGTCACGGCCGAGCGCGCGCACCGGCAGGTGCCCACCTTCACGGCCGAGAAGGCGCGGCGCAAGCGGCGGCGGGCGCCACGATGGCCGCAGCGAGACCTGTTTGACGACTTCCTCGCCTTCCTGGAGAAGAACCCGTGAACCCGTTCGCGGTGCTCGGGATCGAGGAGATGGCGGACGACGACACCGTGCGTGCCGCCTATCTGGCGGCGGTCCGGCGCTCGCCGCCCGACCGCGACCCGGAGGGATTCCGGCGCATCCGCGAGGCCTACGAGGCCGTGCGTGACGAGGAGCGCCGCCTCGCGCTACGGCTGTTCGGTCCGGCGCCGCTCGACCGCCTGGAGGCGCTTCTCGACGCGATGCCGGACGAGCGGCGCCACGTCGGCCCGGGCCCGTGGCTCGACGTCCTTCGGGGTGACCGGTCATGAGCGAGTCGAGGGAGTCAACGTCGGAGGGAGCGGCGCCGGATTGCTCGTTCGAAGGGGTCGTCGCCCCGCTCGGACTCCCCCAGCCACCACCCTTCACCGAGATTCCACGCGCCGATTCCTTCACGCCCTCAGACGCGAGTGGGCCGCAGCACGAGGCGAGCGATCACGAGGGCCGGGCCGACCCAGTCGCAGAGCGAGAGGAGACGACGAGTCCCGCGAGCGGCCCCGGTGAACGTCGCCCCGCAAGCCTGCGCGATCCCGAGCGCCGCCGCGTCTTCCTGGAGTCGGTCGTGGCGTGGCTCGACGAGCTGGACGAGGCGGAACCGCCGCCTCCTGGGCTCGCGCCCGAGGCGATGCCGGCTCCCGAGCAGGTCCCCGATCTGTTCTCGCTGCTGGCCCAGCTCGCCGCGCTGACCCGCGAGACGCAGCTCCAGGGCCGCGCCACCAATCGCCTGCACGCCGAGCTCGGCGCAGCGCTCACGCGTCTCGCCGAGAGTGTCAGCAGTCCGGATGCCGTCGCGAAGAAGCTCGCCGAGGCCCGGCGCGAGGCGCGGCTCGAGCTGGTGGCCGAGCTGCTGGAGGTGCGCGATCGCTTCACGCGCGGGCTCGAGGAGGCCCGCCGCCGGCTGGCCGGGCTCCGCGGGCTCCGGGCGCGCTTCGGGCAGCGTCCCGTGCTCGAGGCGCTGGTCGAGGGCAACGGGCTCGCGCTCGAGCGGCTCGACGACGCGCTCCAGCGGCTCGACGTCCACGAGATCCCATCCCTGGGCAAGCCGTTCGACCCGCGGGTAATGCGGGCGGTGGAGGTGGCGGCCACCCCCGCGGCATCAGCGGGAACGGTGCTCGAGGTGTTCCGCCCGGGCTACACCGCCGATGGCAGGGTGCTCCGTTTTGCCGAGGTCAAGGTCGCCGGCAATCCGCCGGCGGCAACGGGAGAATCCCATGGCTGACGTGATCGTCGGGATCGATCTGGGGACGACGAACTCCGAGGTGGCGGCGCTCGTGGACGGCAATGTCCAGGTGCTCGCCGCCGACGGCGAGCAGATCATGCCCTCGTTCGTGGGGCTCTCGCCCGACGGCACGCCGCTGGTCGGCACCCCGGCCCGCAACCAATACGTGATCTATCCCGAGCGGACCGTCAAGTCGATCAAGCGGCTGATGGGCTCCGGCGAGCGCGTCGCCATGGGCGGGCCGACGTACTCGCCGCCGGAGATCTCGGCGATGATCCTGCGCGCCCTCAAGGCCCGGGCCGAGGCAGTGCTCGGCGCGCCGGTGCGCCGGGCGGTGATCACGGTGCCCGCCTACTTCTCGGACGCTCAGCGCCAGGCCACCCGCGACGCCGGCGAGATCGCGGGCCTCGAGGTCGTGCGCATCCTCAACGAGCCGACGGCGGCGGCGCTCGCCTACGGCTCCGATCGCGAGGGCGACCGCACCGTGCTGGTCTACGACCTGGGCGGCGGCACGTTCGACGTGTCCCTCGTGCAGGTCTCCGGCGACGTGACCGAGGTCCTCGCGAGCCACGGCAATAACCGCCTGGGCGGCGACGATTTCGATCAGCTCCTGCTCGACCTCGTCCTCGCCCGGTTCGTCGCGACCGGAGGCCCCGACGTCCGCGACGACCGCCGGGCGATGAGCCGCCTCCTGCGCGCGGCCGAGGAGGCCAAGAAGCGGCTCAGCTTCGAGCCCTACACGCGCCTCAGGGAGGAGCATCTGGCCGTGCGCGACGGGGTGCCCGTGCACCTCGACCTGGAGGTGTCGCGCGAGGAGTACGAGCGCCTGATCCGCCACCTGGTCGAGAGCACGCTCGACAGCGTGCACCGGGCCCTGGCCGACGCCGGCAAGCAGCCCGATCAGGTCGACGAGATCCTGCTGGTCGGTGGCGCCACCCGGACGCCGCTTCTGTCCGAGCTGCTGCGCGAGAAGACGGGTCTGGTCCCGCGCCAGGAGGTTCACCCCGACCTCTGCGTCGCCCTCGGGGCCGGCGTGCTGGCCGCTCGCCTCGGCGGCCACGACATCGACCGCGTCCTCGTTGACATCTCTCCCTACTCGTTCGGGCCCTCGTACTTCGGCCTCCTCGGCGGCCGGCCGTCCGAGCACTGCTACCATCCGGTCATCGCCCGCAACACGCCGTTCCCCGCCAGCCGGACCGACACGTATGTCACCATGGCCGACAACCAGGAGGCGTGGCAGGTGTCCGTCTACCAGGGCGACGATCCCAACGCCCTCAACAATATCCTGGTCGGCCGCTTCCTGATCGAGGGGCTCTCGGCCGTCCCCGCCGGCAACGAGGTCCTCTGCCGCCTGGATCTCGACCTCGACGGCATCCTGCGCGTGACGGCCACCGAGAAGCGGACCGGACTCGCCAAGCACATCACCATCGAGGGCGCGACGACCGCGATGACGGACGCTCAGGTCGCGGAAGCCCGGCGCCGCATGCTGAACCTCTTCGGCGATGCCGAGAATCTCGCCCCGGCCGACCTCGACGAGGACGATGTCGACGACACTGATGTCGACGACGCCGCGGGCATCGCCGAGGCTCCGGCCGCTCCGGCCGGTCGCTCATCCCGGCCCGCCGCCGGACGCGCGGACGAGACCGAACGCGGGCGTCGCTCGGATGCCGGGGACCGATCCTCCGGGCACGAGATCGGCGGCGAGCGCGAGCGACGGGTCTCGATCTCCGAGGCACGCGCGTTGCTCGAGCGGGGCCACCGCCTCCACGACCGGATGAGCGCCGAGGACCGCGAGGAGGCGGTGATGTTCCAGCAGGCGATCGACAAGGCGATCAGCGGCGGGGACTGGGACAGGCTCCGCGCGGCCACCGCCGACCTGGCAGACCTCCTCTTCTACGTCGAGGAAGGATGAGCGAGGGGGGGGCGGGGTGAGCGAGCCCCTGCGCTGCCCCACCTGTCGCGCGCCCTGGCGTGGCGTGAGCGCGTGCCCACGCTGCGGGACGGACCTCGCCCCGCTCATGGGCGTGGCGGCCCGGGCCTGGCAACTCCGCGAGGCCGGGCGCGCGGCGCTCGAAGCCGGCCGCGGGCCTGACGCGTGCGGGCTGGCCGGCGCCGCGTGCCGTCTTCACGCCACGCCCCGAGGCCGGCGCCTCCACGTCCTCGCGCTCCTGGCCGCCGGCCGGACGCTCGATGCGGCGCGCGCGCTGTCCACGGCAGAGTCCCTCTCCCCGGTTGCGGCGGAGGATAACGGCGTCCGGGGCGCTTGACGGCCCCGCGTCGCCGGAGCAGTATCGCGGCACTGGGCGCAGGTCGGGGCCAAGCGCGCCCCGCAGCCGAGGCAGAACCGGGCATGGAGAGAATGGTCCGGCCGGCAGCGCGGGCAGCTCACGCCGGCCCTCCGTCAGCCACAGCCTCTCAGGGCGCGACCAGCGTCAGCCTCGGGAAGTAGGTGCGGTAGCGCCGCGCATCGCGTGTGAGGAGCGGCAGTCCGCGTACCGCCGCGTGGGCTCCCACGTAGAAGTCGGGGAGTGGAGAGCGCTTCCGGCCGCCCGCCCGCCGATATCTCAGGAAACACTTGGCCGCCAGGAACGCCGCCTCCCAGGGCAGGGCTTCCCGCCGGAAGAAGTCTACCGGCAGCGCAGAGTCGACCTCCTCGATGCGCTCGAAGCCGACCGAGACCTCGGAGTACACGATGGGATTGATCACGAGCACATGGTCTTCGGCCAGGCGCGCGATCTGCCCCGATGACCACTCGAACCACGTCGTGTCCTCCGTCACAACGTCGAGAATGACGTTGCTGTCGACGAGGATCTCGCGCATGAGGCCGGTCTACCGGGGGCGCGTCAGGGCCATGATCTGGTCGGTGGTCAGCCGGGTGGTGGCCCTTCCTCGCATGGAATCCAGGAGGCGGCCGCCCCGCCTTCCGGTGGTCCTTGCTCTGCGAAGAACGACGGTGTGCCCCCGCAGGTGGAACTCCACCTCGGTCGCCGGCAAGAGCCCGGCCTTACGTCGAATGGCCAGCGGAATCGTCACCTGCCCCTTGCTCGTGATCCGCATCGCGACCTCCCTTGGGCGGTGGAGTCTTACCGGTAAGAGTAAGACCCTCGCGCTCCCGGGTCAAGGCGCCCGACTCACCTCCTTGCCCCGGGTAAGGAACCCTTGCGTCTTGGCGCAGGTCTGTCAGCCGGGCCGGTGGTAGCTCCAGTCGATGCGCGCCATCAGCTCGATCCCCGCAGGTATGCCCGCCAGGGGGTCCAGTAGTACGTGTGCCAGCCGCGGGTGATGCCGGCGGCGTGGGCGTCGGGGACATTGGCGTGGACCAGAGACAATGGCCGGCCCCCGCCGCTACGTCGCGTCCGCCAGGCCTGCCGCCTTGCGGATCTTCGCGAGCTGCCCGGCGTGGTCGGCCCAGTGGTAGCCGAAGAGCGCGCCGACATAGACGGCGATGGGGACCTCCTCGCTGCCCTGGATCTGCTTGAAGAGCGGGATGCGGGCCTTCCGGCCCTGGAGCTCGGCGTCGCTGAGCGTGTCCACGTAGGCGAAGATGGCACGCCGCTGGGCGTCGAGGGCGTCGGTGAGCTGCGTGAGGGTCATCGTCTTGCGCTCGGGCGTCACGTCCGCCAGGCCGGGCACGATCTCGCGGTGGGGCAGATCGCGCTCGGAGAACTGCCTGAGGAAGTCCGCGGGCTGCCAGCCCGGCTCGAACAGGAGATGGCAGAGCACCTGGCGGGTGGTCCACTCGCCGGGCGCGTCGGACCGCTCCAGGTGGGGCTCCATGCCCTGGAGCTGGCCGGTCAGGGTGGCCCAGCTCTCGTCGGTCTTGGCCTTGAGCTCGCTCGCGATCTTTCCAGCCATCGCATGTCCCTCCGCGTCATGGGTTCGCTGCAGCGTGGGTTCCGGCGGGGCGTGAGGGCGCCCCGCACCTTTGGATGCGGCAGCGCGCCGTCCGGTTGCGATGGACTATGCAGGGTGAGCCGACCATGTAGCACTCCTGGAGGTGCTCCCAGGAGCGGTGCGGACCCATGGCCCCGTACGGGTATTCCCGCCACGGGTGGCCGCCGGTGGCGCGACCGCCGCTACGTGCCGGTCCAGCGCGGCGGGCGCTTCTCCAGGAAGGCGCGAACACCCTCGTGGAAGTCGGCGCTGCCGTAGGTCGTGGCGATGAGGTCGTCGCCGTCGGGCAGGGGGCGCGACTCCTGCAGGCGCCGGATCGCTTCCTTGGTGACCCGGAGCGTGATCGGCGCATGCGAGGCGACGGTCTCGGCCACCTCGCGGACGCGCGCCTCGATCCGGTCGGCGGGCACGACCTCGTGGACGAAGCCGGCGGACAGTGCCTCGTCGGCCGAGAGGAGCCGGGCGGTGAGGATCAGCTCCTTGAGGCGCGAGGGGCCGATGAGATCCATGTAGCGGGCGTACGCCCGCATCGAGAGGCAGTTGCCGAGGGTGCGGGCGATGGGCGCGCCGAAGCGGGCATCCGGCGTCGCGATGCGGATGTCGGCGCCCGCGGCGATGCCGAAGCCGCCGCCGACGGCGAATCCCTGGATCTGGGCAATGACGGGCTTCTTGACGCGGCCGATCCGCCCCGAGCGCTGGTCGCCGTCGCGCTCGTAGCGGAGCCCGTCCTCCGCGGTCTCGAACTTCGTGAACTGGCTGATGTCGGTGCCCGCCACGAAGGCCTTGCCCCCGGCCCCCCTGAGCACGAGGACGCGGATCGAGTCGTCGGCGTCCACCTCCTCGCAGGTCTGGTAGAGCCGCTCGTACATGCCCCACGTCATGGCGTTGCGTGCCTCGGGGCGGTTGAAGGTGAGGGTGACGATGGGGCCGTCACGCCTCACGAGCACCTCATGACTCGGATCAGGGGTGTTCACAGAACCTATTCTACCTCGCGACACCGGCCTCGGTTCCATACTCCATGCACCTGTGCTAGCCTACGGCGGGTTCGCCAATGACGACCGACGGGACGACGCACGGCGCAGTGACGGCTGCGCTCCAGGGCCTGCGCGTGATCGACCAGACCCAGGTCATGGCCGGGCCCTTCTGCAGCATGCTGCTCGGCGACATGGGGGCCGAGGTCATCAAGGTCGAGCCCCCCGAGGGCGAGCATAGCTGTCGGCCCGAGCTGTCCATCGCGCCCGGCGTGTCCGCCTCCTTCCTCGCCGTCAACCGCAACAAGCGCGGCATCACCCTCGACCTCGAGCAGCCCGAGGGCGTCGCCATCCTCCGGAAGCTCGCGGCGACGGCGGACATCCTCGTCGAGAGCTACCGGCCCGGGGTGGCGCGGCGCCTGGGCGTCGACTACGACACGCTCGCGGCGCTCAACCCGCGCCTCATCTGCTGCTCCATCTCGAGCTTCGGCCAGACGGGCCCCTACGCGACTCGCGGTGGCTTCGACCTCGTGGCCCAGGGCATGAGCGGCATCATGAGCGCCACCGGCAGCGAGGGGGGGCCGCCCGTGAAGGTGGGCGTGCCCATCACCGATCTCGGCGCGGGTCTCTTCGCCGTCTTCGGCATCCTCTGCGCGGTGCGGGCGCGCCGCGTGACGGGCCGAGGCCAGCTCGTGGACACGTCGCTCTTCGAGGCGGGGCTCGCGCTGTCGGCGTGGGAGGCGACCGAGTACTGGTACACGGGCCAGATCCCCAGGCGACTCGGCACGGCCCATCGCCTCAACGCGCCCTACCAGGCCTTCCGGGCCAGCGACGGCCACTTCACGGTGGGCGCCGCCAACAGCAAGCTCTGGCCGCTGTTCGCCGGGCTGCTCGGCCTCGAGCCCCTGGTGGACGATCCACGCTTCAAGACCGTCGGCGACCGGGTGAAGAACCGGGCCGCGCTGGAGGCGCTGGTGGAAGAGGTGACGCGCCACAAGTCACGGGCCCACTGGCTCGCCGGGTGCGAGGAGGCGGGGATCCCCGCCGGGCCCATCTACACCGTTCCCGAGGCGCTCGCCGACCCGCACGCGCAGGCACGCGGCATGGTGCAGGAGTACGAGCATCCGCAGGTGGGGCGCGTGAAGGCGCTCGGCAACCCGGTCAAGCTGTCGCGGTCGCCGGCCGCGCTCCGCAAGGCTCCTCCGCTCCTGGGCGAGGACAACGACGCCATCCTCGGCGAGCTTGGCTACGGCGCCGCCGCCATCGCGGACCTGCGCGCCCAGGGGGTCATCTAGGTGATCCGCGAGGTGCCCGGCCGGACGCCGCGCGTGCATCCGGACGCGTACGTGGACATCGCCGCCCAGGTGATCGGCGACGTGTCGATCGAGGAGGGCGCCAGCATCTGGCCCTTCACGGTGGTGCGCGGCGATCAGGACAACCACGTTACCGTCGGCCGGAACACCAATGTCCAGGACAGCTCGGTCCTCCACGTGACGCCGCAGTTCCCGTGCATCATCGGCGCCGGGGTGACCATCGGCCACCGGTGCGTGGTCCACGCCTGCACCATCATGGACAACGTGCGCATCGGGATCGGCGCCGTGGTTCTCAGCGGCG
>JACPCX010000019.1:0-9695 GCA_016184305.1 Candidatus Rokuibacteriota bacterium | reverse complement strand
GCCGGGTCGGCGGTGACCTCGATCTCGGCGCGCACGCCGGCTTCCTCGAGCGCGTGACGCGCCCGCCGCTCCCGCACGGTCACCGCCGCGGCCCGGCCCAGGCAGTCCCGTACCAGCGCCTGGGCCGTCGGATCCTGGAGAGGGCCGGCGCTGATGGCGTACACCATCACAGGCACTCCCTCCTCGTGGGCCAGCGCGACCTCGCGGAGATAGATGGCGGCCTCGGCGTCGAAAAGGATGCCGCCGCCGCCCAGGATCAGCAGATCGAGCGCCCTGATCTCGGGCAGCACCTCGTCGCGCGAGAGGTCGCGCACCGGGACGGCGCGCTCGACCCGGTGTCGCGCCAGGGTGTCCTTCGGATCGCGCGAGAAGACGGTGATCTCCACCGGCAGCGCCGCGCGCAGCTGGGTCACGATCGCCTGCAGGATCGCCTCGTCGCCGAGATTGAGGCCGCCGTACGAGCCCGAGATCCCGACGCGCAGAACCCCGTACGCGTCCATGGCCGTGCCTCAGGCCGCCCGGCGGAGCGTGGAGGGCACAACCGCCACGCGGTCCTCGATGCGAAAGTCCCACCGCATGGACGCAGCCTCCCGCACGATCAGGCGCAGGGCGGCTGCCCGCAATTCCGCCTTCGCCACGGGGCCCGCCACCTCGAACGTGACCGGCGAGCCGCGCCAAACCGGCAGCCGCGCGGTCGGCACGAGGCCGAGCGCCCCCGAGACGAAGCGGAGCGGCGGACGGTTCGCGCGGGTCGGGTTCGTTTTCATGGCTCCTACCTCCTATACTGGCTCTTGGGGGGGAATCAGCATCGCTCATGCCACTCGCCCTGGCCGGGTCTAACTGCTTGATGTGATGGACATCGGGCTCGGACGTCGTGTGGAGACGCGCGTGGAGACTTCCGGCGGGGGAAATAACTGCCCTGCCCCGGGGGAAAGACTTACACGCCTCCCGGCGTCAGCGGCTCAGCAGGGCGAGGGCCGCGAGGGCGTCCAGCAGACGGCTGGCGATCGGAATGCTCTCGCCGACGCGCCCGTGCTCGGCCCCGGCCGCCTTCCGCGCGTGGGCAGGCTCTTGATCCGGCCCTGACAACGCGGCGTGGCCTCGGTCCCAGCGGGCGTGGTAACGTGCCAACAGGGCGCGGGACGCCGGAAGCGCGGGGGCGCGGGCGCCCGGTCCCGGAGGCGCGCGCATTTCCACCGACGGCCTGCTCCAGTCGTTCACCGCCCGCTACCCGTTCCCCTTCGACGACTTCCAGCTCGAGGCCATCCGGGCAATCCAGGCGGGCCAGTCGGTGATCGTCTCGGCCCCGACCGGCTCAGGCAAGACGCTGGTGGCGGAGTTCGCCATCCACGCGGCGCTCTCCCGCGGCCGGCGGCTCGCCTACACCACGCCGCTCAAGGCGCTGTCCAACCAGAAGTTCGCCGACTTCGGACGCCAGTGGGGCCCGGACCGAGTCGGCATCCTCACCGGCGACGTGAAGGTCAATCCGGGTGCGCCGGTGCTCGTCATGACCACCGAGATCCTGCGCAACATGTTCTACACCGGCGGGCTCTCGGGGCTCGAGACGGTGGTGCTGGACGAGTGCCACTACATGGGCGACGAGGGGCGGGGGACGGTGTGGGAGGAGATCATCGTCAACGCCCCGAAGGACGCGATGCTGGTGGCGCTGTCGGCGACGGTGGCGAACATCGCCGAGGGCGAGGAGCGCGAGGGCGGTCCCACGGACCGGGGGCGCTGGTACACGCGCCGGGTGGTGGACCCCACGGTGATGCTCGACGAGCTGGAGGGGCGCGGCTGGCTGCCCGCCATCTACTTCATCTTCAGCCGCGCCGGCTGCGAGCGCGCCATGGAGACGGTGCTGGCCGAGGGCAAGCCGCTCTTGACGAAGCCCCAGCGTCGCGAGGTGGACGAGGCGATCCGCCAGGCCGTGGACGAAACCCCCGCCATGGCCGAGTCGCCGCTGAACCAGACCATCTTCCAGGCCCTCGGCATGGGGGTGGGGCTCCACCACGCGGGCATCCTGCCGGGCGTGAAGCGGCTCATCGAGCACCTGTTCGAGCGCGGGCTCTGCAAGGTGGTGTTCGCCACCGAGACGATGTCGCTCGGCATCCACATGCCCGCCAAGAGCGTGGCGCTCCAGTCGCTCGCCAAGCGCACGGACCGCGGCTTCCGCAGCCTCACCCACAACGAGCTCACCCAGATGGCGGGCCGGGCGGGGCGGCGCGGGATCGATCCCGAGGGCCAGTGCGTCATGGCGCTGGACGTGCGCGACGGGCTCGAGGAGATGCGGCGGGTGGTGGACGGCGACTCCGAGCCCGTCCAGAGCCAGTTCAGGCTGGGCTATGGCTCGGTGGCGCTGCTCCTCGGCAGCGGCAGCGACCAGGCGACGATCCGGCGCATCGTGGAATCCTCTTTCGGCCAGTACCAGAACCTCAAGCGCGTCCGCGCCCTCGAGGCCGAGGCGGGGAGCCTCGAGGCGGCGCTCGGGGAGGCGCGGGCCTACGCGGCGCCGTGCGGGGACCTGTCGCGCATCGGGCGCTACCGCAAGGCGCGCGGCGAGGTGGAGGCGCGGCGCGCCGCTCAGGGGAAAGGCGGACGCCGGGGCGAGCGGTCGCTGGCCGAGGCGGAGCCCGGGCGGTTCGTGCTCGCCCGCCGGCCCGGGGGCCCGGTGCTCGGGCTCCTGTGCCGCGTGGACCCGCGCCGCCACCGGCTCGTGGCGAGTGTGCTCCTCCCCCGCGGCGAGACCGTGTCCCTCAAGGCGGCGCATATCAAGAAGGTGTTCTGGGCCACGCCCCCCGTGCCCATCCCGCGGGACTGGGAGCGGCGCACCGTCGCCCTCCGCGAGCATCTCTCGCGCGTGTCGCTGGAGGAGGTGACGGCGCGGGAGCGGAGCCAGGGGCCGGAGGCGGCGCTGGGCGAGATCGAGTGCCACCGCTGTCCCTGGGGCTCGCGGCCTCGCTGCGACGAGGCGTGGAAGGGGAGCGAGCGGCTGGAGGTGCGGCTCGGCCAGAAGCGGGAGATGCTCGAGGCCTGCCGCAACGTGTACTGGCAGGAATTCTGCCGGGTGGTGGAGGTGCTCGAGCACTTCGGCGCCGTCCACGATGGTAAGCTCCTGCCCAAGGGGCAGCTCATCGCCGACCTCCGCCACGACAACGAATTGCTGGTGGCGGAGCTGGCGGACCGGGGCATCCTCGCCGATACGACCCTGGCCGAGGCCGCCGCCCTCTGCTCCTGCCTCGTCGAGGAGTCGCGCTCGAGCGACTCGGCCCTGGCGCGGCTCTTCCTCAGGAAGCGACCCAAGCTCAGGAGAAAGCTCGGACAGCTCGAGGCCGCGGCGGACGCCGTGCTCCAGGCGGAGCGGGTCCATCACCTGCCGATGCCGGTGTCGGTGTCCACGGGCTTCATGCCGGCCGTCTTCCGCTGGGCCTCCGGCGACGACGACTGGTCGGGGATCGTGGAGGAGTCCTTCGGGGGCCACGAGGGCGATCTCATCCGCGCGATGCGGCGGCTGATCGACGTCCTGCGCCAGCTCTCGGAGGCTGCCGAGGTGGAGCCGACGCTGGCGGCGCTCCTGAGCCGCGCGGCCCGCGTCGTCGATCGCGGCATCGTGCTCGAGTCGGCGCTCATCTGAGGAGGCGAGCGGCGTGAAGATCGCGCGAACGACGCGGGGGGCGCTGGCGGGCCTCGTGCTCCTCGGGGGCCTGGGCTGTGCCGCGCAGATGGAGACGGTGGAGCGCGTCGCGCAGGGGCCGAGGGCCGAGGCGCTGTTCCTCGGCCGCTCCTTCCTCACGAACGGCCGCGAGCCCTCCTTCGACGAGAAGCGCATGTGGGAGGACCGGCTGGACGATCGGGTCTCCCGGTATCTCCGCGAGCACCCGGAGATGGAGCGAACGACGCGCTACAGCGACTTCCGCTTCTGGCGCCAGGTGGGCCTCGGCAGTGCCCGGGGCGAGGTCCGCGCGCTCCTGGACGAGCCCGACGAGGAGACCGTGGACCCGGCCCTCATGGCGGCGCTGGCCAGGCAGCACTGGCTCGAGATCTCGCGCCGGGCGCGCGAGGCATGGGTGTATCCGCTTGGCTGGGTCATCTACTTCGACGAGCAGGGTGTCACCGACGTGGTGCGCCGCATCGGCACGGTGGAGCGCCTCGGCCAGTAGGCCCGGCCGCCCCGCATCTTTCAGCGAGGCGAGGTGAGCGGATCCGGAGATCCGGGCGAGCGTGAGCGAGCCACGTTGAGCGTGCGGCCGAGGGCGCCAACGAAGCAGATGGGCCTTTTTCAGCAGCCTGCTAGACTTCCCCAAGGAGACGTCATGATCCGATCCGCGCTCACGCTGACCAAGACGACCCCGCTCGCGACCAAGGGCATGGTGGTGGCCGAGCATCCGCTCGGCGCCGAGGTGGGTGCCGCCATCCTCGCGCGGGGCGGCAATGCCGTGGACGCCGCGGTGGCCACCGCCTTCGCCATGCCGGTGGTGGAGCCCTTCATGTCCACGCTGGCGGGCGGCGGTTCCTTCCTCATCCATCTCGAGCGGCGCGGAGAGACCGTGGCCATCGACGCCAACGTGGAGGCCCCGGCCGCCTGTCACGAGCGCTCCTACGCGCTCGGTGAGGGCGTGTCCGACGACCTCTTCCCCTGGCGGCGCGTGGTGGACGACGCCAACGTGTTCGGGCCCCAGGCCGTCGCCGTGCCGGGGTCGGTGGCGGGGCTGTGCCTGGCGCTCGAGCGCTATGGCACGATGGACCTCGCCGATGTGATGGCCCCTGCCGTCAAGCTGGCGGAGGAGGGCTTCGTCCCCGACTGGTACGTGGCGCTCACCATGGCGCTCTACACGCGGGAGATGCGCGCCTTCCCGGAGACCGCGCGCACCTACCTCCGCGATGGCCAGGACATCTACCGCCCGCCGGCCATCAGCGACGGCGACGTGCTCCGCCAGCCCGACCTCGCCCGGAGCCTCCGCCTCATCGCCAAGGACGGGCCGTCGGCCTTCTACCGCGGCGCCATCGCCCAGGCCATCCACGAGGAGATGTGGCTGAAGGGCGGCTTCCTCACGAAGGACGATCTCGCGGGCTACGCTCCCCGCGTGCTCTCGCCGCTCCGCGGCTCCTACCGCGGCGTGGAGCTGGCCTTCACGCCGGGCGCCACCGGCGGGATCACGGCGCTCGAGATCCTGAACATCCTCGCCCAGTTTCCCTCGGCGCGCGTGACCGCGCGGACGGCCGGCGGGCTCCACCTGCGCGCTGAGGCCGTGCGGCTGGCCTTCCTGGACCGCCTCCGCCTGCTCGGGGACCCGCTCCGGGTGACGGCCCCCTGGGAGGGCCTCGCGTCGCTGGACTACGCGCGCGATCTCGCGCGCGGGCTCAAGCCGGCGGGCCCGCGGAGCCAGCGGGCGACGCCGGATCCGTGGCGGTACGAGCCCGGCGGGGCCGCGCGGGCCGTCAGCCGTGGCGGGAGCGCGGGGGCCCTGTCGAGGCGCCCGCGGATGGCGGCCGGCTCCGACTGCACCACCCACGTGGGGGTCGTGGACCGCCAGCGCAACATGGTCTCGCTCACGAACACGGCCGTCTCGCTCTTCGGCGCCCGCATGGTGGTGCCGGGGACGGGCATCCTGCTCCAGAACGGGATGATCTGGTTCGACCCCGAGCCGGGGCGGATCAACTCCATCGCGGCGGGCAAGCGGCCCCTGGTCAATATGGTGCCGGTGCTCGGTTTCCGAAAGGGCGCCCCGTCCTTCACCATGGGCGCGCCCGGCGGCAGGAAGATCATCGCGGTGATCCCGCAGATCATCTCGAATATGCTGGATGCCGGCGACAGCCCCCAGGCCGCCATGGCGGCGCCGCGGCTCTACACCGAGGGCGGCGAGCTGTGGGTGGACGACCGCGCCGGGGCCGCGCACCTCAAGGCGCTGGCGCGGATGAAACACCCGGTGGTGGCCAAGCACTCGTCCATCGGGACCTTCCACTTCGCGCGCCCGGTGGCCATCCGCATCGGCAAGAAGGGGCTCGAGGCCGGGCTCGACCCCCTGAGCGACGCCAGCGCCGCCGGCGCGTAGGGAAAACAGAAAGGAGAGCGCATGATCGAGGAGAAGGTCATCGCGTCGTGGAAGTACAGGAAGGGCGTGCTGGACCAGAAAACCGCGAGCCTGTGCTACCTGGCGGCGAACCTGGCGGCGGGCAACACCCACTGAGCCAGGCGCGACCTGGCAGGTGCCAGGGCCGCCGGGGCGACGGAGGACGAGGTGCGCGAGGCCATCAGCTTCGCCATCCGGGCCAATGCCGCCAAGACGCACGCCGACATCCTCAAGGTGTACGAGGCGCCATAGCCGCTGGGCGCGGGAGATCGTCATGGCCGAGATCACGCTCACCGCCGCCTTCTCGACGGTGCCCGGACCGGAGCAGGAGGCGATCAGGCGGCTCCTGACCGAGACCGTCGAGCAGATCGCCAGGGACGACGGGTCATTCACCCGGGCGAAGCTCGTGTTCACCGAGTCCGACGAGCGCTGCGGGCTCACGGCGGAGCTGGACGGGGTCAAGAAGGAAGGCGTGCCGCTGCAGATCGACATCGATCAGCTCGAGGACGCCCAGACCGGCGCGGGCGCCCGCGCCCAGCTCAAGGAGTCGCTGCGGCTCTACTTCCGGCGCGTGATGGGCAAGGCGTGAGCCAGGACGCGGGCACCCTCCTTTTCGTCTACCGGGACTGCCTCTTCAAGGTGGCCGATGGCGTCCAGCCGCCGAAGGCGGGCTCGCTCCTCTTCTGCCGCCATCTGACCTTCCGTCCCGGCGAGTGGGTCGTCGAGATCGGCGCGGGCGTGGGGCTCGCCGCGGTGCTGGCCGCGCGCGCGGGCTGCCAGGTCATTGCCACGGATGTGGTGCCCGAGGCCGTGGAGTGCGTCCGGGCCAACGCCGCGCTGAACGGGGTGGCCGACCGGCTGGATGCGCGCCTCGGCGACTGTTACGACCCGGTGCGGCGGCTCGAGTTCGACCTCATCTGCACGAGCCCGCCTCAGATGCCGACGCCGCCGGAGCGGGAGCGTGACGACCCGATGGCGGCCGCCGACAACGGCGGGCTCGACGGATGGATGGTGCTCGACCGCGTCATCGAGGGCGCGCTGGCCCATCTCGCGCCGGGCGGGCGGCTCGTCTTCACCCTGTTCGACTTCCTCGGCCGAGAGCGCGCCTTCGCCAAGCTCCGGGCGGCCGGGCTCGAGCCGTCGGTGCTCGGCAAGGACGCGCAGCCCTTCCCGCGGCTGGGCTACGAACGTCTCGAGCACATCCGCCTGCACGACCTCGAGCACACGCTGCCTGCAGACGGCTTGCCAGCCACGGTGGAGCGCTTCGTGATCCAGGGGGAACGGACCCCGTGACGCGCCCGCGGGTTCTCATCGTCAACGCCGACGACTTCGGTCTCACGGCGGGCGTCAGCCGTGGGATCCTCCACGCCTGCCGCCACGGCATTGTCACGAGCACCACGCTCATCGCGAACCGGCCGCTGGACCCGGCGCTGCTGGAAGGCCTGCAGGACTCGGGGCTGGGCGTGGGCCTTCACGTGAACCTCACCCTCGGCGCGCCGGTGTCCCCGGCCGCGCGCGTGCCCTCGCTCGTGGACGGCGAGGGGTGCTTCATCCGGGACGCGCGGGCCGTGGCCGAGCGGGTGAAGGTGGACGAGGCACGGATCGAGCTGGGCGCCCAGATCGACGCCTTCAGGGGGATCATGGGGCGCTTCCCGACGCACCTTGACAGCCACCACCACGTGGGGCGCCACGAGCCGCTGCTCGAGCTCATGCTCTTCTTCGCCCGCGCCATCAACGTGCCGATGCGGGCCCAGGACGCCCCCGGGCGTCAGGCGGCGCTGAAGGCTGGGGTGCGAACGCCCGATCACTTCATGGGCGAATCGGGGCCCGAGCCGTACTGGTCGCGCGAGCGGGTGCTCGAGCAGCTGCGGGTGCTGCCGGAGGGCGTGTCCGAGTTCATGACCCATCCCGGCTACTACGACGAGGATCTCGCCCACAGCCGCTACGGCAAGCAGCGCGAGACCGAGATCGAGGGGCTGACCGATCCCGCCGCCCGAGAGCTGATCGCGCGCGAGGGCATCCGGCTCGCCAGCTTCTCCAACCTGTGACGGGTCCTCCGTGACGCCGACCCGGGCGGTGATCGGCGTGGACGTGGGCGGCACCACCACGGCGGCCGGGCTTGTCGGCGCCGACGGCGGAGTGCTCGCGCACCTCCAGGCAGCGACCCACGGGAGCGGCCCGGGCGGAGCACTGGCCAACTTGCTCGACCTGATCGAGGGCCTCGCCACGCTGGCGAAGGGGCGTGGGATCGAGCCCCGCGCCATCGGCATCGGAGTGCCGGGGACCGTGGACGCCGAGACCGGCATCATCGGCGCTGAGGCCCACTACGTGCCGGACCTGGCCCATGTGCCGCTCGCCGCGGTCGTGAGGGAGCGGACGGGCCTGCCCGTGTTCGTCGACAACGACGTCAACGCGCTCGCGCTCGGCGAGTGGATGTTCGGCGCCGGGCGCGGGGCAGCCTCGCTCGTGCTGCTGGCGCTGGGAACGGGCGTGGGCGGGGGCATCATCCTCGAGGGCCGGCTCGTGCGCGGGCGCGGGGGGTACGGGGGCGAGCTCGGGCATGTGCCCATCGACTTCGACGGCCGCCCCTGCATCTGCGGCGGGCGCGGGTGCCTGAAGACCTATTGCTCCGGCACCGACATCGCGCTCGAGGGCTCGCGGCGGCTCGGCCGCATGGTGACGGCGCCCGAGGTGTTCCGGCTGGCCGCCGCCGGCGATGCGGTGGCCGAGGCCCTGGTGGCAGAGGTGTGCGAGGCCCTCGGGGCCGGGCTCGCCGTCATCGTCAACGGGCTGAACCCGGAGCGGCTGCTGCTGGCGGGGGGCGTGGCCAAGTCGCTGCGCCCCCTCGAGACGCGCATCCGCGCCGCCTGCGCGCGCCACGCCTTCGCCGGCGCTTGCGCGACGACGGCCATGGAGATCATCTCGCTGGACAAGGGCGCGGCCGTCCGCGGCGGGGCGGCGCTGGCTCACTACGAAACCCGACGACGCGAGGGAGCGACCGTATGAAAGCCATCACGCTGCACGGAACGGGGGATGTGCGGGTCGAGTCGGTGCCGGATGCCAAGGTGGTGGACCCCACCGACGTGGTCGTGCGGATCACGACCAGCGCCATCTGCGGCTCGGACCTGCACCAGTACCACGGGCGGGTGGCCGGGTTGCCCAAGGGCGTGGTGCTGGGCCACGAGTTCATGGGCGTGGTGGAGGCGGTGGGGGGCGAGGTGAAGAAGGTGCGCAAGGGCGATCGCATCATCGCGCCCTTCTCGATCTCCTGCGGGTTCTGCGAGTGGTGCCGGATGCGCCTGCCCACCCAGTGCACGACCACCGGGCGCGCGGTGTTCGGCGGCCGTTTCGGCGTCCAGTACCCCGGCGGCCAGGCCGAGGCCATCCGCGTGCCCTTCGCCGACCACATGTGCGAGAAGGTGCCCGAGGGCATGGCCGACGAGGAGGCGTTCTTCCTGGGCGACATCCTCTCCACCGGCTACTGCTGCGCCGAGAACGCGGGCATCCGCCCCGGCGACACCGTGGCCATCTTCGGCGCAGGACCGGTGGGGCTCTTCGCGCTCCAGTCCGCGCATCTCTTCGGGCCGAGCCGCGTCTTCGTGGTGGACCGCGTGGACTACCGGCTCA
>JACPCX010000113.1:0-22661 GCA_016184305.1 Candidatus Rokuibacteriota bacterium | reverse complement strand
GGTGGGGGCGGGGAAGGCCTCGGGCGCCATGGCCGCGGCCGTCGAGGAGACGGTGGGCGATCGCATCGCCGGCGGCCTGGTGGCGGTCAAGGACGGCTACCGCGCCCCCACCCGCCGGATTCGCCTGGTGGAGGCCGGCCATCCCGTGCCCGACGAGCGGGGTGCGAAGGCGGCGCGCGAGATCCACGGCCTGGTCAGCGCCGCCGGCGAGGACGACCTGGTGCTGGTCCTCATCTCGGGGGGCGGCTCGGCGCTGACTCCGGCCCCGGTTCCGCCCATCACCCTCGAGGAGAAGCGGGCGCTCACGAGGCTCCTCCTCTCGGCCGGGGCGACCATCACCCAGCTCAACGCGGTGAGAAAGCACTGCTCGCGGCTCAAGGGCGGCCAGCTCGCCCGGGCGGCCGCTCCCGCGCGGGTGCATGCCCTGCTCCTCTCCGACGTGATCGGCGACCGGCTGGACGTGATCGGCTCCGGCCCCACCGCGCCGGACGAGTCCACCTTCGCCCAGGCCATGGCCATCCTGGCGCGGCTGGGGATCCGCGACCAGGTCCCGGCGTCCGTGCTCGACCGTCTCCAGCGTGGGTTGCGGGGCGAGATTCCAGAGACCCCCAAGCCCGGGGACCGCATCTTCGACAGGGTCCAGAACGTCGTCATCGGGAACAACCAGCTCGTCGTGGAGGCGGCCGTGGCCGAGGCGCGCCGGCTCGGGCTCAACCCGCATGTCCTCACGAGGTCGCTGGAGGGGGAGGCCCGCGAGGCGGCGGGCCGCTTCGTCGCGCTCGCCCAGGAGATCCAGGCCGGGGGCGGGCTGGTGGCCCTTCCCGGTTGCCTGATCGCGGCAGGGGAGACCACGGTGACGGTGAAGGGACGGGGGAAGGGCGGGCGCTCGCCCTGGCGATGGACGGGCTCGACGGGATCGTGGTCCTGGCGGCCGGCACGGACGGCACCGACGGCCCCACCGACGCCGCCGGCGCCCTCGCCGACGGCAACACAGCGGCGCGGGCCCTGGCTCAGGGGTACGATCTCCGCGCGCGCCTCGAGGACAACAACTCCCACGCCGTCTTCGCAGGCCTCGGGGATCTGGTGGTCACGGGACCCACCAACACCAACTTGCTGGACCTGTACTTGATCCTGGTGACCGGGGTCTAGCACGCCGCTGAAAAACCCGCAGGCCGCTCAAAGAGGTCCAGCTGAAGACACGAGCCCCTGGTCTGGACATCCCGTCCTCCCCTTGCAGGATGTCACCCTTTTCCGTGTCTCACATCAGGGGTGGTTCTGTCGCGTTCTCCGCGCCCCCTCCAGGGCCGCCGCCACGCCACACACCGTTCATGATGCCTACGCTCCGCACTCAGGGGACTTCATGCGGCTCCATCTCTCCGACTTCGTCGTGGGCCAAGCGGGCGGCGTAAGCAATGGCGGCCTGAATATCCTCCCGGGTTAGATCCGGATCGTCGGCAAGAATCTCCTCATGGGTCGAACCCCCAGCCAACAGATCAAGGATCGTTGTCACAGGGATACGAGTGCCCCGAATGCAAGGCTTGCCATGCCTGATCGCGGGGTCTATCACGATGCGGCTGAGATCAGCCATCCCGGCGCCTCCTCGGGGAGGTCAACAAGGTGGCCTACAATTTCAACCAGGTTTCTAACCGGAGGGCAGGCAGGCGTTCATAGTGTCTTGTGTTTCCAGTCAGCAGGATCAGATCGTGCCTCAGGGCGATGCTCGCGATGTAGAGGTCGTTGTCTTCGATCAGCTGGCCTCGTTGTCTCAACTCAGCCTTGAGCCTCCCGTAAATCTCCGTCGCCTCCAGGTCTAACCCGAGGGTATCCACGTCGGCGAGGAAACGCTTCACCTGTTGAACCCTGCGTGACGCGTCTTGCGCCAGATACGCGCCGTAGAACAACTCTGCTGCCGTGATGATGCTGATGTGGAGTTCAACGTCATCCGGGAGGGCTTCGATTCTGGACCGGACGGGAGGATGATTACGGAGCAGAGCAACGGCGTGATCGGTGTCGACGAGGTACCTCACATGTGAGGTCCTTCGACCTTACTGGTTCTCGTGCGATAGATGTCCCGCAGAATCTCGTCCGGTTCCTCCCGGTCCACCCACACGCCGGCATGCTTCAACCAGGACTCCTTAGAGGAGAGTCGAACCGTCACGGTAGCCCCGTCGGGAAGAGCTGCTCCTTCCTCGAGCACGACGACGTGACCTTTCACCGTACCTTTTACCATCCTCGCCATGGCCGTTCCCCCTGCAGGCTCGTTTTTTTCTCTCGGTGTCGGTAAAAACATAACACATTTCCGGCGGCGGGTTCCCCCATCGCCTTGGGCGTGGTCGAGGGGGCGTGTCGGCACCTCGTCCGCGACCGCATGGAGCTGACGGGGGCGCGCTGGGGGCTGCACTGCACCGAGGCGGTCCTGAAGCTGAGGGCGCTGCGCGCGAGCGGGGATTTCGACGAGTACTGGCTGTGCCCACGGCTCCTATGCGGGACGTTCGATAAGGGGCGGTTCTGTCACGTTCTCCGCGCCCCCCCAGGGCCTCCGCCACGCCACACACCGTTCATGATGCCTTGTATGAAGCCGGCTGGCCGTGTCAAGTCGTGGTGTGTCTCTCCAAGTGTCTCGGTTGCGCGTGTTCACGTCCAAGGGGCGGGGGACTCTGGTCTCGCGAGGTTCCGTCAGCCTTGTATTCGCGCTCGTCAAGGGCGAGGGGTGCTCGCCGGCGCATGAGGGGATTCGAGGGGTGGGGGCGCCATCTACCGCTGGCGCCGCTTGCGGGCCCTCGGGCAGGCGCCGGACACCTCGCCGGCCCCCGTCCTCTACATCCTCACCCGCATCGAGATGGTCGTCGTGGTGGTGATCGTCTTCGTTGCGGCCTTCATGGCCCGCGGCTTCGGCTTCCGGTAGCGGGTCAGGTCTTGCATTGCAGCAATGCGCGATTGCAAGACCTGACCCCAGTTAGAGCTCGCCGCGGCGAAAGCGGGCCATCAGGGCCTTTCGCTCGGGCGTGAGGAACCGATCGAGGAACTGCCGCATCTCCTCGAGCCATCGCAGCTTGTCGGCCGCCGGCAGGGCCCGGAAGGCGAGCAGTTGCTCGACCGGGTAGGCGCGCGTCACCCCACGCCGGAGACCCGGATCACTCACCCGAAGCCTCCAGCAGACGGCGCAGGGCATCGACGTCCGCCACATCCTGCGCTCGCCCGGCGTGCTCCTTCATCCGGATCAGATGACGGATGCCCGCGATCGGCAGGCGCAATCCCTCGGCTTCCACGAGGTCCGCGCCGGCCGCCATCTCGGCGAAGGGCACCGGCGGGTCGATCAGGACATCCACCTCGTCGAGCGGCCGCCCGGGCCGGTGGAAGGTGAACGCCAACATGTGCTTGTCGGCGACCCAGTCTCGGCGCCGATCGGCGCTGGCCAGATCGGCTGCCTCGACCGGCGCGCGCGGAACGAACCCGAGCTGGGTCATGACCGCGACGAACCGACGCGCGTTGTCCTGCTCGAGGTCGATCACGAGGTCGAGGTCCGCCGTCGTGCGGGGCACGCCATGCAGGATCACGGCGACGCCACCGACCAGGACGAATCGGATCGAGGCCGCGTCCAGCGCCCTCAGAACATCCTCGTAGAAAATCGTCACCGACCGCCATTGTATCCCGGCCGGACCCCGGGGGGTCAGGTCTTGCATTGCAGCAATGTGCGATTGCAGGACCGGACCCCGGACTTGGATTACACTGGCCCCGCCCTTCACCGTCCTGACGGCAATCCCGTTCACGCCCGCGACACCGGACACGAGGAGGGACCGCCCATGACCGCTCCCGTTCCCCTGCATCAGGAGAGAGACGGAGAGACGGGAACCGGGGAACGGTGAAGGCCCTACAAGATGTAGTGGCTGCCCACTCGAAACCCGGAAGAGCCCTAATTGCGAACGCGTCTTCAGCGTCCTGAGCGCCCCCTTACCCTGCCCCTCTCCCCCTCCGGGAGCGAGGGCACCGAAATGAGCCCCCTCTCCCTCTGGAGGGAGAGGGCCGGGGTGAGGGTGGGGCGTCCGTTCACGCATGATGCCTGCTAGACCCGACACCGCCGGCGGCAGTGTGCTTCAGGAGAGGGCGAAGCGCTCTTAGTGCCCGTTGTTTCATCGCGTCCGAGGGGAAATCCACGGGGTTATCCACGGCCCGCACACAGCTCTTGTGGACAACTCCCGGCCGGCACACCCTCGCGGCCCGTGTGCTATCCTAACTCGCGTATGTCCCTGGTGAATTTGCTGGATCTCCTGCCCGCCGAGATGGAATCGCTGGTGGAGTCACTGGGCGCGCCGCGCTACCGCGGCCGTCAGCTCGCCGGCTGGATCTTCGGCAAGGGCGTCACCGACCTCGGGGCCATGTCTGACCTCCCCAAGGACCTGCGGCAGGCCCTCGCGGAGCGCTGCGCGGTGGACCTGCCGGAGGTGGAGCGGGTCACGCCTTCCCAGGATGCCAGCCGGAAGCTCGTCTTGCGGCTCGCCGACGGCTCCCGGTTGCAGTCGGTCCTCATGCCCGACGACGACCGGCTGACGCTCTGCGTTTCCACCCAGGTGGGCTGCGGCTTCGGCTGCGCGTTCTGCCTCACGGGGACCATGGGGCTAGGCCGGAACCTGAGCCCGGGCGAGATCGTGGGGCAGGTGCTCGTCGCCAGGCGCCTCCTCGAGCCCGGGCTGCGGATCACCCATGTGGTCTACATGGGCATGGGCGAGCCGCTGGCCAACTACGCGGCGACGGTGAAGTCGCTCCGCATCCTCACCGACCCGCACGGCTTCGGCTTTTCTCCCAGGCGGATCACCGTCTCCACGGTGGGTCTGGTGGCGGGGATCGAGAAGCTGGCGCGGGAGAACCTCCGGGTGAACCTGGCGATCTCGCTTCACGCCACGACCGACGAGATCCGCGACCAGCTGATGCCGGTGAACAAGGCTTTCGACATCCAGGCATTGCTGGCCGCCTGCCGGCGCTTCCCGCTGCCCGTCCGCCAGCGCATCACCTTCGAGTACGTCCTCCTCGACGGAGTGAACGACGGTCCCGAGGACGCCCGCGGGCTGGTGCGGCTGCTCCGGGGGATGCGGGCCAAGATCAACCTGATCCCGTTCAACGACTGGGAGGGTTCTTCCTTCCGCCGTCCCGCCCTCCAGAAGATCCTCGCCTTTCAGGCGATCCTGCTCGAGCACGGGATCACCGCGACGCTGCGCTGGAGCAAGGGGGAGGACATCGGGGCGGCGTGCGGCCAGCTCAGGGAGTCCGTGACCGTCAGGCGCGGACGGGCGGCGGCCGAGGCGACGGCGCCATGACGACCCGCGCGATCACGGTGGGCGTGGCCACCCTCGGGTGCCGGCTGAACCAGGTGGAGTCGCAGGAGATGCTGGGGCTCGTCGAGGCCGAGGGCTTCCGGCCCGTGGCCGGGGCGGAGCGCGCCGAGGTGTATGTCGTGAACACCTGCACGGTGACGGGCCGGGCCGACTTCTCCGACCGGCAGCTCATCAGGCGGATCACTCGCGAGCGGCCGGGGGCGCTGGTCGTGGTCACCGGCTGCTGGGCCCAGACCGACCCCCAGGCAGTGGCCCGGATCCCCGGCGTGGACCTCGTGCTGGGCAATCAGGAGAAGTACCGGCTCCCGGAGCTCGTGGCCGCGCTGCTCGGGCAGCGCCGGGAGCATCGGGCCGTCGATGGCCGGGGGCCGGAGATCCGGGTCGCGCCCATCGCCGAGGCGCGCTCCGTGCCCGCGGCGCCCCTCGCGAGGGTCGCCGGCCGATCGCGCGCCTTTGTCAAGATCCAGGACGGCTGCCAGCACCGCTGCGCGTTTTGCATCGTGCCCGCCGCTCGGGGCGCGAGCCGCAGCCAGGACCCGGAGGTGGTGCTCGATCGGGTGCGCGCCCTGATCGAGGCCGGCCACGGGGAGATCACGCTCACGGGCGTGGACCTGGGGCATTACGGCTGGGATCTCCTGCCGCGCACGACCCTCGCCGCCCTCGTTCGGCAGCTTGCCGAAGTGGGAGGGCTCAGGTGGCTCCGGCTCTCCTCGATCCTGCCCGCCTACGTCACCGCGGATCTGCTGGAGGTGATCACGGGCTCGCCTCGGGTCGCGCCGCACCTGCATCTCCCGCTTCAGAGCGGCAGCGACCGGGTGCTCCGCCTCATGCGCCGTCCCTACAACACGCGCATGTACCGGACGCTCGTGGAGCGGCTCGCGCGTGACCTCCCGGAGCTCGGTCTCGGCGCCGACCTGATCGTGGGGCACCCGGGTGAGGGCGAGGCGGACTTCGCCGAGACCATGGCGGTCGTGAGCGCATTGCCCTTTTCCTATCTCCACGTCTTTTCCTACTCCGACCGGAAGGGGACGGAGTCCACCCGTCTCACCGACCGCGTGCCGGCGCGGACGATCCGCGCACGGAGCGCGGCGCTGAGACAGCTCGGCCGCGAGAAGGCTCTCGCGTTCAGGCAGCGGATGGCGGGCCGGACTCACGAGGTGCTGGTGCTGGAGGCGCGGGACCGCGCCACCGGCCTCCTCTCGGGGCTCACGGCGAATTACGTCGAGGTGCTCTTCGACGGGCCGGACCGGCTGGCCCGCGGCTTCGTGCCCGTGACCATCACCGACTGCCGGCCCGAGGGGACCTTCGGCCGCCTGGAGGGGTCGATCGCATGACAGCGCGACAGGCCCGAACGCGGGGAGACCAGATCACCGTGGGGGTGATCGGAGGCAGCGGCCTCTACGAGATGGAAGGCCTCACCGACTTGCGGTGGGTGCGGGTGAAGACGCCCTTCGGCGATCCCTCCGACGCCTACTGCGTGGGCCGGCTGGGCGACCGCGAGGTGATCTTCTTGCCCCGCCACGGCCGGGGGCATAGGCTCACCCCCTCGGAGCTCAACTACCGCGCGAACATCCACGGCTTCAAGCAGCTGGGCGCCCGGTGGGTCATCTCCATCAGCGCGGTGGGGAGCATGCGGGAGGAGATCCGCCCCCTGGATCTCGTGCTGCCCGACCAGTTCTACGATCACACGAAGCGGCGCGTATCGACCTTCTTCGGCGACGGGATCGTGGCCCACGTGGGGATGGCGCACCCGGTGTGCTCCGATCTGGCCGACCTCCTGGAAGCCGGCGGGCGCGAGGCCGGCGCGACGGTTCACCGGGGCGGAACGTACATCTGCATCGAGGGGCCGCAGTTCTCCACCAAGGGGGAGTCCGAGATCTACCGCAGCTGGGGGGTGTCGGTGATCGGCATGACCAATATGCCGGAAGCCAAGCTCGCCCGAGAGGCCGAGCTCTGCTACGCCACGCTGGCGCTCGCCACGGACTACGACGTGTGGCACGAGGAGCACGAGGCGGTGTCGGTGGAGGCCGTGGTGGCCACCCTCCTCAAGAACGTCGCGACCGCCAAGGACGTGCTGCGCCGGGTGATCCCCCGGATCGGGAAACCCTGCGGCGGCGGCTGCCGCCAGGCGCTCAAGGATGCCGTCATCACGCATCCTGCGGCCTTTCCGCCGCGCATCCGGAAGCGGCTCGACCTCCTGATCGGGCACTACTTCCAGAAGGGCAAGACCCGTGGCTGATCTCGTGGTGGTGGGCTCGGTGGCGCTCGACAGCGTGAAGACGCCCTTCGGGCAGGTGACCGAGGCGCTGGGGGGGTCCGCCACCTACTTCTCGTATGCGGCGAGCTTCTTCACCCAGGTCCACGTGGTGGCGGCGGTGGGGCAGGACTTCCCCAAGGAGCACCTGGCCCTGCTCGAGCAGCGGGGCGTGGACATCGCCGCGGTGCAGGTGAAGGACGGCAAGAAGACCTTCCGGTGGACGGGGGAGTACGGCTTCGACCTCAACGAGGCGAAGACGCTCGACACGCAGCTCAACGTGTTTGCCGAGTTCAAGCCCGTCCTGTCCCCGCCGCTCCGGGCGGCGCCCTTCCTCTTCCTCGCCAACATCGATCCCGAGCTGCAGCTCGACGTGCTCGGGCAGATGGAGGAGCCGCGGCTCATGGCGCTGGACACAATGAACTTCTGGATCGAGGGCAAGCGGGAGGCACTGGGCCGCGTGCTCTCCCGCGTGGACGTGCTCCTGATCAACGACGCCGAGGCCCGGATGCTCGCGCGCGAGCCCAATCTGATCAAGGCCGCGCGCGCCATCCTGGACATGGGGCCCCGCGTGGTGGTGATCAAGCGCGGCGAGTACGGCGCCCTCATGGTGACTGACGGTCGCTTCTTCTTCGCTCCGGCCTACCCGCTGGAGGCGGTCTTCGACCCGACGGGCGCAGGCGACACCTTCGCCGGCGGCTTCATGGGCTACCTGGCGCAGCGGGGACTCACCGACCCCGCCTCGCTCCGCCGCGCCATGGTGCACGGCGCGGTCATGGCCTCGTTCACGGTGGAGGACTTCTCGCTGGAGCGGCTCAAGCGGCTCGACCCGGCGGAGATCGAGCGGCGCTACGAGGTGTTCCAGGAGATGGTGCACTTCGGGCGATGACGACGGACGCCGCGCCGGCGGAGAAGTACGAGCGGCTCCTGGCCATCCTTCGCGCCATGGACCGCCCCATCGTCGCCTTCTCGGGCGGGGTGGACTCCACCTTCCTCGGCTGGGCGGCCAAGGAGGCCGTGGGGGAGCGCGCGCTCCTGGTCACGGCGGACTCCGAGACCTACCCGTCCTCCGAGCTCGCCGAGGCGCGGCGGCTGGCCGCCCTCATCGGGCTGCCGCACACGGTGGTGCAGACGCGCGAGCTGGACAACCCCGAGTACGCGAAGAACCCGCCCAATCGCTGCTTCTTCTGCAAGGACGAGCTGTTCACGCGACTTCTGGCCATCGGGCGCGAGCATGGCGGCCTCCCCATCGTCTACGGCGCCCTCATGGACGACCTGGGCGATCACCGTCCCGGCATGGAGGCGGCATCGCTGAAGGGCGTCCGGGCCCCGCTCATCGAGGCCGAGCTGTGGAAGGAGGAGGTGCGGGCCCTGTCCCGGGCGGCGGGGCTCCCGACGTGGGACAAGCCATCCTTCGCCTGTCTCTCCTCGCGCTTCCAGTACGGCGACCCCATCACCGTGGACAAGCTCAGGCGGGTGGACGAGGCCGAGGCCTTCCTCCGGACGCTCGGCTTCAACCAGTTCCGGGTGAGGCACCACGACCGGCTGGCCCGTCTCGAGCTGTCGCTCCCGGAGATGGAGCGGCTCTGGCAGGAGGGGCTCCGTGAGGCCGTCCTCGCCCGGTTCCGCGAGCTCGGCTACGCCTACGTCACGCTGGACCTGCAGGGCTTCCGCAGCGGCAGTGCCAACGAGATGCTCCAGTGGATCGGGAAAAGGTCAAGGCGCTCCTAGAGGAGGTGGCGCGCGGGGCGCTGTCGCCCGAGCGCGCGCTCGCGCGCCTGCGCGACCTCCCCCTGGAGGACCTGGGCTTCGCCCGCGTGGATCTCCACCGCTCGCTGCGCCACGGGGTCCCGGAGGCGGTGTTCTGCCAGGGGAAGACGCCCGAGCAGGTGGTGGCCATCCTCCGCCGGCTCGCCGAGCAGCACGACAACATCCTCGCCACGCGCGCCGACGAGCGCGTGCTCCAGGCCGTGGCGGAGAGCGGGCTGCCCCACCGGCTCCACCCGCAGGCGCGCATCGCCGTGGTCCGGCCCCGTGACGGGGAAGGCCTCGGGCTCGTCGTCGTCATGAGTGCCGGCACCTCCGACCAGCCCGTGGCCGAGGAGGCCGCCATCGCCTGCGAGACCATGGGCAACCACGTGGAGCGCATCTATGACTGCGGCGTGGCGGGGCTCCACCGGCTGGTGCCGCACCTCGACCGGCTCAACGAGGCCAACGCGATCGTCGTCGTGGCCGGCATGGAAGGCGCGCTGCCGAGCGTGGTCGGCGGGCTCGTGGACCGTCCCGTGATCGCCGTGCCCACGAGCGTGGGCTACGGCGCCTCCTTCGGCGGCATCGCGGCGCTCCTGGCGATGCTCAACTCCTGCGCGCCGGGCGTGTCGGTGGTGAACATCGACAATGGCTACGGGGCGGCGGCCCAGGCCAACCAGATCAACAAGCTCGCCGCCAAGGTCCGGTAAGCCGTGCGCCTGGCGTACTTCGACTGCCCCAGTGGCGCGGCCGGGGACATGATCCTCGGGGCCCTCGTGGACGCCGGGGTGCCCTTCGAGGCCCTGCGCGAGGGGCTGGGGAAGCTCGACCTCCGCGGCTACTCCATGGAGCGGCGGGAGGTCATGAAGGGCGCGTTCCGGGCGACCAAGGTGGACGTGCACGTGCACGACCACGCTCACGAGGCCGGGGAGGCGCCCGGGCACGCGCATGACCGTCCCCATGGCAAGCACGCCCACCCGCACCGGAATCTCGCCGCCATCCTCGACGTCCTGGGGCGGAGCGCGCTGCCCGGGCCCGTCCGGGCCGATGCCGAGAGGATCTTCAGGCGGCTGGCCGAGGCCGAGGCGCGGGCGCATGGGGTCGGCGTGGAGGAAGTGCACTTCCACGATGTCGGGGCGGTGGATGCCATCGTGGATGTGACCGGGGCGTGCATCGGGCTTCATCTGCTCGGCATCGAGGCGGTACACTGCTCGGCGCTGCCGCTGGGCGGGGGGATGGTGAACGGACCCCATGGCAGGATCCCCGTGCCGGCGCCGGGCACGGCCGAGTTGCTCCGCGGCTTCCCGGTGGTGGACACGGGCGTCAAGCGGGAGCTGGTGACACCCACGGGTGCCGCGATCCTGACGACCCTCTGCACCGGGGCGGGGGCGATGCCGGCCATGACCGTCTCGACGGTGGGCTACGGCGCGGGCAGCATGGATCTCGACACGCCGAACGTGATCCGGGTCTTCGTCGGCGAGGGGTCAGCGGGGCTCGACGGGCCGGATGCCGTGACGGAGACGGTGTACCAGGTCGAGACCACCGTGGACGACATGTCGCCCCAGCTCTGGGAGCCCCTGATGGACCGGCTCTTCGAGGCCGGGGCGCTGGATGTGTACCTCACGGCCGTCCTCATGAAGAAGAGCCGCCCGGGCGTGGTGCTCACGGCATTCTGCGAGCCCGGCGAGGTGGGCTCGCTCGCGCGGGTGCTCTTCGAGGAGTCCACCACCATCGGCGTGCGCTGGATGCCCTGGCAGCGCCAGCGATTGCCGCGGGAGATGGTGACGCTCGAGACCTCCTACGGGATGGTGGCGTTCAAGGTCTCGCGCCTGGGGGACCGCGTGGTCACGGCGACGCCGGAATTCGACGAGGTGCGCCGCATCGCGCGGGACAAGGGCCTGCCGGTGCGCGAGGTGCTCGACCAGGCAAGGGCCGAGGGGCGCCGGCTCTTGACATCCGCCCCTGGCGCGGCATAGGGTTGCAGTCCACGGCGGTCATCGAGCTCTCACGCATCCACCCCTCGAGGAGGTCACTGCGGTGAAAACCAAGGTCACGATGACGATCAACGGGGTGAGCTACTCCCATGAGGTCGAGCCGCGGATGCTCCTGGTGCACTTCATCAGGGAGCTGGCCGGGCTCACGGGCACCCACGTGGGCTGCGACACCAGCCAATGCGGCGCCTGCACGATCGACCTGAACGGGCTGGCGGTGAAGTCCTGCACCCTGCTGGCCGTCCAGGCCGACGGGGCGAAGATCACCACCATCGAGGGGCTGGCCAAGGACGGCAAGCTTCATCCCATCCAGGAGGCGTTCTGGGAGAAGCACGGGCTGCAGTGCGGCTTCTGCACGCCGGGCATGATCATGTCGGCCGCGCAGATTCTCCAGCGCAACCCGAACCCCTCCGAGGCCGAGATCCGCCACCAGCTCGAGGGCAACCTCTGCCGCTGCACGGGCTACCACAACATCGTCAAGGCCATCCAGTACGCCGCCGAAGCAATGGCGAAGCGGTAGGAGGAGGCTCCACCATGGCCACCGCGAGACTGATGGGCTCGAGCATCAAGCGCCGCGAGGATCCCCGCTTCATCACCGGCAAGGGCAACTACACCGACGACCTCAAGCTTCCGGGCATGACCTATGCCGCCTTCGTCCGGAGCGAGCACGCCAACGCCAGGATCCGGGGCATCGATACCGCGCGGGCCAGGGCGCACCCCGGGGTCGTGGCGATCTTCACGGGCAAGGACATGACGGCCGTCAACTCGCTGCCGTGCGGCTGGCTCCTCCCCGAGCTGAAGGTGCCGCAGCACCCGCCGCTGGCCACGGAGGCCGCGCGCTGCGTCGGCGACCCCGTGGCGATCGTCATCGCCGAGAGCCAGACCGCGGCGCTGGATGCCGCCGACCTGGTGAAGGTGGACTGGGACGTGCTGCCGTCGGTGACGAGCACCGCGCGCGCGGCGACCCCCGGAGCGCCGCAGATCCACGAGGTGGCGCCGAACAACATCGCCTTCAAGTTCCAGATCGGCGATGCCGCCGAGACCGATGCCGCCTTCAAGAAGGCCGACGTCGTCGTCAAGAAGCGCATCGTCAACCAGCGCCTCGTCGCCAATGCCGTGGAGCCCCGCGCCTGCGTGGCGCGCTACGAGGACGCCACGGGCGACCTCACGCTGTGGGTCACCTCGCAGAACCCCCACGTGCACCGGCTGCTGATGACCGCCTTCGTGCTCGGCATCCCCGAGCACAAGGTGCGGGTGATCGCCCCTGACGTGGGCGGCGGCTTCGGCTCGAAGATCTTCCTCTACAATGAGGAGACCGTCTGCTCGTGGGCGACGCGCCAGATCAAGCGGCCGATCCGCTGGACGTCGGACCGGCGCGAGGCCTTCCAGACCGACGCCCAGGGGCGCGACCATGTGACGGACGCCGAGGTCGCGCTGGCCACGGACGGCACGATGCTGGGCCTGCGGGTGAAGACCACGGCCAACCTGGGCGCGTATCTCTCGACCTTCGCCCCCGCGGTGCCGACCTTCCTCTACGCGACACTGCTGAACGGCGTCTACACCTTCGGCGCCATCCATGCCGAGGTCACCGGCGTCTTCACGAACACGACGCCGGTGGACGCCTACCGCGGCGCGGGCCGGCCCGAGGCGGCCTATCTCCTCGAGCGCATGGTGGATGCCTGCGCGGCCGCGCTCAGGATGGACCCGGCCGAGCTCAGGAAGAAGAACTTCATCCCCAAGTTCGACAACGGCTACCAGACCAAGGTGGCCCTCATGTACGACAGCGGCAATTACGGCCCGTGCTTCGACACGCTGCTGAAGATGCTGGACTACAAGAAGTTCCGCGCCGACCAGGCCGCGGCCCGCGCGCAGGGGCGCCTCCTGGGCGTCGGCTTCTCGACCTACATCGAGGCCTGCAGCATCGCGCCGTCCAAGGTGGTCGGAGCCCTGGGCGCCCAGGCGGGGCTCTGGGAATCGGGCAAGGTGCGCGTGCACCCAACGGGCAAGGTGACCGTCTTCACCGGGTCCCACTCCCACGGGCAGGGGCACGAGACCACCTTCGCCCAGCTCGCGGCCGACCAGCTGGGCATCCCCATGGATGACGTGGACATCGTCCACGGCGATACGGGCATCGTGCCCTTCGGCATGGGGACCTACGGCAGCCGCTCGGCTTCCGTGGGCGGCACGGCCATCCTGATGTCCATCAACAAGATCAAGGAGAAGGGCAAGAAGATCGCCGCCCATCTGCTCGAGGCCTCCCCCGGTGACATGGACTATGCCAACGGCCAGTTCTTCGTCAAGGGCTCGCCGGAGAAGGCCGTGCCCTTCGGCACGGTGGCTCTGGTCGCCTACGTGCCTCACAACTTTCCCGAGGGGGTCGAGCCCGGGCTCGAGGAGACGAGCTTCTACGACCCGTCGAACTTCTGCTTCCCCTTCGGCGCCCACGCCTGCGTCGTCGAGGTGGACGCCGAGACCGGCCACGTCAAGATCCTCCGCTACCTGGCCGTGGACGATGTCGGCAACGTGATCAACCCGATGATCGTGGACGGCATGGTCCACGGCGGTATCGCCCAGGGTGTCGGCCAGGCTCTCTGGGAGGGTGCCGTGTACGACGACACGTCGGGTCAGCTCGTCACCGGCAGCCTCATGGACTACACCCTGCCCAAGGCCGATGGGCTGCCCATGTACGAGACGGCCCGCACGGTGACTCCGACCCCGGTGAACCCGCTGGGCATCAAGGGGGCGGGAGAGACCGGTACCATCGCCTCCACGCCCGCCGTCGTCAACGCGGTGGTGGACGCGCTGTCGGGCTTCGGGATTGACCACTTCGAAGCGATGCCACTCACGCCCGAGCGGGTCTGGAAGGCCGTTCAGGCCGCCAAGTCCAGGAAGTAAGGGGGGAGCCATGTATCCAGCCCAGTTCGACTACCACACTCCCGGCACGGTGAAGGAAGCCCTGGACCTGCTGGGCAAGTACAAGGACGACGCCAAGCTCCTGGCCGGTGGCCACAGCCTCTTGCCCGCCATGAAGTTCCGGCTGGCGCGTCCCGCCCACGTGGTGGACCTGAGAAAGGTTCCCGGGCTCAGCGGGATCAAGGAAGAGGGCGGCATGCTCGTCATCGGCGCCATGACCACCCACTGGGCCGTCGAGTCCTCGCCTCTGGTCAAGGCCAAGTGCCCCGTCCTGGCGCAGACCGCGGCGCAGATCGGCGATCCCATGGTGCGCAACATGGGGACAATCGGCGGCAGCCTCACCCATGCGGACCCGGCGGCCGACTACCCGGCGACGATCATCGCGCTCAATGCCGAGATGGTCCTGGAGGGGCCAAAGGGCAAGCGGACCATCAAGGTGGACGACTTCTTCAAGAGCCTCATGACGACGGCGGTGGGACCCGACGAGATCCTCACCGAGGTCCGCGTTCCGGTTTGCGGCGCCAACGTGGGCTGCGCATACATGAAGTTCCCGCATCCGGCCTCGCGCTTCGCCGTGGTCGGGGTCGCCGCGGTGCTCACCGTGGAGGGCGGCAAGGTGAGCAAGGCGAGCATCGGCATCACCGGCGCCGGCACCAAGGCGGTCCGCGCCAGGGGCGTGGAGGCTGCCCTCCTGGGGAAGGCGCTCGACGCGGCGACGATCCAGGCGGCTGCCGAGAAGGCGCCCGACGGGGTGGACGTCCAGGCCGACCTGCAGGGCTCGGTGGAGTACAAGACGCACCTCCTCAAGGTCTTCGCCAAGCGCGCCATCGAGGCCGCCGCCAGGAAGTAGCCGCCGCGCGGGGGTGACAGGCTCCCGCTGATGCGCCGGCCCACGGCTTCTGCGCTCTCGAGAAGTGGCTGGGTGAGCCTCAGCCCCCGGACGTTCCGGGCGGCGGTATGCGCCGCCGCTCTCGTGGCGTGGGCCTCGGTCGACACCGTCTCGGCCCAGGAAGCGATCAAGGTCGGCGGCACCGGGGGAGCCGTGCGCTCGATCGAGATCCTCGCGGAGGCCTTCAAGAAAGCGCCCAACCACAGCCGGGTCGAGATCCTCGCCCGGCTGGGCAACCGTGGCGGCATGACGGCGCTGCTGGCGGGGGCTCTTGACATCGCGGTGAGCGCCCAGCTGGTCACGCCCGCGCAGTCCGAGCAGGGGCTCAGGGGCGTGGAGCTGGGCAGGACGCCGTTCGTCTTCGCGACCTCCAGCACCAACCCCGTGGCCGGGTTCACGCTCCCGGAGCTGGTGAACATCTACGACGGCAAGACGCTGAACTGGCCCGACGGGAGCCGGCTGCGACTGATCCTGCGCCCTGCAGGCGACTCCGACAGCGACAGCCTCAAGGGTATGGGCCGCGAGATGGAGCGGGCGCTCAACTCCGCCCATGGCCGTGCCGGGCTGAAGATGGCGGCGACGGACCAGGACAGCGCCGAGGCCATCGCGGCAATCCCAGGAGCGCTCGGCACCTCGACGCTGGCCCTGATCCTCTCCGAGCGCCGCCCGCTCAAGGCGCTCTCGATCAACGGCATCCCGCCCAGCCCGAGAGCCATCGCCGACGGCTCCTACCCCTACTTCAAGACCTTCTACCTGGTGACGCGCCGGACGCCCTCGCCGCCCGCGAAGCGTTTCCTGGAGTTCGTGGGGTCGGCGCCCGGCCGTGAGATTCTTTCCCGCCTGGGATACTGGGTCCGATGACGGATCCGGCCCCCGGGCCCCGCCCATGCCCCGGTCCGACGCGAGCGTAGTCCACGTCGGGGGCCGGATGGCGGCCGTGCTCGCCGCGGTCATGGCGCTCACGCTGCCGAGCGCGTACCTCTCGATCTCGTATGAGTATCAGGCCGGGTTGCTGCAAGCCGACGCCGACATCAACGCGGAGATCCTCTCCGAGCTCATCGTGGAGAGCCCCGACACGTGGCAGTACCAGCTCGCGAAGATCGAGGACGCGATCTCGCATCGCCGGGTGGCGTGGGACCCGGTGCGACGGCGGATCGTCGGGCCCGGCGACCGGTTGATCCTGGAGACCGCCGCCCCGGCGCCCGGCCCGCTCATGGTCCGGAGCGCCGACCTGTGGGACGCCGGGGTCGTCGTCGGGCGCATCGAGAACTTCCGCTCGCTGCGTCCTCTCCTCATCGGCGCGGGGGCGGTGGGGATCCTCGGCCTCGTGGTGAGCGGGGGAACGTTCTTTCTCCTGCGCACCCTGCCGCTGCGGGCGCTGCAGCTCAGCGAGGCGCGTTTCCGCTCTGTGACGCAGTCGGCAGGCGACGGCATCATCCTGGCCGACGCGACGGGGCGCATCTTGTCCTGGAACAGCGGGGCGCGGGCGATCTTCGGCTGGGCCGAGAACGAGGTGCTCGGCACGCCAGTCGTCCGCCTCGTCGCGGAGGCGTCCGGGGAGGCGTTCGCCGCCCGTCTCGTCGAGGGTGAGGGCGCTGCGGAGACGTCGGCGGCATGGCAGTCCACGGTGGAGCTGGAAGGCATTCGACAGGACGGGAAAGAGGTCCCGATCGAGCTGGCCGTGTCGACGTGGAAACACCGGGGCGACACGGCTTATACCCTGATCCTCCGGGACATCAGCGAGCGCAAGCGCGCCGAGGCCGAGCGGACGGGGCTCGAGGCGCAGTTCCGTCAGGCGCAGAAGATGGAAGCTGTGGGGCGGCTGGCTGGAGGAGTGGCCCACGACTTCAACAACCTGCTGACGGTCATCATGGGGCGCAGCGAGCTGCTGGCGGCAAGGCCCTCGCTCGACCACGGCGCGCGACGCAACGTGGAGCTCATTCGGCGGACGGCGGAGCGGGCCGCCAGCCTCACCCAACAGCTCCTGGCCTTCAGCAGGAAGCAGGTTCTCAAGCCGATGGTGCTGGACCTCAACGCGACCATCGCCAGCACGGGGAGCCTGCTGCGCCGTCTGATCAGCGAGCAGGTCGAGATCCGTTACTCACTGGACCCGGGGCTCGGCCAAGTCAAGGTCGACTCAGCCCAGATCGAGCAGGTGATCATGAACTTGGCCGTGAACGCCGGCGACGCCATGCCCGGGGGGGGAACCCTCACGATCGAGACGGCGAATGTCGAGATCGACGCGGCCTTCCTCGAAGGCCACCCGGAGGCCCGGATCGGCCCGTACGTCAGGCTCACCGTGACCGATACGGGTCACGGGATGGACCGCGACACCCAGGCGCGCATCTTCGAGCCCTTCTTCACGACCAAGGAGGTGGGCCGGGGGACAGGGCTGGGACTCGCGACAGTGTACGGTGTGATCAAGCAAAGCGACGGGTTCATCTGGGTCGAGAGCGAGCCCGGCCGAGGCGCGAGGTTCGAGATCTTTCTGCCGCGGGTGGCGGAGGCCGTCCAGCCGCAGACGCCCGTTCCCGCCGCGGCGCAGACCGCGTCAGGCGCCGAGACCATCCTCCTGGTCGAGGACGAAGAGCCGGTGCTCGATCTCGGCCGGGAAATCCTGGCGGCGGCCGGGTACGCCGTGCTCGCGGCTCGGGACGGGGCCCGGGCGCTCGAGATCAGCAAGGCGCATGCCGGGCCCATTGACCTTCTGGTGACGGATGTCGTCATGCCCGGGATAAGCGGGCGGGCGGTGGCGGAACAGCTGACGCGGCTTCGCCCGGAGATCAGAGTGCTCTACATGTCCGGCTACACCCACGACGTGCTTGGCCCCCAGGGGGTCCTCGATCCCGGGACTTTCTTGCTCCAGAAACCATTCTCCCCGGCCGCGCTGACGCAGAAGGTACGCGAGGTCCTGGACGCTCCTCGCGTCATGCGTTCCGCGTGAGGGCGCGCGGCACTCGTGTTGTTGGACGAGGGAAGCCACTCCGTCCTGGGGGAGGGACGGAGCGAGGGGCGCCGGAGGCGTATGACGGACCGGCGGTCGGAATGCGTTTGGGCAGTGCAGATGGTTGGACCTGCGGGGGCATGACGCTCCCGACGTCGATCCCTGCACCGCCACCACGACAACCCGAGCCGTGATCGCCGGCATCGTCCTCGCCGCCGGGTTATCGCGCCGCATGGGCCAGGCCAAGCTCCTGCTCGACTGGGGCGGAAAACCTGTCATCCGCCGGACCGTGGAGTGCCTCGCCTCGGTCGGGCTCGACGAGATCCTCGTGGTCGTGGGGCCGTCGCACTCCAATCTGGAGACGGCGCTCGACGGGCTCGCGCTGAGATTTGTCGTGAACGCGCATCCGGAGGCCGGCCAGGCCGGCTCGGTCGTCGCAGGCATCCGCGCGCTCGCGCCGGGGACGCACGGCGCGCTCATCGCGCTTGGAGACCAGCCGACGGTTCCGCGTGAAGTGATTCCCGCGCTGCTCCGCGCCTTCGGCGAGAGCGGCCGGTCCATCGCGGCGCCATCCTACCGTGGGGTACGGGGCAACCCCGTGCTCTTCGCAGCTTCGCTCTTTCCCGAGCTCGTGGCGCTCGACGGTGACCAGGGGGCGCGCTCCGTGGTGGACCGGGATCCGGCGCGGGTCATGCTGGTGGACTTCGACATGCCGATGCCGCAGGATCTCGACACCCCCGAGGACTACGAGAGGCTCAGGTCCCCTGGCCAGCCGGTGTAAGATGGGAGCGTCATGAGAGAAGAGATCAAGAACATCCAGGACTTGATGGAAGGAGCGGACTACGTCACCGACGCGGCCATCGCCACCTCGGTGCACCTGGCCATGACGCTGCGCAAGCCCCTCCTCATCGAGGGGCACGCGGGAGTCGGCAAGACCGAGGTCGCCAAGGTCATGGCCCGCATGCTCGGCACCCGGCTCATCCGGCTGCAATGCTACGAGGGGCTGGACGCGGCGCAAGCGCTCTACGAGTGGAATTACCCGAAGCAGATCCTGCACATCAAGCTCGAGGAGAGCACGACGCACTCGCTCGAGGACAAGGAGGCGGCGATCTTCTCCGAGCCCTTTCTGATCCGGCGACCGCTGCTGCAGGCCATCACCGAGAACGGCCAGCCGCCGGTGCTGCTCATCGACGAGATCGACCGCGCGGATGAAGAGTTCGAGGCCTTCCTCCTGGAGGTGCTCTCCGACTTCCAGGTGACGATCCCCGAGATCGGCACGATCAAGGCGACGTTTCCGCCCTACGTGATCCTCACCTCGAACCGGAACCGCGAGCTGTCGGACGCGCTCCGGCGTCGCTGCCTCTACCTCTGGGTGGACTTCCCCGGCTTCGAGAAGGAAGTGCGGATCGTCACGCGCAAGGTGCCCGGCGTGAACGAGCGGCTGGCCCGCGAGATCTCCCGCTTCATGGAGAGCCTGCGCACGGTCCGGCTTTCCAAGCTCCCGGGCGTGGCGGAGACGCTGGACTGGGCGCAGGCGCTGTGCTCCCTCCACGCCGATCACCTCGACGAGGACCTGGTGGCCGAGACGCTCGGGTGCGTGCTCAAGGACCCAGACGACATCAAGCGCGTGAAGCGCGAGCTGGACGCCTCTGGCCTCAAGCGCTTCCTGCCCCTGGACGGGTAGACGGTGTCCATGCATAATCCGCGGGACCTCATGACGGCCACGCTCGCCTTCGGGCGGATGTTGCGCGGCGCGGGGCTCCAGGTGACCGTCTCCGAGCTGATGGACGCGGTGCGGGCGCTGGAAGTTCTGGACCTCCTGGACCGCTCCGACGTCTACCTCGGTTTCCGCACCGTGCTCGTCACCCGCCGTGAGGAGCTGCCCGCCTTCGACCGCTGCTTCGACGTCTTCTGGAGGTTCCGCGCCGCCGAGGGGCAGGGGCTCGAGGGGCTCATGGGACCGACGGAGACGACGGGGCAGCAGGCGGACGAGGACTCGGTGTCGGGCTCCGTGGAAACCGCGGGGCGGAAAGAGGCCGCGCTGGCGCTCGAGGGCTGGGAGGAGGAGGGGGCCGATGAGGGCGAGCCGATGGAGGTCCCCGGCACGAGCCCCCAGGAGGTGCTGATGGAGCGGGACTTCTCCTCCTTCCCCTCCGATCAGCTCGACGAGGTGGCGCGGGTCACGGTACTCATCGCCAAGCGGCTCGCCCGCCGCGTGAGTCGCCGCCGGCGCCCCGTGAGGCGCGGCGGGGTGGTGGATCTGCGGCGCAGCGTCCGCGCCAACATGATGAAGGGGGAGTTCGTGGAGCTGAGGCGGCGCGAGCGCCGTCGCCGGAAGGTGCGGCTCGTCCTCCTCTGCGACGTGTCGGGATCCATGGACCTCTATAGCCGCTTCCTCTTGCAGTTCCTCTACGCCCTGCAGAACGTCTTCGGCCGCGTGGAGACCTTCACCTTCGCCACGCGCCTGACGCGCGTCACGGAGCACCTGAAGGGCGCCTCGTACCGGCGGGCGCTCCGGCAGCTCACCGAGGTGCGCGACTGGTCCGGCGGCACGCGCATCGGCGACTGTCTCGGGGAGTTCAACCGCGGCTGGGGGCGACTGGTAAACCGCCAGACCATCGTCCTCTTGCTCTCCGACGGCTGGGATACCGGCGAGCCCGATGATCTCGCCACCGAGATGCTCACGCTCAAGCGGAAGGCGGGCCGCGTGATCTGGCTCAACCCGCTGCTCGGCAACCCGTCTTACGAGCCGCTCACGCGCGGGATGGCCGCGGCGCTGCCGCTCGTGGACCACTTCGCCGCCGCCCACAACCTCGCGAGCCTGCAGGATCTCGCGGGACACCTCAGGCTCAGGTGAGCCGGCCATGAGCGAGCTCTTCGAGCACATCGAACGGCTCCGTCAGGCGGAGGGCAAGGTCGCGCTGGCGACGCTCGTGAACACCCGCGGCACGACCCCCCGGAAAGAAGGCGCGCAGATGCTGGTCGGCGAGGGCGGCCGGATCCTCGGATCGGTCACCATCGGCGGCTGCGTGGACGCCCAGGTCATCGAGGAGGCGGCCGAGGTGCTCGGGCAGAACCTGCCCCGCCTGCTCGAGCTCAACCTGGGCGATGAGGAGGCCTGGGAGATCGGGCTGACCTGCGGCGGGACCATCGAGGTGTTCGTCGAGCCGGTGACCCTGGACCGCCCGGGCGATCGGACGCTCCTCTTCTACGAGCGCGCGCGGGCGCATGCGGCGACCGGGGGGCGGGCGGCCATCCTCACGCGGCTCGAGGCGCCCGATCACGGCGCCAAGCTGCTCGTGCTCGACTCGGGTGTGCTGGAGGGATCGCTGGGCGAGCCCTTCCTCGACCGCCGCTTCGCCGCCGAGGCCGTGGAGGCGCTCGGCTCCGGCGGCTCCCGCACGCTTTTCCTCGAGGGCGTGCGGGCCTTCATGGAGGTTCTCGCGCCGCCCGCGATCCTCCTGATCGTGGGAGGCGGACACGTGGCGATGCCGCTCGTGAGCCTCGGGCGGACGCTGGGGTTCCGCACCGTGGTGGTGGACGGGCGACCGCGCTTCGCGACGCGGGAGCGCTTCCCGGACGTGGACGAGCTCCGGATCGGCATCCCGTCGGACCTCGTGCGCGAGATCCCGCTCATCCCGGGCACAGCCTTGGTGCTGGTGGCCCATGATTACAAGTACGACCTGCCGGTGCTGCGCCACGCGCTGACCACGGAGGTCGGGTACATCGGGCTTCTGGGTAGCTCGCGGCGGGGAGCGGCGATCTTGAACCTGCTCCGGGAGGACGGCCTCACCGAGGCCCAGCTGGCGCGGGTGCGCGTGCCCATCGGGCTCGACCTGGGGGCCCAGTCGGCCCCCGAGATCGCGCTGGCGATCATGGCCGAAATCCTCGCCACCCAGCGCGGCGCCACCGGCCTGCCTCTTTCGAAAAAGGTGAAGAGCACATGAAACCCATTGCCTTGCGCAGAGGGGAAGGGGGTGCCGCGACCCTCGACGGCCGGATCGCCTGCCACGACGTGCGAGATCCCCAGGGGCGCGTCGCGATCCGGAAGGGGCAGACGCTCGATGCCGAGGCGGCACGCCTCCTGCTGACCTTGCCCTGGGAGGAGGTGCATGTCCTCGAGCTGGAGCCGGGGGACGTGCACGAGGAGCCCGCCGGGGCGCGGCTGGCGCAGTCGGCCGTGGGCGAGGGCGTGGAGGTGAAAGGCTATAGCGGGGGGCAGTGGACGCTGCTCGCCGCCCGCCGGGGGCTCCTGCACGTTCACGCCGCGGCGCTCGACGAGGTGAACGCGCAGCCCGGCATCGCGGTGTTCACGCTCTACGATCTCCAGCCGGTGGAGGCGGGCGAGGTGGTGGCGAAGGCGAAGGTGACGCCGCTGGCGATCGCGGAGCGGGTGGTGACGCACGTGGAGGAGTGTGCCCGCGCGGCGGGCGGGCTCGTCACCGTGAGGCCGTTCCTCCCTCGCATCATCGGCACGGTCACGCGCGAGAGCCTGGATGCCCGGCAGCGCGCCAGGTTCGAGGCCGCGCTCCAGGAGAAGGTGGACTGGTTCGGATCGCGCCTGCTCCCCGTGCGCTACTCCGGGGGCGGT
>JACPCX010000018.1:0-5526 GCA_016184305.1 Candidatus Rokuibacteriota bacterium | reverse complement strand
TCGCCCCACGGCACGAGCAGCATGAATGCCTTGACGAGGAGAAGGTAGAGCGGATACCCGGTGGAGTGCACGATGCCGAGCGAGTAGGCGCCGGCCGCGAGCTCGGCGCTGTCGAAGGTGTAGACGGTGGGCGCGAGCGTCCCGAGGTAGAGGGCGAGGCTCCCCGCCAGGAGCGCCACGTCGGATGTGACGCCCCGGCGCCCCAGAGCCCGCACCCGGGTCATGATGGCCACGCGCTGCCCCTTCACCGGGTCTTCTGGATCTCCACCACGAGCAGCCGGTCCGGCATCTGGCGCACGGTGAAGCGGATACGGTCTCCCGGCGCGACCCCGGCGCGGTCGAGCAGCTCCCGCGACTCGACCATGAAGGACATCGAGGTCATCTCGTCCATGAGCCCCGGCACGGCGTCATGCCTGACCAGGATCATGGTGTCGCCCCATCGGGCCTCGAGAACACCGGTGACCCGGTAGAGCCCCCGCCCCGGGAACACGGCGCGATAGCTGCCCCAGATGCCAGCCGCAAACCCTGTCAGGAGGAGAACGAAGAGCGCCGGGACGGCCCACCGTCCGGGCCGGGGCACTACCTGGGCTTGTCCCGGAGGACGCGCCGCAGGAGCTTGCCGGTGCCGGGGCCGGCCGGGCCCGGGGCCCGCGGCACGGCCGGGACGAATTCCACCTCGCGCGGCAGCTTGTAGACGGCGAGCGTGTCCCGGCAGAACTCGATCAGCTCCCCGCCGAGGGCCTCGCTGGCAGAGCACCCGGTCTTGAGGACGACGTAGGCGCGCGTCTTCTGCCCCCGCACGGGGTCGGGCACGCCGATGACCGAGCAGTCCGCGACGGCAGGGTGACGGCGGAGCGTCTCCTCGATCTCCTCCGGACCGATCCGGTACCCGGAGGACTTGATGAGGTCGTCCTCGCGCGAGAGAAACCACACGTACCCGTCCTCGTCCATGCTGACGAAGTCCCCGGCGCGGCACCACCCGTTCCACACCGCCTGCTTCTGCTTCTCCTCGTCCCGCCAGTACACGGTGCCCGTGGGGCCCCGGGCGATGAGACGTCCGGGCTCGCCGGGCTTGCAGTCCACACCCTCCTCGCTGACCACGCGGAGCTCGTAGCCCGGCACCGCCGGGCCGATGGCCCCGGGCTTCACGCGCCGCGTGACGGCCGAGGAGATGAAGACGTACATCATCTCGGTGGTGCCGAGCCCCTCGTAGATCTCGTGCCCGAACATCTCCTTCCACGCCTGGTAGGTCTCGGCGCCGAGGGACTCGCCCCCGCCCGTGCAGATGCGCACGGAGGACAGATCGTATGTCTGCCGGGCGCCCGGCACCTGGAGCATCTTCCGGTACGCCGTGGGCAGGATGGACACGACGGTGATCCGGTGCTTCTGGATCTGCTCGAACATGCCCTCGGGCGTGAAGCGGGGCAGCAGCGACGCCGCGGCGCCGAAGCGGAAGGGAATCACCGCCTGGGTCGAGTAGCCGGCGGCGAGCGACAGGGGCGCGGGACCGCCGATCACGTCCTCGGCCGTCACCCCCCAGCCACACCGGCCGAAGCCGTCGGGCACGATGAGAGCCTCTTCCATGACGTGGACCGTGCCCTTGGGAAGCCCCGTGGTGCCCGAGGTGAAGAGCAGGACGGAGACGGCCATGCGGTCCCGGCGCACGGGGGGGAGGCTCTCCGCGCCGCGGGCCACCAGCTCCCCGTACGGGATGTAGCCCTTGGCCTTGATCGTCGCCGTATCCCCGCCGATCACGATGACGTGCTTGACGGTCTCGAGCTGCTGGCGCGCCGCGTCCACCTCCTCCAGGAGCGGGGCGGCGACGATGAGCGCCACGGCCTCAGTGAGCCCGGCCACATGGGCGAGCTCGGCGCGGGAGAACAGCGGCGAGGTCGGCACGATCACCGCGCCGATCTTGATCACGGCGAAGTTCGCCACCAGCGCCGGCGGGATGGAGGGCGAGCGCAGCAGCACCCGGTCCTCCTCCTCGATCCCGAGGGCCCGGAGCGCGCTGCCGACCTTGTTGACGGACGCGCCGAGCGCCCGGTACGTGATCGTCTGGTCCTCGAAGAGGATCGCCGTGCGGTCTCCCCGGCCCTCGGCCACGTGGCGGTCCACCAGCTCCTCGGTGGAGTTGAGGCGCTGGGGGTACGCGGCGTGCTCGGGGAGCGTGTAGATGCGCTCCGGCCACAGCTCGCGCGGCGGCAGATACCGTGGGGGAATCCTGCCCATGGAGCCCCTCGTCTGCGGACCGATCAGTCGAGGTCGCCCCTGGGCTGGATCTTCCCGCTCAGGTGGTCGGGCGTGATGACCCAGTCGCCGCCGCAGCCCTCGTCGAAGACGCGGGCCGCCATCCGGTACGCGGTGCCGAAGCTGAGCAGCAGCACCGCGATGGTGCTGGCCGTGCCCACGCCGCAGACGATCGCCTTGCCGGGCACGTGGAAGACGTTCATGAGCCCGGCGGCCGCCTTCTGCCCGTCGGTGGGCTCCATGCCGGCCTGCTGGGCGCCCCCGGCCGGCGTCTGCGCCTGGGCCACGGCCGTCCACGAGGCCAGCGGGAACGCCGCCGCGACGGTGAAGGCCAGCCCTGCTGCCACCCACCTTAGTGTCTTCGCGTAGCGCGAGGTGTTCATGGTCATCTCTCCTGTCGGAAGCGGTGTCATCGCCTAGATCACGCCGGCGGTGCGCAAAGCCTGGAGGTCTCCCTTCCCGAGGCCAAGGTACTTGAGGTAGATGTGCTCGTTGTCCGCGCCCACCGGTCGGCACGCCCACTTGATGCGGGGCGGCGTCCGGGACATCTTCCACGGCGGGGCCTGGAGCAGGAGCTCCCCGTAGTCCGGATCGTCCACCTTCTGCAGCACGCCCCGCTCCCACCAATGCGGCTCCGCGAGCACCTCCTCCGGGCGGTTGAGCCGCGCCGTGGCGACGGTCCCCGGGCCGCGCTTGTGGACCATGTAATCCTGGAAGCGGTGGAGGATGTCCTCGGCCGTGAGATCGGCCGACCAGCGCTCCAGCTCCTGGTGGAGTTCGCGCGCCTTGAGGATCCGATCCTTGGTGGTGGCGAAGCGCTCCTTCAGGTCCGGGCGCCCCATGATGTTGGTGAGCCCGGTGAAGTTGACGTCCGAGAAGCCCGCCACGAAGGAGTACGAGTCCCTGGTCTTGATGAGCGTGTACGGGAACACCTGGATGTGCAGCCCTCCCACCCGCTCCTGGATGCGCTGGGCGGCGTGGTACCAGATGACGCCGGCGTCGCTGAAGCGCATCTCCGCTTCCGAGGGCGTGAGGTCCAGGAACTGGCCGCGCCCGCTCACCACGCGCCAGTGCAAGGCCGCCAGCACCGAGAGCGCGCCGAACCCTCCGCCCACATACCAGCCAATCCAGTTGCCCTGCTTGGTGGGCGCCGATGACTCCGCGGGCCCCTCGCCCTCGGGCTCGCCCGTCACATAGGGCACACCGGACAGCGCCTGGTCGGTGATGTCGTAGTCGGGCATCACCTGGGCGGCGCGCGGCCCGAACTGGCCGTGGGTCGAGACGGCGAGGTAGATCAGGCCCGGATTCAGCACCGAGAGCTGGCGGTAGCCGATGCCCCAGGCGTCCATCTGGCCCGGCAGCTCGCTCTCGATGAGCACGTCCACGTGACGCGCCAGACGCACCAGGAGGAGTCGACCCTGCTCGGTGTGCAGGTTCAGCGTGACGTGCCGCTTGTTGCGCGCCTCGACGAGGTAGGCGAGCCCCGTCCCGCGATGCGTGACGCCTTCGGGCGAGTACAGCCGCGCGACGTCCCCCGTGGGCGGCTCCACGCGGATCACCTCGGCGCCGAACTCCGCGAGGATGGACGAGGTGAAGAGCGCGGCGAAGTTCCCGCTGGACACGTCGAGGACGCGCAGGTCGTCGAGGGCCTCGGGCTTGTCGTGGGCCTTCGCCGGGTCGCTGAGGTCCTTGGCGAACTGGGCCCAGGGCACACCGTGCCGGCCGTCGCTCGCGGGCGGGCTGTCGCTCATATGCGCGGCCCCCCGCTCCAGTCGGCAGGAGGCCTGGCCCCGTTGCGATCCGCCCACTGGCCCACCACCTTCCGCTCCTCCAGATCCTTGATGTGCGACGGGGAGAGCCCCAGGAGCCGCATCAGGACGTCGTGGTTGTGCCAGCCCACGGGCTTGGCCGCCCACTTGATCCGGGCCGGCGTCTCGGAGAGCTTGACTGCCGGCCCCTGCTCGACCATCTCGCCGTAAAGCGGGTCCTCGTACTGCCATACCGAGCCGCGAGCGCGCAGGTGGGCATCGTCGTGCTTGTCCCTGGCGGTGGCCACGCGGGTGGCGGCGAAGCCGTGCCGGGCGCCCGCCGCCTCGATCTCGGCGCGCCCGAGCCTGCCGGCCCATGCGCGGATCGTGTCGAGCAGCGGGTTCATGTGCTCGGGCTTCTGGCGCGCCGGGAGCGTGGCGAACCGGGGATCGCTGGCAAGGGCCGGCTCCCCCATGGCCTGGCAGAGCCCCGCGAACTCCGCGTCGCGCGCCGCGGCCACGGCCACGTAGCCGTCACGGCACGGAAAGATCTCCGCGGGCACGAGCGCCTCGTCACGGTTGCCCGCGGGTCCCCGGTCGCGGCCCGTGAGCCCCAGCCTCACCCAGGTCCAGTCGAGAGTCCGGATCAGCCCCTCGCTCTGGGCGAAGTCGATGAGCTGCCCTTCCCCGGTCCGGTCCCGGTGATGGAGGGCCACCAGCGCAGCCGTGGCCCCCATCAACCCGCCGAACCAGTCGCCGATGAAGATGCCGCAGAGGATGGGCGGGCGGCCCGTGAAGCCGGTGATGGCGATGGTGCCCGACACGGTCTGGGCCACCGCGTCGTAGGACGCGCGCCCTTGAGAGAACGGGCCCCACTGGCCGAAGCCCGAATCGGCCACGTAGATGAGTCGGGGGTTCCCCTCGCGCATCTGCCGGTAACCGATCCCCCACGTGTCCAGCGTCCCCGCCCGGAAGTTCTCCACCAGGATGTCCGACCTGGATGCCAGCTGCCTGAAGAGCGCCTTGCCGTCTTCCGCGTGCAGGTCGATGCCGACGTGGCGCTTGGAGTGGTTCTCCGGGTAGAAGCCGAGGGAGGCGTTCTTCCAGTAGGTGGCCTCGGGCGTCACGTAGCGCATCGTGTCGCCGCCAGGGGGCAGCTCCACCTTGATGACCTCCGCCCCCAGCTCACCGAGGAAATCCGCGGTGGTGGGCCCGAGGACGAGCGTCGTCAGCTCCAGGACGCGGATGCCGCGCAGGGCTTCGGGCTTGTCGAACACGCGCGCGCGGTCGAAGAGCGCCGCCGTCCACTGGAAGTACTCCTGGGCCTCTCGCTCGGCCATCGGGACTCCTCCCCCTCTCGTCCGGGGGTGCTGGTTTGTTCGTGTTAGGCCAGGTCCGATCGAGCGCGCAATCGCCACTATAGCAGGAGAATTCCTGCGCCTTCAAGGGTTTCGGGCCCTGGGGCGAGGCCGAAAGCCACTTGACGCGGAGCCTCTTTGGGCAGATCCTCGGGCGCATCGAGCATGTC
>JACPCX010000112.1:0-40869 GCA_016184305.1 Candidatus Rokuibacteriota bacterium | reverse complement strand
TCCGTGCTCGATGCGCGAGCCTGCGTCCACGGCACGCAGGATCGTGGCCTTGAGCGCCTGCAACGACAGCGGCGCGTGGTCGGCAATGCTTCGCGCCATGGCGTAGACGGCCCCGTGGAGCTTCTCGGCGCGGACGACCCGGTGGACCATGCCTATCTCCCAGGCCCGCTGCGCGCCCACGGGCTCGCCCATCAACAGGATCTCCCGCGTGAAGGCCGGCCCTACCACCTCCACCAGCTTCTGGCCCAGCGGGAAGGGCACGACGAGCCCGAGCCGCGCCAGCGGCATGGCGAAGCGCGCCGCCGCCGCCGCCACGCGCAGATCGCAGTGCAGCGCCAGCTCGCAGCCGCCCGCGAAGGCGTCGCCCTGGACCATGGCGATCGTGGGGTGCCGGCTCCGCTCGATCTCCTGGAAGACCTCGGTCACGCGGCGCTCCGGATCCTTGGCCTCGCCCAGCCGCGTGCCCAGCTCCCGCAGGTCCATGCCGGCGCAGAAGACCGTGCCCGCGCCGCGGACGACAACGACCCGCACGTCCGGGTCCTGCTCGAGCCGCCCGAAGATGGCGGAGAGTCCCTCGACCAGGGCCATGTTCAGCGCATTGCGCTTGGCCGGGCGGTCGAGGGTGACGGTCGCGATGCGATCCTGGACGGAACAGTGGACCTCGTCTGCCATGGGCTCCTCCCCGGGCGAGCGCCCGGCGCGCTGGGATCGGCGCCGGAGCATCGGCGCCACCGGGAGCCTATCCCGGCGGAGCCGGAGCGTCAAGGACGAGCGGGGCTGCGCTATGATCGGGGCCGCGACAATACCCAACCCAGGAGGGGACCATGGCAGACGCTTTCGACGCGCCCGGTACGGTAAAGCCCTTCGGCATCTTCTCCAGCGCCGCCTGGCAGCCCGAGGGCAAGGTGCTGCACGTCTCCGGCCAGGTCGCCCAGGACGCCACCGGCGCCGTCATGGGCAAGGGCGACATCCGCGCGCAGACCCGGCAGGTCCTCGAGAATATCCGCACGGTCCTCGCCGGCGCCGGAGGGACCATGGACGACGTGGCGCGGGTCACCGTCTACGTCACGGACATGAGCGGGCTCGCGCAGATCCACGAGGTCCGCGCCCAGTACTTCCGGCGGCCCTACCCCGCCAGCACGCTGGTGGAGGTCAAGCGCCTGGTCAAGCCCGAGTACCTCATCGAGATCGACGCCGTCGCCGTGATCCCGGCGGACCGGGTCAAGCGGCCGTCGTGAAGGCCGTTTGACTGCTCCCGGCGTCCCCTGCTAACGTGGCGGTGTCATGAAGGGCATCGTCGCCTACGGCGCCTATATCCCGTACTTCCGCCTCGACCGGAAGGCCATCGCCGCCGCGCTCGGCCAGCCCGCCGGCAAGGGCACCCGCGCCGTCGCCTCCTATGACGAGGACACGACCTCCATGGGCGTGGAGGCAGCTCGCGAGGCGCTCCGGGGAGCACCCGCGCCGCGGCCGGCGGCGCTCTACTTCGCCACCGCCGCCCCGGGCTATCTCGACAAGACCAATGCCACCGCCATCCACGCGGCGCTCGACCTCGATCCGGCGACCGCCGCCTTCGACATGCTGGGCTCGGTGCGCTCGGGCACCGGCGCCCTGCGCGCGGCGGTGGATGCCGGCCGGCCGACGCTCGCGGTGCTCTCCGACATCCGCACGGGGCTTCCCGGGGGCGCCGACGAGCGCGAGGGTGGAGACGCTGCGGTGGCCTTCCTCTGCGCCGAGGACAGCGCCGAGGCGCCTGTGCTGGCCGAGCCCATCGCCTGGGCCCACTCGACCGCCGAGTTCCTCGATCGCTGGCGGCAACCGGGCGCGGCGACCTCCCGCCAGTGGGAGGAGCGCTTCGGCGAGCACGCCTATGCGCCGCTGGGCGAGGCCGCCGTGACCGCGGCGCTGAAGCAGGCCGGTATCACGGCCCAGGCGCTCGACCGGCTCATCGTCGCCGGGCCCCATGCCCGAGCCTGCAAGCGGGTCGCCGCATCGGTGGGTGCCCCGCCCGCGGCGGTGGCTGACGACCTCGGCGCGGTGATCGGCAATACCGGGACGGCGCATGCGGGGCTGCTCCTCGCGGATACCCTCGATCGGGCGGCGCCGGATCAACTGATCGCGGTCGTCTCGCTGGCCGACGGCTGCGACGTGACGATCTGGCGGACCTCCGCCGCCTGTGCCTCGCCGCGCGCGAACGGGACGGTGGCCCGGCAGATCGCCGGCGGCGCCAGCGTCCCCTACGCGGCCTTCCTCACCTGGCGCGGCTTCCTCGACCGCGAGCCTCCGCGACGGCCCGACCCCGAGCGCCCCGCGGCACCGCCGGCCTTCCGTCGAGAGGCGTGGAAGTTCGCGTTCACGGGCAGCCGCTGCCAGGCCTGCGGCGCCCGGCACGTCCCGCCCCAGCGCGTCTGCCTCAAGTGCCACGCCGTGGACAGGATGGCGCCCGAGCGGCTCAGCGACGTCCCGGCCGTGATCGCGACGTTCACGGTGGACCGGCTGGCCTACTCGCTCTCGCCGCCCGTCGTCGCCGCGGTGATCGACTTCGAGGGCGGGGGGCGCTTCCAGTGCGAGCTCACCGACGTGGACCCGGCCGCGGTCGCCATCGGCACCCGCGTGGAGATGACGTTCCGGCGGCTCTTCACGGCCGGCGGCGTCCACAACTACTTCTGGAAGGCGCGTCCTCTCCGCGCCAGCAGCAGCTGAGACCGCGCGAAGAGAATCAAGCAACGCGAATATCCGGCGGGGGCGGGCGTGGCGACAGCCCGGGTGCCCGCCCCAGGTGAAGGAGCTCTGACCATGGCGAGCAACGGCATCCGCGACCGCGTGGCGATCATCGGCATGGGCTGCACGCCCTTCGGCGAGCACTGGGACAAGAGCGTGGACGATCTCCTGGTGGATGCCGCCACGGAGGCGCTCAACTCGGCCGGGGTCCCCATCGACGCCGTCGACGCCTTCTGGCTCGGCACCCTGTTCTCCGGCCAGAGCGGGCTCACGCTCTCCCGTCCGCTCAAGATCGACTACAAGCCGGTGAGCCGCGTCGAGAACTTCTGCGCCACCGGCTCCGAGGCCTTCCGCAACGCCTGCTACGCCGTGGCCTCGGGCGCCTATGACATGGCCATGGCCATCGGCGTCGAGAAGCTGAAGGACTCGGGCTTCTCCGGGCTGCCCGGGCTCGCCGCGCCCGCCGACGGCACCCAGGCCGCCATCACCGCCCCGGCCATGTTCAGCCTGCTCGCGCCGGCCTACTGCAAGAAGTACGGCCTCGACGCGGGGCTGCTCAAGGACGTGATGACCCGCATCGCCTGGAAGAACCACAAGAACGGCGCGCTCAACCCGCGGGCCCAGTTCAGGAAAGAGGTCGCCAGGGAGGTCATCGCCTGTTCGCCCCTGGTCGCGGGGCCGCTGGGCATCTTCGACTGCTCGGGCGTGAGCGACGGCTCGGCGGCCGCGGTCATCGTCCGGGCCGAGGATGCCCACCAGTACACCGACACACCCCTCTTCGTGAAGGCGCTGTCCTTCATCGCGGGCCCCGCCGCCGGACCCATCGATCCCGATTACGACTACACGACCTTCCCCGAGGTGGTGGCCTCCGCCGCCGACGCCTACAGCCAGGCGGGCGTCAAGGACCCGCGCGCCGAGCTGGCCATGGCCGAGGTCCACGACTGCTTCACGCCCACCGAGCTGATCCTCATGGAGGATCTCGGCTTCGCGCCGCGCGGGACCGCCTGGAAGGAAGTGCTCGCCGGCACCTTCGACCTCGACGGCGAGCTGGCCGTGAACCCCGACGGCGGGCTCAAGTCCTTCGGCCATCCCATCGGCGCCTCCGGCCTGCGCATGCTCTTCGAGGCCTGGCTCCAGCTCCGCGGGGAGGCCGGCCCGCGCCAGATCCCGAGCGTCGCCCGCGGCCGCACGCTCGCGATGACCCACAACCTCGGCGGCGCCCCCGGCGAGTGCGTGTCCTTCGTCGGCATCGTCGGCTCGGAACGCGGCGCGTAGACCTGGCGGACGCGCCGGCCGGCTTCGCCCGGCCCCGAGGAGTGTGGGTGCGCTGTGCCATCGGCATCGGTGGGCATCGGTGGGAGCATTGGGGATCCGTGGGGGGGCCGGGTCCGCACGCGCCGCCACGGGCGCGTGCGGATCTGTTCTCAGGTCCACGCCCACGCCCGGCTCGGCCGCCCTCGGGCCCGCGGGCCGCGGGCCCGACCCCGGGGACGCCGTTCATGATGGCGACGCTCCCGTTATCGCGCTGATCAGGTGAAGGGGCAGAAGTACTTGACACGAAGCCAGGTCGTTGCATCGCCAACAGCAGGGGAACGTGAGAACCTCGGCGCTCGACTCGCCTGATCGCGTCGACTGGGCCGTCGCAGGACGCCTGGTGATCACGGGCGGCGGCGAGCCGGTGACGAATGGTGTCGTCGTAGGTCGTGGCGAGCAGATCGTTGAGATTCGCTCCGACGGCCAGATCCCAGCGGGAGCGCACGTCCACTACGCCGGCGACGGGGTGATCCTTCCCGGTCTCATCGACTGCCACGTCCATCTCGGCGGGATTCACGACCCCGCCGAGCCGAGCATGATGCTCTCCATGCTGCGGGCTTCGCCGGAGCTCTTCACGATGTGGGCCGCGCGCGACGCACGCGTGACTGTCGAGGCCGGATTCACGACAGTGCGGGAGTGCGGCGCGCGATTCGTGAGCGCGATCTGCGCGGTGCGAGACGCCATCCATCTGGGTCTGTGCGACGGGCCGCGAATCATCGTCGGCGGCTGGCTCTCCCAGACGTGCGGACATCTCGACCGACAAATGACCGGTCTCGTCGACCGCATCGAGGCCGGCCTCGCCGACGGGCCTGAACAGATCCGACGACAGGTCCGAGAGCGTCTTCGCCAGGGGGCCGACTTCATCAAGGTCTGTGCGAGCAACAGTCCGATTGCTGACGGTCATCTGCCACCGCTCGACGAGTATTCGGTCGAAGAGCTCCGTGCCGCCGTCGACACCGCGCACGCCGGCGGCGTCAAGGTCGCCTGCCACGCCGAGAGCGAGAGCGGAATCCTCAACGCCCTCGAAGCCGGCGTCGATACCATCGAGCACGGCACGTTCCTGACCGCCGAGGCCGCAGCCAGGATGGCAGCACGCGGCACGGTTCTCGTGCCCACGCTCGGCGTCTTCCCGGCTCTCGTCGAGCGATTGCCCCGATGGCTCATGAAGCTCTCGCCGGAAGAGGCTCAAGCGGTTCTGGACCGGCATCTCGACTCGTTCCGGATCGCCCGAAAGGCCGGCGTGACGGTTGCGATGGGGAGCGACACGTGGCGCTGCCTGCCCCACGGCGAGAATGCCGCGGAGCTGGAGGTGCTGGTACGCCACGGCATGTCGCCGATGGAAGCCATACAGTCGGCCACGAGTGTCGCGGCGGCGGCGCTGGGTCTTGAGCGCCTCGGTACTCTCGCACCCGGGAAGCTCGGCGATGTCATCGTCGTCACTGGCAATCCACTCGACGACATCGGAATACTTCGAAACACGGACATGATTGTCCGGGTCATCCGCGGCGGACGGTGCCTCGTCAATCGTGAAGCCTAGCGAGCCGGACGCGCGGCGCCACCGATCGTGATTCCCTATATCGTCCGGCGTCTGACTCAGGCAGTCCCCGTCGCACTGGTCGTGGTCGTGATCGCGTTCTTTTTGATCCATGCCGCACCGGGCGATCCAGTCCTGATGCTGAGTGGACAGCACAGCCCCTCGCCGCAGTACGCCGAGGAGATCCGGCGGATATACGGGCTCGATCAACCTCTCGCACTCCAACTGCTCCGCTACCTCGGCCGCGTCGTCCAGGGAGACTTCGGCCAGTCGATCTCGTTCAGTCAGCCCGTCCTTGCCGTCGTCGCTTCCCGGGTGCCCACGACGCTGCTCCTGATCACGACCGCCACGATCTTCTCCGTCATCGCCGGTATCACGCTCGGGACGATCGCCGGCTATCGACCGTACTCGGCGATCGACGGCGCGCTCTCCGTCGGCTCGGTCGTCGCCTGGTCGCTGCCGATCTTCTGGCTCGCGCAGCTCCTGATGCTCGTCTTCGCCGTCTGGCTCGGGTGGTTCCCGACGGGCGGCTTCATGTCGTTGCGCGAGCAGCACGAGGGCTTCCGTTGGGTGCTCGACGTTGCACGCCACCTGTTCCTCCCCGCGCTCACGATCTTCTTGCTCAGGCTGGCGATCACGGGACGTCTTGCGCGCGCGAGCATCGTCGAAGTGCTCCGCGAGAACTACATCAGAACCGCGCGGGCAAAGGGCTTGAGCGAGGGACGAGTGCTTGGCGTGCATGCGTTGAAGAACGCGGTCCGGCCCGTGGTCACGGCGACGGGGACGGGATTCGGAACGCTTATCGCCGGCACGGTGCTGACCGAGACCGTATTCTCCTACCCCGGCCTCGGGCGCTTGACCTACGACGCCATCCTTGCCCGTGACCACCCGCTTCTGCTCGGCCTCTTCATCGTGATGTCGCTCTTCATCGTTGCCGTGAATCTCGTCACGGACGTCGTGTACGGCATGATTGATCCACGGACACGCACGGCGTGAGCGCCCATTCGTCCGGCGCCCGGCGTTCGAACGGCGCCAGCATGCCTGGGATCCCGCGTGGTCTTCGAGCGCTGCTGCATCGCGCGCGCTTCAACCGTCTCGGCGTGCTGGGCGTCACGCTCGTCGCATTCTTCGTCGTGATGGCCTGCACCGTACCGAGGCTGTCTCTCGACCCCTTCGCGACGACACACGAGGCGTTGCAGGCTCCGTCGGTGCGGCATCCCATGGGGACCGACGACCTCGGTCGCGACATTCTGAGCCAACTGCTCTGGGGCAGCCGTGTCTCTCTTTCCGTCGGATTCGTGTCCGGTGTCCTGGCGACGACGGTGGGCGTCCTCGTGGGCGCGGTGTCGGGGTACCGTGGCGGTTGGCTCGATGACCTGCTCATGCGGATCACCGAGGTGTTCATGATCCTGCCTCGACTCCTTCTCGCCGTGGTCGCCGTCGCGCTCATCGGAGCGGGAATGTGGAACATGATCATCGTGATCGGCGGTCTCGCGTGGCCGGGCATGGCACGCCTGGTCCGATCGGAGGTCATGTCGCTCCGCAGCCGCGACTTCGTGGAAGCAGCCCGGTCGCTGGGCCAGCCGCAATGGCGGATCATCGCTCGGGAGATCCTGCCGAACGCCCTTCCGTTGGTCATCGTCAATGCGAGTCTTGAAATTGGCGCCGCCATCATTCTCGAGGCGGGCCTGAGCTTCCTCGGGCTCGGCGATCCCAACCGCATGAGCTGGGGCACCATCCTGAACAACGCTCAGCGGTTTCTCGAGGACGCGTGGTGGATGTCCGTCTTCCCGGGTACCGCGATCTTCCTCACCGTCCTCGGCTTTAACTTCGCCGGCGATGCGCTCAATGACGTCCTCGATCCTCGGATGGGCGCCGTCTGAAGCAGGGGCGGACGTGACTCCCTGACGAGAAGGAGAGCGAAATGCGACTGACACGAACGTGCGTGACCTGCGCGGTGGTGGTGCTCGCGACGCTCGCCATGCCCGTCCTGCACGCGACGGCAGCCTCGAGGACGTTCATCATTGCCTCGTCCGCCAATCCGACGACGCTCAATCCCGTGCTGACGACGGAGTTCCCGGCGCATTTCACGTCGGCGATGATCTTCAACAGCCTGGTCACCACGACGCTCGACTTGCGAACGGAGGCGGACCTCGCCGAGTCGTGGACGGTCTCGCCGGACGGGTTGACGTATACCTTCACGCTGCGCGACGGCGTGAAGTGGCATGACGGGAAACCCTTCACGGCCCAGGACGTCAAGTTCACCGCCGACGAGCTGTGGAAGAAATATGCGCCGCACGGCCCCTCCGTCTTCGCGAACATTGACGTGGTATCCGTGATCGCTCCACGCACGGTCGTGTTCAAGCTCAAGACCAGGTTTGCGCCGCTGATGACGTACCTCGGGACACCGTATTTTTCCCCGATCCTGCCGAAGCATCTGTACGAAGGAACGGACGTCCTGAAAAACGACTACAACGCGAAGCCCGTCGGCACCGGACCGTTCGTGTTCGAGGAGTGGCGGCGCGGTCAGCACATCAAGGTCAAGAAGAATGCCGCCTACTTCAAGAAGGGACTCCCTCTGCTCGAGAGCGCCGTCGTCCAGATCATGCCTGATGAGCCGAGTCGGCTGCGCGCGCTCGAGAAGGGCGAGATCGACATGGCGGTCCTGATCCCGAACCACGTCGTCCCGAAATGGCAGCGGTCGAGCGAGATCGGCGTGACGTCGGAGACGTGGAAGAGCTTCGCCTCCCTCGGGTGGATCTTCGTCAACATGCGCAGCCCGCTCGTCGGCGGTCTCGACGACAAGGGCCGGAAGGTGCGGCAAGCCCTGTACCACACGCTCGACCGGAAGGCCGTGGTGGAAAAGGTTTACTTCGGCGCCGCAAAGGTTGCCTCGGGCCCGATCAACAGCGGACATGGATTCGCCTTCAAGCCGGGCCTGCCGTCGTACGACTTCGACCCCACGCGGGCCGAGAAGCTGCTGGACGAGGCGGGCTATCCGCGAAAGGCGGACGGCGTGCGGTTCAAGCTCAACATGCCGGTCACCGTGAGCCGGGCAGAGTTCAGCAAGGTGCCCGAGCTGTGGCGTGAAGACCTCAAGAAAGTCGGGATCGATCTCAACCTCACCACCAGCGACGATCCGGCCTTCCTCGACCGCACGTTCAAGCAGTGGGACTACGACGTCTTCTACACCACGCCGTATACGGGACCCGATCCCTCCGTCTCGGCGGCACGCTTCTATATCACCTCGAACATCAAGAAGGCGGCCTTCACGAACGCGAGCGGATACAGCAACCCGCGCGTGGACGAGCTCTTCCAGCAAGCCCAGACCGAGGTCGATCCCGAGATCCGCAAGCGGGCGTTCTGGGAGATCCAGGATATCTTGGTCCGCGATCTGCCCGGCCTGTGGATCCTGGAGATCAAGTGGCACGACGCCTACCGGTCGAGGTTCAAGAACGTCGGTCTCAGCCCGTTCGGTCCGGCGGACTCGCGCGAGCGAGTCGACCTCAAGTAGGGCGACCATACGGGTGATCGCGGTGAACGAATCGCGGCAGTACGACGGCATCATCCTGGGATCGGGACACAACAGCCTGATCCTCCAGGCGTACCTTGGGCAGGCAGGCCTGAAGGTGGTGTGCCTCGAGCGCCGCGACACCGCCGGCGGAGGGCTCTCGACGGTGGAGGACCCGCGCCGGCCGGGCTTCCTGCACAACCTCCACTCGTTCTACCATCGGGCTCTCAACCGCATGCCCTGGTACCATGATCTCGATCTCGAGCGCCACGGCGCCGTCTACGTGGAGCCGGCGCTCAACGTCGCGCTGCTCTTGCGCAACGGAGGATCGCTGGAGTGGTGGACGGACTTCGAGAAGACCGCCGAGTCCTTCGCGAGCTTCAGCCGGCGGGATGCCGCCACCGTGCGCCGGTGGCGGAACGACTTTCTTCCGATCGTTGAAAAGATCCTCATCCCGGAAAGCCGGTCTCCTCCCATCGAACCGGAGCGCCGCCGGGCGCTCCTCGAGCGGAGTGCCGAAGGTCGGCTCCTTCTCGCCGTCAGCGAGATGTCGCCGCTCGAGTTCGTGAAGCAGGAGTTCGAGCATCCCGTGATCCAGGGCGGGCTACTGTTTTTCAATGGCCTGCGGGAAGTCGACCTCCGCTGTAAGGGGTTCGGTCACCACATCGCGATGCTGTTGGCCACGGCCGGAAAGGCGCAGATGAGCCGCGGCGGGGCGGCCGCGCTGGCCCGGGCGCTCGTCCGCGCCGTCTCGGAGAGCGGAGGCGATGTTCGCCTGCAGGCCGTGCCGAAGAAGATCCTCGTTGAGGGCGGACGTGCCGTCGGCGTGGAAACGGTGGACGGTGACGTCTGGCGCGCACGCCACTTCGTGGCATCCGGGCTCAACCCCGTGCAGACCTTTCTCGACCTGCTCGACGAAGACGTCATGCCGTTGGACTGGCGGAACAAGGCGGCGGCCTTCAAGTTCAACGTGATCGCACCCCTCTTCGCCATCAACGTGAATCTCCGAGAGCCTCCTCGGTACGAGGCCGCGGAACGGCGCCCCCATCTGAAGGACGCCTTCATGGTCATCCTCGGACTGGAAGGGTTGCCGCAGTACCCCGAGATCGTGCGGCACCACGAGGCCGGCACGATTCCACCGCCCGTCATGTGGGGCAGCTGCCCGACCCAGTTCGATCCATCACAAGCGCCGCCCGGCTTCCACACGGCCTTCATGTGGGAGAAGTTGCCGTACCGCCTGCACGGTGGCGCGGCGAACTGGGACAGGGAGAAGGATCGACACGGCGAGGCGATGCTCAGGCTCTGGAGCGAATATGCGCCGAATCTTCCGGGCGCCGTGCTGGACTGGTTCACCCGAAGCCCGCTCGATACGGAGCGGACGCTTGTGAACATGACATATGGCGACCTGCTCGTCGGCGCCTTCTCACACGGCCAGGTCGGACACAACCGGCCCTTCGCCGGTGCGGGCCATTATCGCGGTGGTCTGAAGGGGTTGTACCTGTGCGGCGCCTCCTCGCATCCAGGCGGGAACATCACCGGCTTGCCCGGCTACAACTGCGCACAAGTCCTGCTGGCGGATCTCGGCTTGCCCGCGTCATGGGCACCCGAGCCGCTCGAGAGGAAGCTGGAGCGGCTCTGATTGCGGCCACCTGATATCTCGTACCTCACGGACATCCACTTCGGCGAAGGCGTGGTCGAGTGCTTTCTCGATGCCCCAGCACCTCCGCACCACCCACCTCGTCCTCGACAGGACCGCCGTGTACCGCGTCGAGAGCGAGCAGGCCGACTGGGAGCGAGGACATATCCCCACGTCTGCACCATCAACGCGCTCTGACCCAAGCCGCACACGGGTGACCCCCCCATCCATTGCGGGCGGCCCGGACGCATTCCCGGCAGCGTGAACGTCCCATTCGTGGCCCTGATGGAGCCGAAGAGCAGCGTCTTCCGCCCGCCCGGCGCGCTGCGCGAGATGTTCGAGCGGGTGGGCGCCACGCCGGACCGCAGGGTCATGGCCTACGGCGGCGGCAGCAGCGCCGCCACGGCCGATGCCTTCGCCCTGACGCTCCTGGGCCACGAGCGCGTGTCGGTCTACGACACCTTCCTCTGGGAGTGGTGCGCGGACCCCGCGTTGCCGATGGAGACCGGGTAGCGCCCGGGGCCAGCCCCGTTTCCAGCACCTTGAGTGGAGAATGCCACAGCGGTCATCTGGAAGCCGCTGCTCCTCGCGGAGCGACGCTTCCGCCGCCCGGACGCGCCGGAGCTGCTGCCGGAGGTCGCCGAGGGTGTCGTCTACGCGGATCGCGTACGGATCAAGCAGAGCGAGGAGCCGGTGAAACGGAAGGCCGCCGCCTGAGCTCGTTTACACACCTCAGATCAATGATGACAGTTCACGCAGTCGAGCGGGGCCTTGGGCTCGGCGCGCGTGAGCGTGGGCACGGGTGAGCCGATCCACGCCAGGCTCGCCAGGTCCTTGGCATTCGCCGCGCGGTGGCACTCCACGCACCATCCCATCGTGAACCGGTTCGGCACGGGGGACATCCCGGCGAGGTTCTTCAGATCGTTGACGAGGCTTTGCCCCGTGAGTCCGGCCGAAACCTGCTCCATGGCCTCGATGCGGCCGTGGCAGGTCTGGCAGGGCAGGCCCGCCTGCACGTGGTTCTTGTGGGTGAACGTCACGTACTCCGGGACCCTGAAGACGCGCACCCACGGGATCGGCTCTTTCCTGTCCCAGTAGCCGAGAAGCTTCTGGACCTCCGGGTTCCCCTGCGCCGCGACGACCCGGTGGCAGCCCATGCAGCGCTCCACCGACGGCAGCCCCGCCGCGCTGCTCCTGCGCGCCCCGGCGTGGCAGTACTGGCAGTCGAGCTTGTAGGAGCCGGCGTGGATGGCGTGACTGAAGAAGATGGGCTGCACGGGTCCTTCGCGCTTCACGGGAATGGGCAGCACGGCCTTCGGGTCGAAGGCGGGCTGGGCCAGCGTCCGCACGTAGGCGATCACGTCATGGAGCTGCGTGTCGGAGAGCTGCGGCTTGAACGGAGGCATGAGCGGCGAGAGCCCGACCGCCTGGGCGCCCTGGCTGATGACGGTGAAGAGGAAGTGATCGGGCAGCGCATTGAGCACGCGCCCGTCCGTCAGATCCTGGGGCTTGATGGGCAGGCCCTGGCCGGAGAGACCGTCCCCCTTGCCGGCCAGGCCGTGACAGGTGGCGCAGTACATGGCGTAGACCTGCTGGCCCCGCTGCACCGCGACGTCAGTGGCCGTCCGGGCGGTGGAGGTGCGGGACCAGAGCAGCATGCCGCCCGCGAGGCCGGCGGCGAGGATCGTGAGGGCGAGAACGGGTCGGAAAAAACGCATGACGCAGATTCTACTCATCTTACCCCCCGAGGTAAAGACGCTTGACCTCGGGGTCCGCCAGGAGCGACGGCCCGGTCCCCTCGTACCGATTCCGCCCCAGCTCGAGCACGTACCCCCGGTCCGCCACGGCCAGCGCCCGCGCGGCGTTCTGCTCGACCACCATGAGGGTGTAGCCCGAGCGCTTCATCTCCGCCAGCTTGTCGAAGATCCCCGCCACGAACTTGGGCGACAGCCCCAGGGACGGCTCGTCGAGGAGGACGAGCTTGGGGATGGTCATGAGCCCCCGGGCGATGGCCACCATCTGCTGCTCCCCGCCCGACATGGTGCCGGCCTTCTGGCTCCGCCGCTCCGCCAGGATCGGGAAGAGCGTGAAGACGCGGTCGAGGGCCTCGCGGATCTTCTGCGGGCTGCGCTCGATGTAGGCGCCCATCTCCAGGTTCTCGAGCACGGTCATCTGCGGGAAGACGATGCGCCCCTGGGGCACATAGGCGAGCCCGTAGCGGAGGACCTGATCGGGGCGGAGCCCGGTGATGTCCTTGCCGTCGAAGATCACCCGGCCGCTGGTCGGGCGCAGGAAGCCGACGATCACCTTGAAGGCGGTGGACTTGCCGGCGCCGTTGGGGCCGATGACGGTCACGAGCTCTCCCGGGGAGACGATGAGGCTCACCTCGTGGAGGATGTCCAGCTTCCCGTAGCCGGCCGTGATGGCCTCGGCGCGGAGCAGCGACGAGATCACGGCCGCCGCTCGCAGATGTACAGCACATGCGGGTACGGCAAGATGTCCACCATCAGGTGGCGGTGCACCCGGAAGCCGATGCCCTCGAGCAGATCCTGCAGCTCGTCGGCGGCCCAGTAGCGGACGGGGCTCCTCGGATCCATGAGCCAGTCCAGCGCGCGGGTGAAGCAGCGCTTGTAGGCGGGCCGGCGGTCCACGTCCTTGATCAGGAGACGCCCGCCTGCCGGCAGCGCCTTCGCCAGCTGCTCGAGGAGCGGCCGCACGGCCTCCTCCGGGATGTGGTGGACGATGTCGAGCATGTAGGCGGCGTCGAAGGTCTCCCCGCCCCGGAAACGGGTGGCGTCTCCGACCTCGTAGCGCACGCGGCCGAGACCGAGGCGGGTGGCCGCCGCGCGCGCCATGGCGATGCGCCGCGGGTTCCGGTCGAGCCCCGAGATCCGCAGGTCCGGCCGCACGGAGGCGTAGTAGAGCGAGAAGAGCCCGAACCCGCATCCCACGTCCAGGACCCGCCCGCGCTCCGGCAGGTACTGCCCGATCTCGTCGAGAAAGCGCTGGCGCAGAATCCAGAAGCGTCCCCAGCAGTAGCCGCGGACAATCCAGTCGTCGTAGGCGCGGATGACGCTAAGAATCGGCGCGCTTCGCATAGATGCGGTAGCCGTCCCCCTCCACCGCCAGCGCATAGGCGCGCTCCAGCAGCGCGTGGATCTCGGGCAGCGCGGCCAGACGCTCGTAGCCCGTCGTGATCCAGACATACGGGAAGACGACGATGGCGGCCGGAGGGGCGGCCTCGAGCCCGGCGACGAACTCCGCGCGCAGCGCCCGGATACGCGGGTCGGTCGCGTCGTGGGAGAAGTGGAAGTCGTAGATGAAGCGGGTCGGCTGCCTCACCCCGAGCCTCAGGAGGGCATGGATGCCGCCCTCGGTGAGATCCATCACCTGGACGGTGACGGGGCGCCCCGTCGCGGCGCCGGCGCGCGGATCACGCAGGATCGGCCCGAGGTCGCGCACCACGGCCGACACGCGCCGCTCCTTCTCGCCGATCCACCGCGGGTCCATGGCGTCGAGCCCCTTGGCGTCCAGCACGACCACGAGGGCGGCGAGGAGCCCGAGAACGGCCACCCGGCCGAGCGCGGGCATGGCGCGGGACCACCGCCACCCCGTGAACGCCGCCGACCCGAGAGCCGCCGCCGCCAGCACGGAGAGGAAGAACATGAGCGGATACTGGTGGTACTCCCACCCCTTTCCCTGGACCGCCAGGTGCGCGACACCGTAGACCACTCCCATCGCCGCCAGGGCTCGTCGGATCTCGAAGTCGGACCGGACCCCTGCGATGAGCCCCGCGATGCCGAGGGCCCCGAGGAGGCCGAGAACGGGCCAGCCGTAGCGATGTCCGCCGATGGCCTCCCAGATGGACACCCGGCCCACGTGGCCGTAGAACGGCAGGACGTAGCCGCCGAGCACCGCCACGAACGGCCCGAGCCCGCCGCGCCAGCCGAGCCATCCCAGCACGGCCGCCGGCACGACGAGCCCTCCACAGAGAACCGCGGCCGCTCCCGCCAGGGGCGCCCGCGCGGCCCGCCGCGCCCCCAGGGCGCCCGCCGCCGCGCACCCGAGCCAGAACAACCCCGCGAGGGGCTTGATCATCATGCCCGCGCCGAGGGCGAGCCCGCTCCACCCGAGCGGCGGGAGCGCGCCGCGGCGCTCCCAGGATCGGGCCACGCCCCATGCCCCCGATAGCAGGAGGACGCAGAGAAGGAAGTCGCGCTGGCCGGCGCGCCAGGCCCCGCCCGCCAGGTGGAGGAGGGCGAAAACGAGTCCGGCCGCGACGGCGGCCCGGCGCCCGCCGAGGGGGGTCGCGTAGGCGACGAGGAGCCCGCTCGTCAGCGCGAGCCAGCCGAGATCGAAGAGGCGCCACACCACGTCGCCCGGCCCCACGGTCGCCACCAGCGCCCAGTGCAGGAGGTAGACGCCAGGCATGTTCACGTCGAAGACGTCGCGGTACGGCACGGCGCCCTCGGCCAGCAGCCAGCCGATGTAGTGGAACAGCGGCGCGTCGTGGATCAGCGGCCAGCCCAGCGACCGCCAGCCCAGGTAGGCGACGCTCAGCGCGCTAGCGACCGAAATAGGCTTCAATGACCCGCTCGTCGGACTGGATGACGCCCGGGGGGCCTTCAGCCAGCTTCTCGCCATGATCGAGGACGAACACCGTCTCGCAGAGTCCCATGACCACCTTCATGTCGTGCTCCACCAGCAGGATGGTCTTGCCGCGGTCGCGGAGCGCCCGGACGGCGTCCAGCAATTCGTTGAGCAGCGTGCGGTTCACGCCCGCCGCCGGCTCGTCCAGCAGGATCAGCTCGGGGTCCGTCATCAGCACGCGGATGAACTCCAGGAGCTTCTGCTGGCCGTAGGAGAGGTTGCCCGCGTACTCCCCGGCGAGGGACTCGATCTTCACGAAGCGCAGGAGCTCCCCGGCGCGCCGGGACGCGCGGGCGTGGTCGCCGGTGGTGACCACCATGAGGTTCTCCAGCGCCGTCAGCTCCGGGAAGACCCGGATGACCTGGAAGGTGCGCCCGATGCCGTGGTGGAAGACCTGATGCGGCTTGAGGCCGTCGATGCGCCGCCGCTTGAAGCGGACCTCGCCGGCATCCCGTTTCTCCAGACCCGTGATGCAGTTGAAGAGCGTCGTCTTGCCGGAGCCGTTGGGACCGATGAGCCCGTAGATCCGGCCCGGCTCGAGCGAGAGGGAGACGCGGTTCACGGCCGTGACGCCACCGAAGCGCTTGGTGAGGTTGGTGACCTCGAGGATCGGGGGCACTAGATCGTCCGCGGGAGGTTGTACTTCCGCTGCAAGACGCCGAGGATCCCGCGCGGCATCAGGAGCACCACGGTGACGATGATGGCGCCGAAGAGGAGCTGGTGGAGGTAGATGAATCGCGCCCAGACGAGCTCCTGGAACGTGAAGAGGAGCACCGCGCCCAGCACCGGCCCCCAGATCGTCCCCTTGCCGCCGAAGAGCACCATCACGATCATCGTGATGGTCATCAGCAGCGGGAAGACGCTGATGGGCTCGATGTACCCCTGGTCCCGGGCCGACAGCCCGCCGACGATGCCCGGCGCCACCGCGGAGAGCAGGAAGGCGTAGAGCTTGTAGCGGTGGGTGTCGATGCCCATGGCCTCGGCCGCCACCTCGTCCTCGCGGATCGTCATGAGGCGCAGCCCGAAGCGGGAGGTCAGGATCACGTAGGTGAGGAGCGTCACGCCCGCGGCCGTGAGCCCCATGGCGTAGTAGATCGGCACGCTGGCGTGCAGCGTCGGCAGCGAGAGCCCGAGCCCGCCGCCCGTGAGCCCCTCGAAGTAGGAGGCCGCCACGCGCAGCACCTCGTTGAGCCCCAGCATGGCGATGGCGAAGTACGGGCCCTTCAGCCGGAGACACGGCCAGCCGATCACGAGCGCGAGCACCATGGCCATGGCGCCGCCCAGGAGCGCGGCCGGCAGCCACGGCCAGCCGAGCCGGACGATGACGATGGCCGTGCTGTAGGCCCCCATCCCGTAGAACGCCACGTGCCCGAAGGAGACGTAGCCCGTGAGCCCCGAGATCAGGTTCCACGACTGCGCCAGCGCGATCCACATGAAGAGCTGCAGCATGACGCGGACGCCATAGCCGGTCCCCTCGAGCGGGTAGAGCGCGAGCGCGACGACGGCAAGGGCGGCGAGAGCGGCCAGGCCCAACCGCCTCACGAGGCGCGCCCACCGAGGAGACCCGTCGGGCGCACGAGCAGCACGAGGACCAGGAGGATGTAGGCGACCGCCTCGTTGACCTGGGTCGTGAGGAAGAGCGAGGAGACCTGCTCGATGAGCCCCAGCAGGAGCCCGCCGAGCAAGGCGCCCGGGTAGTTCCCGGCCCCGCCCAGCACGATCACCAGGAAGGACTTGAAGGTGTAGACCTGCCCCATCTCGGGCTGAATCGCCACCATCACCGCCACGAGCGAGCCGCCCGCGGCCGCCAGCGCCGAGGCCAGCCCGAAGGCGATCATGTGGATGCGCCCGACGTTGATGCCGCACACCTGGGCCACCTCCCGGCTCTGGGAGACGGCGCGGATGGCCTTGCCGAGCCGCGTCTTCTGCAGGAAGACGAAGGCGGCGCCCGTGATGGCGATCGCGATGGCGCAGGCGACCACGCGCGACTTGGAGAAGGCGAAGGGGCCCAGGACGAAGGAGCCCGTGAGGTACTCGACCGCCCGGAGGTCGGAGGTGAAGGCGAGCTGCGCCACGTTGACGAGCGCGATGGACACGCCAAAGGTCAGGAGCAGCGAGGACAGCTCCGGGGCGTCCACCACGCGCCGCACGAGGAAGCGCTGGAGGAGCATGCCCAGGAGGTACAGGAGCGGCATGGAGACCAGCAGCGAGAGATAGGGGTTGAGCCCCACGGTGCTGAAGAGCCAGAAGGTCACGTAGGCTCCGAGCATCAGCAGCGGGCCGTGCGCGATGTTGAGGACGCGCATGACGCCGAAGATGAGCCCGAGCCCGAGGGCCACCATGGCATAGAGGGACCCCGCCAGGAGGCCGGAGATGATCACCTGTCCCAGCATGGTCGGCGTGATGAACGGGTTCATCGGCTCCCCGGAACGCACCCGCGCCCGCCGGGTCCGCGGCGGGCGCGTCCTGCCGCGCGCGTCAGAGGCTCACCCGGCTACCGCTGGTTCCACGCCGGCGTGGGGAAGCGCACCTTCCCGCTGGCCAGCTCGTCCGGCCACACGGTGACCTTCTTGCCGTCCTGCCACTGGAGGATGACCATCTTGTGCGCGATCTGGAAGCCGTCCTGATCCACCTTGTACTCGCCGAAGGCCGTCTTGATCTCCAGCTTGAGCAATTGCTCCCGCACCTTGTCGGCGTCCAGCGTGCCGGCCCGCTTCACTCCCTCGGCATAGATCAGGCAGCCCGCGTAGCCAGACGCGGAGTGATAGACCGGCTCCCGATTGAACTTGCGCTTGTACCCCTCCAGGAACTCCCGCTGGCCCGGGTACGGCAGGGCCCCCTCCCACTGGGTGGCGCCGTAGATGTACTCGGCATTCTGCTTGAGCAGGTCGTAGAACTCGGGCAGATCCCCTCCGACGGTGACGCCGAGCATCTTCGGGTTGACGTTCAATTCCTTCATCTGCCGGGTGATGGCCACCGCGTCGTCGAAGTACGTGGCGGCCGCGATCACGTCGGGGTTCACCGCCTTGATCTTGGTGAGGAGCGCCGAGAAGTCGGTGTGCCCCTTGGGATACGCCTCCTGGAACACCACCTGCATGCCCTGCTTCCTGGCCAGCTCGGCGGTCCCGATGGCCGCGGACTTGGTGAAGAGGGTGTCCTCGTTGATGATGGCCACGGTCTTGAGCCCGCGCTTGGCCGCCGTGTCGATCAGCCCCTCGAGATACACCTCGGCAGGGGAGATCACCATGAAGATGTACTTCCGCCCCTTCTTGAAGATGGAGGTGGTGGCGGCCAGCGGCGAGACCATGACCTTCTTGTACTTCTCGGTGACGTTGGCCACGGCCTCGGTGATGGGCGAGGAGTAGGGCCCCATCACCGCGTCCACCTTGTCCTCGGTGATGAGCTTCTCGTAGAGGCGCACCCCGGTGGCCGGCGTGGACTGGTCGTCGTACACGGTGAACTCCACCTTCCGCCCCAGGATCCCGCCCTTCCGGTTGAGGTCCTCGGCGCAGAGATCGTACCCCTCCTTCTGGTAGCTCCCGAGCTTGGCGTAGGTGCCCGTCAAGGACAGCGAGGCGCCGATTCTGATGGGCGCCTGGGCCAGGGCCGGGAGGGCGCCGCACAATACCGCGGCGACAGCGAGGGTGGCCGGAAGTCTCCAGGGCTTGATCGTCATAATCGTCCTCCTTGAGGGCGGACCGCTGCGGACGGCGGCACGCGAGAAGTGGGCCTTCTATCTACCAAACCCGGCGCAGGCTGTCAAGGTTCACGGGCCGTCACGCGATCCCGGCGTGGCGGGCGCGCTCGGCGATCTTCCGGGCGCGGGTCAGGTGCGGCATGTCCATCATCTGGCCCTTCCAGGCGAAGGCGCCCGCGCCCCGTCGCGCGTGCTCCTCGAAGGCGGCGATGAGCGCCTCGGCCTCCTCGGCCTCCTCGCGGGACGGGGTGAACACCTCGTTGATCACCTCGATCTGCCCGGGATGGATCGAGGTCTTCCCGGCGAAGCCCATCCAGACCGCTTCCCGGCACTCGCGGCGCAGCCCCTCGAGGTCGTGGAAATCGGTGTAGACCGTGTCGAGAGCGTCCACGCCGGCCGCCGAGGCGGCCACGGCGCACATGACGCGGGCGTACCGGGGGATGTCGAGGAAGCGCCCCGCCGCGTCCCGGGTCCGGGGCAGCCCCATGGCAGCGGAGAGGTCCTCGATGCCCCACGAGATGGCGGCGACGCGAGGGCTGGCGGCGGCGGTCTCCTTGATGTTCAGCAACCCCTCGGGCGTCTCCGTGGCGATCAGGAGGAGCCGGGTGGACCCGAACGGGATGCCGTGCCGCTGCTCGAGGCGGTCGAGGATCGCCGCGACCTTGCGGACGTCACCGGCCGTGTTCGGCTTGGGGACCATGTAGCCGTCGGGGCGCCCGACAATGGTCGCCTCGAGATCGCCCTCGGCGTACTCGGAGAAGATCGGGTTCATCCTGACCCAGCGCTCCCGGCCGCCGAAGTCGAGCGTCTCGAGCCAGCGCCGCACGATGGGGCGCGTGGCCGCCTTGAGCTCCGGCGGCACGGAGTCCTCGAGATCGAGGATGAGGCCGTCGGCCGGCAGCGTGAGCGATTTCTGCATCATCTTCTCGTTGCCGCCGGGCACGAAGTGGAGCGAGCGGCGCATGGGCTAGCCCGCCCGGCGCCGCATCATGGCGGCGCGCCGGCAGCGCATGACGAGGTCGCCGTGCTGGTTCCGCGCCCGGTGCTCGAAGATCACGATGCCCCACTGCGGCCGCGATTTCGACTCCCGCTTCTCGACGACCTCGGTCTCCGAGTAGATCGTGTCGCCGTGGAAGACCGGCTTCGGGAACTCCACCTTCTCGAAGCCGAGGTTGCCCACCGTGGTCCCCAGCGTCGTCTCCCCCACGCTCAGACCGACCGCGATGCCGAGGGTGAGCAGGCTGTTCACCAGCGGCTTGCCGAACTCCGCCTTCTGGGCCGCGTGGAAGTCGACGTGGAGCGGCTGCGGGTTCATGGTCATGCAGGAGAACCAGACATTGTCCGCCTCGGTGATGGTGCGCCCCGGCTGGTGCTGGAACACCTGGCCCGGCGTCAGCTCCTCGAACAGCTTTCCGGCCATGGGAGGCTCCTCTCTCTGGGCGCCGCAGCCACCCGCTCGCGCGCGGCACGTCATCCTACCATGCGCGCCGGCCGGGGCCGAGGGCGGGACGGCGCTCCCGGTCGTGCCCTCATTCAACTGGGTCATCCGGCATTGGAGTTGAGGCCCTCACTGACGGCGTGGGTCACCCGATGAGTGAAGAAGCTCAGGACGTTCGGTGTGTCCCATTCGATCGCCAACCGCTCGAACCGCGTCGTGAAGCGCGCCCGCGCCTCGGCCCACGGCAAGCGCGCCTGCCGCACCCCCGTGCTCGGCACACAGCACGCGCGGCGGCCGGGCGTGCAGGGAGGTCTTGAGCGTAGCGCTACCCGGCGGCCCGCTTGCGGGCCGTCCGGGTTGAGCGAGGAGTTAGACGCGCGGGTCTCTCGACGAGGCGGCGGGCAACGAACTTGTGCAGTACGCTCGCGATCAAGGTCTGATAGGGCACGCCTTCCTCGAGAGCGCGGGCTCGCAGATCTCTCAGATCGGGCGACGAGAGTCTGATATTGACGCGCCGATCCTTGATCGAGGTCGCCCGCGCCGCCTCGCGAAGTGCCCTCAGTTCCGATTTCGACGGCATCGTCGACCGCAGGACGCCACTCTCGTAGGCCCCGATGATGTCCTTCTCGAACGCATCAATCTTCTTCATCATGTTTCACCGTGGCTCAGGTACTCACGCGTGGCCTTCCGGCTCGGGATCACCGTTTTGAGAAAGTACCCGTCCGGCTCCTCGACGTACGGGACCAGATAGGCGTAGCCCTCGACAGCCACCACCAAGATCAGCTGGTCGGGGTACCGGCCCTCGTGAGGATGCCGCAGTACATCCAAGACATCGCCGTCCCCGATGGCAAGTACGATCCGCTCAAATGAGATTCCCCGTTCTGCCTTCAGTGCTTCGTTCTTCTCGGGGTTCCAGCGGAACCTCCTCACGTGGCGAGTGTACTACGTCGTGTGCCTTTTGTCATCACCAGCTTGTGCGCCGTCATCGCGGCCAACTCACACGCTCAGCGGTCGGGCGCGAGCATCGCGAGCGGCCGGTCCACTGCAGCGTGGACGTCGACGCCCGACGGGCCGACACCGAGCCAGTGCTGCATCGGGCTCTCCAAGCGGTTGTTCGACTCCGTGGACGTGGTGTTCCCATTGGCATGGAACGTTCAGGGGCTCTCCAGTCGGAGAACGCGCGGAGTTTCGATCATTCGACGAGCTGATCTGCCCGCAGGAGCAGCGACGGCGGGATCGTCAGGCCGAGCGCCCCCGCCGTCTTCATGTTGATCGCGAACTCAAACTTGGTCGGTTGCTCGACGGGCAGGTCGGCGGGCTTGGCGCCGCGGAGGACCTTATCCACGTAGGTGGCGGCGCGGCGGAACAGGTCAGACAGGCTCGTAGGTGGCGGCGCGGCGGAACAGGTCAGACAGGCTCGGGGCATACGCCATCAGGCCACCCGCGTCCACGAAACCCCGATGCGTGTACATCGCGGGCAGCCGGTGCTTCGCCGCAAGGTCCAGGATCTGGGCCCGGTGGCGGACCGTGAAGGGTTGGGCCGTCACGATGAGCGCTTTGGCTCGCCCGGCGCCGGCGGCCTGGAAGGCGCCCGGGAAATCGCCGGGCTCGCGCACCGCCAGGCTCTGGAGGAAGAGCCCCAAGGGACGAGCCGCCACCTCCACCCGATTGAACGTCAGCGTCATGCCCGGGTCGTTCGCGCTCCAGAGAATGGCGACCCGCGTGAGGCCCGGAACGGCTTCCTTCAGCAACTCGATCCGCTTGCCGTCCAGGGCCTCGTCGAGGAGGCTCAGCCCCGTGACGTTGGCGCCCGGTCGGGCCAGGCTCGCCACGACCCCGATTCCGACGGGATCCCCCACAAATGCCATGACGATGGGGATCGTACTGCTCGCCCCCTTGGCCGCCAGGACCGCGGGCGCACCCTGGGTGACGATCACTGCGACATTGAGGCGGACCAGGTCGGTGGCGAGATCGGGGAAACGCTGCTCCCGCCCCTCGGACCACCGGTACTCGATGACGACGTTCTGTCCCTCAACGTAGCCGAGGTCGCGTAGCCCTCCGCGGAAGGCGTCGAGCAAGGGGCTCGGCTGCCCCGGCGGCGGCGCGGCCCCGGGCAAGAGCATGCCGATCCTCGGCACCTTCCCCGTTTGCTGCGCTCCGGCAGCGAGCGGCGCGGCGAGAAGCAGGACGGCCAGCACCGTGGTGAGCGTGGTGATCCTCGGCCTCATAGCCGTCCCTCCCGAGCCCTCATCATCGTGGCACACCCCACTGGTCCGCCCAACGCTATCTCTCTTGAACTGCGATATCCGGCTACGTAGTTCTGTATAGCACGACGAACGAGCCCGGCCGATCTCCGTCGGCACTCGCGTTTGCGCGACCTTGCAGGGCACGTCGGGGGCTTCCGAGGGCGACGCGCTGCCCGCGAACCGGGTGGGGCGCGAGCTGAGGCTCCTCGAGGCCGCGGTCGAGATGGATCACCACCGCGTGGTGGACGTCCTCCGCATCCTCCCGGCCCGGCACTGGGTGCGAGACGACGGGACGCTCGACGCGAGCGCAGCGATGCGGCTGGCGCTGAAGCGATTCGATATTGTCTGGCGCGTCTCCACGGGAGATGCACGGGCACGGATCGAGCCGCTCGAGGCTGACGCGAACTCCTTCTGGGTACCGACGGACGGGGAGCTCGACGCCCTCGGCACGGCGCGGCTGAAGCGCCGGCCGGGGCCGAGGGCGGGACGGCGCTCCTGGGGCTATTGACAGGGGCCCCTGAAGCGTCGTAACTAGCGGGCAGGCGCGGCTCGATCCCCCGTCAACGCCACCCCGCAAGGAGACAACAGCCATGACAACTCGGAGGGAATTCCTCAAGACGGCCGCCGGGGCCGGAGTGGCAACCGGCGCGCTGGGCTTCCCCCACGTGCTGCGAGCGCAGGCCCCGGAGGTCCTCGTGGGAGAGACCCACCCGCTCACGGGCGGGCTCGCGCGCGAGGGCAATCTCGGCAAGCAGGGTATCGAGCTGGCCGTCAACGAGATCAACGCCGCGGGCGGCATCAAGTCCATGGGCGGTGCCAGGATCAAGCTCATGGTGCTCGACAACGAGTCCAAGCCCCCCGTGGCCATCTCCACCATGGAGCGCTTCAAGGACGCAGGCGCGGTGGCCGTCCTGGGCCCCTACGCCTCGGGCCTGGCCTTCGTGACGACGCAGGAGGCGGAGAAGTACCGGATCCCTCATGTCCTGGACGTGGCCGTCGCCGACGGCATCACCGAGCGCGGCTTCAAGTACACCTTCCGCGTCGGCCCGAACGCCGGCATGGGCGCCAGGACCACCGTCGAGTACCTGGGCGGGCTCACCCGCGAGATGCGCCTCGGGCTCAAGCGCGTGGTGCTGATCCACGAGGACGGCCTCTTCGGCAAGTCCACCGCGGACACGCTGGAGAAGCTCCTGCCGGGCATCGGCATGCAGGTGGTGGAGCGCATCCCCCACAGCGCCGCGGCCCCCTCGCTCAACAACGAGGTGCTGAAGATCAAGGCGGCCAAGGCGGACATCGTGATCCCGTCCACCTACTACCCGGCCCACTCGCTCATCATCCGCACCATGGCCGAGCAACGGGTGGACGTGGGCGCCATCCTCTCGGTGTACGGCGGGGCGGGCAGCCAGTACCGCTTCATCAAGGACGTGGGCAAGCTCGCCGACTACATGCTCGACGGCAACCACTGGTACAACCCGAAGCACCCGCGCATCAAGGGGATCATCGCGGCCTTCGAGCAGGCCTACCACCAGCCCTTCGCCTACGAGTGGATGCTGGCCTACCAGTCGGCGTGGGTGCTCAAGGATGCGCTCGAGCGGGCCGGCGCGGCCGACCGCGACAAGGTCCGGGAGGCCCTGACCAGGACGCGCCTCACCGACCAGATCGTCCCGTACCCGATCACGTTCGACGAGAAGGGACAGAACCCCGGGGCGCGCACGCTCCTGATGCAGGTGCAGAACGGGCGCATCGCGGTGGTCTACCCGCCCGAGTTCGCCGAGGCCAAGCCGACGATCCCCGTCCCCGCCTGGGACAAGCGGATGTGACGGAGGGCCTCTGGCCCCTGCGTCACGTGAGTCCCGCAGGCGCCGGGGGGCATCCCCGGCCCCGCCGCCCCGGGGATCGCGATGACGGCTGAGGTCGTGCTGTCGAGCCTCGCCAACGGCATCATGCTCGGCGGCCTCTACGCCCTCGTGGCGCTCGGCCTCACGCTCATCTTCGGCGTCATGAAGGTGATCAACTTCGCCCACGGCTCGCTCATGATGCTCGCCATGTACGCGACCTTCTGGCTCGCCACAACCGCGGGCCTCGACCCCTACCTCTCGCTCCTGCTCACCCTGCCCGCCGCGTTCGCCTTCGGCTACGCCATCCAGCGCGCCGTGATCGCCCCCGTCCTGCGGGCCCCCGAGCACAACCAGCTCCTGATGACGCTCGGCCTGGCGCTCTTCCTCGACAACCTGGCGCTGGTCGTCTTCACGGCGGATCCCCGCACGCTCCTCGTCGCCTACTCGCAGACGACGGTGCCGCTCGGGCCCGTCCGCCTCAATCTCCCGCGCCTCCTCGCCTTCGGCGGCGCGCTCCTGATCTCGGGGCTTCTCTGGCTCTTCCTCAAGAGGACGGACCTGGGCCGGGCGCTCCGGGCATCATCCGAGGAGCGTGACGGCGCCGCGCTCTGCGGCATCCCGGTGGGGCGCGTCCACGCCATGGCCTTCGGCATCGGCACGGCCTGCGTGGCCGCCGCGGGCGGCATGGCCGTGCCCTTCTTCTACGTGTCGCCGGAGGTGGGGAACACCTTCGTCATCACCGCCTTCGTGGTCGTGGTGCTGGGAGGGCTCGGTTCCTTCCCCGGCGCCCTGGTGGGCGGGCTCCTCGTCGGCGTGGTCGAATCGCTCGGCGGGCTCATCTTCCACGGCTCGCTCGCCCAGATCGGGATCTTCGCCCTCTTCGTCGCCGTGCTGCTCGTCCGGCCGGCCGGCCTCCTGGGCGCGCGCCATGCCTAGGACGGCCGCAGCGCTCGTGCTCCTCGCGGCCGCCGCGGCCGCCCCGCTCGTCATCCGCTCCGAGTACGTCATCGGCACGCTCACCCTGATGTATTTCTTCGCCTTCGTCGGCCAGGGCTGGAATATCCTCGGCGGCTACGCCGGGCAGTTCTCCTTCGGGCATGCCCTCTTCTTCGGGATCGGGGCCTACACCTCGAGCCTCTGCTTCCTCAAGCTGGGGCTCACGCCGTGGGTCGGCATGTGGCTGGGCGCAGCCGTCGCCGTCGGGGTCGGGCTCGTCACGGGGCACCTGTCCTTTCGCTACGGGCTCCGCGGCGCCTACTTCGCCCTCGTCATGCTCGCCTTTGCCGAGATCTTCCGCGTGGCCGCCACCAACTGGGACTTCGTGGGCGGCTCCTTCGGGATCCTGGTGCCGCTGCAGGGGCATGCGCCCCGGCTGTTCCAGTTCGGCGACAAGCGCTACTTCTACTACGTGATCCTCGCGATGCTGCTCGCCCTCACCTGGGCCGTGGCGCGGCTCGAGCGCTCGCGCCTGGGCTACCAGATGATCGCCATCCGCGAGAACGAGGCGGCGGCGGATGCCCTCGGCATCAATCCCTATCGCGTCAAGCTCGCCGCCATGGCGCTGTCGGCCGCGGTCACCGCCCTCGGCGGAGCGTTCTACGCGCAGTACTTCTCCTATATCGACCCCGCCATCGGCTTCGGCCCGGCCAACTCCATCGAGATCCTGCTGCGGCCGATCATCGGCGGCGCGGGCACCCTCTGGGGACCGTTGCTCGGCGCTCTCCTGCTCGGGCTCCTGGGAGAAGGCACGCGGGGGCTCGTCAAGAGCTACGCGGGGCTGCACCTCATGCTCTACGGCGTGATCCTCATGGGGGCCGTCGTCTTCCTCCCGCGCGGGGTGATGGGAGCGCTCCGGAGCCTCGGGGTCGGCGCGGCGGAGCGCGCCTGACCATGACGCTCATCGAGGTCCGCTCCCTGTCCAAGCGCTTCGGCGGGCTCCAGGCGCTGTCGGAGGTGAGCCTGTCCCTCGCCCAGGGGGAGATCCTGGGCCTCATCGGCCCCAACGGAGCCGGCAAGACCACGTTGTTCGCCGCCGTGACCGGCTTCGTCCGCCCGGACGGCGGGAGCGTGAGGCTCGACGGGCAGGAGATCACGGGGCTGCCCCCACACGCGATCTGCCGGCGCGGGCTGGCGCGCACCTTCCAGCTCGTCCAGCCCTTCCCCGAGCTCTCCGTCGTCGAGAACGTCATGGTCGGCGCCTTCAACCGGACCCGCTCGGCCGCGGTCGCGCGGCGCCGGGCCCTGGAGGTCCTGGCGCTGACCCGTCTCGCCCCCCTGGCCGGCCGACCCGCGCATGCGCTCTCCATCGGGCTCCGGAAGCGGCTGGAGCTGGCGCGGGCGCTGGCCACGGAGCCCCGCGTGCTGCTCCTGGACGAGGTGATGTCGGGCCTCACCCCCACCGAGGTGGACGAGACCGTGGAGGTGATCCGGGGCATCCGCGAGGCGGGCGTGTCCATCATCGTGATCGAGCACGTGATGGCCGCCGTGATGGGGCTCTCCGATCGGATCGCCGTGCTGCACCACGGCGAGCTCATCGCCGCCGCGACTCCGGCCGAGATCGTGCAGGACCGCCGCGTGATCGACGCCTATCTCGGCGAGCCCCTCGCCGGCAGGAGACAGTGACATGGCCGATCATCCCCCCCTCGACCTGCTGATCAAGCGCGTGCGCGTCGTGCGCCCCCACCGGCCGGCGGTGGAGCTGCTGGACCTCGGCATCCGCGATGGCCGCTTCGCCCGCATCGCGCCGGAGATCCCGGCGGCCGAGGCGCAGCTGGTCTTCGACGCCGACCACCTCCTCGGCTTCCCCGGCGTCGTGGACGCGCACACGCACGCGGGGATCTACGCGCCGCTCGCCGACGATGCGGCCACCGAGAGCCGAGCGGCCGCCATGGGCGGCGTGACGACCATGCTCACCTACTTTCGCTCGGGCCAGTACTACCTCAACCGCGGCGGTCCCTACGCGGCGCTCTTCCCCGAGGTGCTCCGGCTCTCCCGCGACCGCTACTGGGTGGATTACGGCTACCACCTGGCGCCCATCGAAAGCCAGCACATCGGCGAGATGGAGGCGCTCGCCAGCGAGCACGGCGTGCCGTCCTTCAAGATCTTCATGTTCTACGGCGGCCACGGGCTGCACGGGCCCGCGGACCGGGACGCCCAGCGGCGGTTCCTCATGATCGGCGCGGAGGACAGCTACGACCTGGCGCATTTCGAGTTCATCATGCGGGCGGCGGCGCGCGTCCAGCGGGCGCACCCGCACCTGGCCGAGCACGTGAGTGTGAGCCTGCACTGCGAGGTCGCCGACATCCTCAATGCCTACACGCGCCTCGTGCAGCGGGACCCCTCGCTCACCGGCCTCAAGGCCTATAGCGCGGCCCGGCCGCCCCACGCCGAGGGGCTGGCGGTGTGGATCGCCTCCTACCTGGCGCACGAGACGGGGTGCCGGAACATCAATCTCCTGCATCTCTCCTCGCGCAAGGCGCTGGAAGCCGCGCTGCTGATGCAGCAGGCCTTCCCGCACATCGACTTCCGTCGCGAGGTCACGGTGGGGCATCTCCTGCTCGACACGGATGCCCCCACCGGCACCTACGCCAAGGTCAACCCGCCGATCCGGCCCCGCGAGGACGTGGAGTTCCTGTGGCAGATGCTGCTGGGACGCAAGGTGGACTGGATCGTGAGCGACCACGCCTGCTGCGCGACGGAGGCGAAGGTCGCCGCCGAGCGGCCCGACGACATCTGGCTGGCGAAGGCGGGGTTCGGGGGGACCGAGTACCTGCTCTCCGGCGTCTTCAGCGAGGGTCACCGGCGCGGCATGTCCTATCCCCACATGGCGGAGCTCCTCTGCTGGAACCCGGCTCGCCGTTTCGGCCTCGGCGGCAAGGGCGACATCGCTCCCGGCTACGATGCCGACCTCGCCCTGCTGGACCCGGCGCGGACCTTCACGGTGAGGGCCGCCGAATCGCAGTCGGCGCAGGGGTACACGCCGTTCGAGGGCCAGCAGCTCACGGGACAGGTCCGCAGCACCTTCCTGCGCGGCCACCTGGTGTACGACAAGGGGCAGATCGTGGGCCCGCCGTCGGGGCAATACGTCAAGCGCCCGTCGCCAGCACCGGTGGGAGGCGCCTGATGACCATCACGCGCGGCTCGACGGCGCTGCTCCTGCTCGATCTCCAGCGCGACTTCCTGGATCCGGGCGGCGTCTACGCGCGCCACGGCCTGCCCGTGGAGCGGCTGCGGGGGATCATCCCCGTCGTGGAGCGGGTGGCCCACCAGAGCCGCGCCGCGCATGTGCCGATCTTCGCCTCCAAGTTCACGATCTACACCTCGCCCGGGGGCGCGCCGCTCGGGCTCGACCACATCGTCAAGGCGCGCCCCTTCCTCCTGCAGGAGGGCTTCCGCCTGCGAGACCCGGGGCGCGAGCTCATCCCGGAGCTGCCGCGGCCGGACTACGAGCTGGACAAACCCCGTTTCTCCGCCTTCCACGGCACGCCGCTCGAAGTCCTGCTGCGGTCGCTGGGCATCGACACCGTCGTCCTCACGGGCATCGTCACCCATGGCGGCGTGGAGGCCACGGCGCGGGACGCCATGATCCGCGATTTCTCCGTGGTCATCCTCGAGGACTGCGTGGCGGCCTTCGACGAGGAGCTGCACCTGGCCTCGCTCCGCGGCATGGGGATCTACCTCACCGTGATGGACTCGGCCGCCTACCTCCGCGCGCTCGCTCCCCTCTCCCCACGGGGCACCTGATGCTCGAGCTCGAGGAGATCAGCATCTTCTACGGAGACCTCCAGGCCGTCCACGGCGTCTCCCTGACCGTGCGACCCGGCGAGATCGTCACCCTGGTCGGCGGCAACGGGGCCGGCAAGACCACCACGCTCAGGACGATCTCGGGGCTCCTGCATCCCCGCGGGGGCCGGATCCGCTTCGACGGCCGGCGGATCGACCGCCTGCCGCCCGACCGCATCGTCGAGCACGGCGTCGTCCACGTCCCCGAGGGGCGCAAGCTGTTCCCGTCCCTCACCGTGAGGGAGAACCTGGAGCTCGGCGCCTACAGCCGGCGAGCCAAGCCCGAGCGGTTGCAGACGCTCGACGAGGTGATGGCGCGCTTTCCCATCCTGAGCGAGCGCGCCTCGCAGCTGGCGGGCACGCTCTCGGGCGGCGAGCAGCAGATGTGCGCCATCGGCCGCGCCCTCATGGCCCGCCCCGCGCTCCTCATGCTCGATGAGCCGTCGCTGGGGCTGGCGCCCAGGATCGTCCAGGAGGTGTTCCGCGTGATCCAGGACATCCATGCCCTGGGCGTGACGGTGCTCCTGGTGGAGCAGAACGTCCGCCAGGCGCTGGCGGCGAGCCAGCGCGGCTACGTGCTCGAGAACGGGCGCATCGTGCTCGAGGGCTCGGGGCGCGAGCTGCTCGCCAGCGAGGCCACCCAGAAGGCCTATCTCGGGCGCTGATGGGCGTGCTAGGGTAAGCCGGTCAGAGGGGAGTAGCAGACCCGGCCCGCTCGGGCCGGGACCCGGGGTCAACATGCCAGGCGGCAACGCCTTGGCCCCGGGGCTCACGCGGAGCGTGCGAGACCTTTGGCGGGAGCGACCGCGTACAGGCGGTTCCCGTCGAAGGTCTTTTTTTTCGGGAGGTGCCGGTGACCTCGATCCTCTGGGGCTCCTTCGTGTTGGTGGCGCTCGCGGAGATGGGCGACAAGACGCAGCTCATCGCGCTGTCGCTCGCCGCGCGCTACCGTCGCCCGTGGACGGTCATGCTCGGCATCTTGGTCGCCACCCTTGCCAACCATACGCTCGCCGCCTCGGCCGGGGTCTGGGTGGCCGGAATGATTCCCGCGGCGGCGCTGGGATGGATCGTGGGCCTCGGCTTCATCGCCTTCGGCGTCTGGGCGCTGTTCCCCGACGCTGCCGACGCGCCAGGCGAGCGGGAGGGCTGGGGGCCGCTCGTCACCACCATCGTCGTGTTCTTTATCGCCGAGATGGGCGACAAGACGCAGCTGGCCACGGTGGCCCTCGGCGCGCGCTTCAACGAAGCGCTGGCCGTGACGGCGGGCACCACCGCCGGCATGCTCGCCGCCGACGGGCTCGCGGTCTGGGCCGGCAGCCGGCTCGGCGCGCTGCTGCCCATGCGGCGCCTGCGCTGGGCCGCTGCTGCCCTGTTCATGGTCTTCGGCCTGGCCGCCATCGCGGGCGTTCTCTTCTAGCGTTCCCCGATCTGCCAACACGCGCTGGGCTTGCGGCGCGGAAGCCTCCGGGGCGCGAAGTCCTTATCCCCACACTACCCACATCTGGTGGATAACTTCCTGACCGTACCCACCATCTGGTGCCCATCCGGCAGGGCAGGCCAGAAACGCAAATGTTGACAGGGGTTTAAGCATGTTCTAGAGTAAGCACGGCTGCAACTTCCTTTCCCACACGCTGGCCCCAGAGAGCTGGAGGGGTGGATGATCACGGTACCCGCGCATCGGGTGAAGCAGTTCGGGGTGGAGTTCTTCCAGGCATCGTTCTCCGCAAAGGACATCGACCGCCTCGTCAAGTTCGAGGTCCTCGGGTACGCGGGCGCCGAGGTGCCACAGGGCTCCAAGCGGGCGAACCGGGCGCGCGTGAACTGGGAGATGCTCGAGAAGCGGATCGCCGAGAGCGAGACCGCCTACCAGCGTCCGGTGATCCGCCGCAAGATCGACGAGCTGGTCGCCTACTACCGGGAGTGCAGGGAAGCGGGGACGCTGCCGGCCATTCCCGGCGCCGTGATCATCACCTCCGAGAAGCGCTTCACCTTCACCCCCATGGCGAGCCAGCACGACCTCGGGCTCCTCCAGATCCCGGAGGAGCACGGCGTGCTGCGCGTGCTGGACGGCCAGCACCGGCTGCTGGCGCTCCACGCCCTCACCCAGGCGGGGGAAAACCTGGGCATCGAGGTCCCCGCGGTGCTCTTCGACCGGCTGGACGCCCGGCAGATCGTCGAGCTGTTCGTGACGATCAACGCCAAGCACACGCGCCTGAACCCCTCCCACATCGTGAGCCTGGCGGGACGCAAGCTCTACCCCGATCCGAACCAGGCGCTGGCCCACGATGTGATCCGTTCGCTCAACGAGGACGACACCTCGCCGCTGCACGGCGAGATCAAGATGCTCGGCACAGGAAGGGGCCGCGTCTCGCAGGCGCCGCTCGCCGAGGAGATCGTGGAGTTCCTCGAGACGGTGGAGAAGATCGGCGGCGGGGCGCGCATGAACGAGCTGCGCCAGGGCGCCAAGCGCTTCTTCCTGAACTACGTGAAGGCCCTGGCGGGCGTCTTCCCCGCGGCCTGGGCCGGGCGGAAGTACTCGATCAAGACGGGGACCGCGCTCCGGGCGTTCATCCGCGTGGCGCCGGACGTGATGGCGCGCGCGCGCGATCTCAAGAAGGACCCCTTCGACATCCACGCGATCCGGGAAGCGGTGAAGCCCTGGGGCGACCGCCTGAAGGACCGGCGCTTCGAGACCGAGGGGGAGTGGAAGAGCAGGCTCGCGGGCGGCACGCGCGGCACCGTCGAGGCGCTCACGCGCGAGCTGCGCGAAGCGCTGCGGCCCTAGCTCCTCACCCTCGGCTGCGGCTCACCCCTCCTCGCTCCGCTCGGGGGATTCCCATAATCCGTTCGCCTCGCCTGCGGCTGCGGCTCACCCAGCCTCGGGCCAGGGGAAGTTCGCGTCCAGGATCTCGAACTCCTTCTTCCCGCCCGGCAGCTGCGCCACCACGCGATCCCCGACGTTCTTGCCGATGAGCGTGCGCGCCAGCGGGGCGAGGATCGAGATACGGCCGCGGGCCGGGGCGGACTCCTCCGAGCCCACGATCTGGTAGCAGATCTCCTTGCCGTCCCCGTCCTCGAGCCTCACGGTGGAGCCAAAGGTGATCCTGTCGCCCGCGGTCGGGGGCTCGATGACCTCGGCGGTGCTGAGCATGGCCTCGATGTCCTTGATGCGCGCCTCCGTCATCCCCTGCTTCTCGCGCGCCGCGTGATACTCGGCGTTCTCCGAGAGATCGCCGTGGGCCCGCGCCTCGGCGATGGCCCGCGTGATGGCGGGCCGCTCGATCCGCCTGAGCCGATCGAGCTCCGCCTTGAGGCGCTCGTGGCCGGGGCGGGTCATGGGAGTGCGCTGGACAGCCATGGACCGATATCTTACGACAGCCTCCGGCGCCGGTCGAGAACTCGCCCGCGCGCGCCCCCCTGCGGTAGACTGAACGCCTATGGTCCGCCACGGCGGAACGTCCCTCCTGCTCTCGCTCCTCCTCGTCCTCTCCGTCTCATGCGGCCGGTCCGACGCCCAGAACGCGGCGCCCCCGAAGGGCCCCGCCAGAGCCATCACGCCGCTGCCCATCACGGTTGCCCGCGCGGAGACGCGCGCGGTCCAGCGCTCGGTGGAGACCGTGGGGAGCCTCGTGCCCTGGCACGACGTGCTGGTCAAGACCGAGCAGCCGGGGACCATCGCTCGCCTCTACGCCGACCTCGGGGACGCGGTGGCGCCGGGCAAGGTGCTCGCCGAGTACGACGCGCGCGAGTTCCAGCTCGCCGTGGAGCAGGCCGAGGCCGATCTGCTCTCGACGCGCCAGTCGCTCTCCCGGGCGCGCACGGCGGTCGGGGCCAGCGAGGCGGCGCTCCGGCGGGTGAAGGACAATCTCTCCGCCCTCGACGCGGAAGTGGCGCGCACCCAGTCGCAGCTGGACTGGGCGAAATCGGAGCTGGGCCGCAGCCAGGAGCTGTTCGCCAGGCAGCTCATCGCGGCGCGCGACGTGGACAGCGCCCGCAACCAGCACAATGTGGCGGCCGCCCAGCTGGCCGTGGCCGTCAACGCGCGCAGCCAGCACCCGGATCAGGTGCGGATCGCCGAGGCCCAGCTCGAGTCCGACCGCGCCACGCTCCGGGTGGCCGAGGCCGAGGTGACGCGCCGTGACGCCACCGTCGGCATCATGAAGAAGCGGCTCGGCGACACGACGGTCCGCTCGCCCATCGCCGGCTTCGTCGCCAAGCGTCACCTCAATGCGGGCGAGTACGTGAAGGAGAACACCGCGGTCTTCTCCGTGGTGGCGCTCGATCCCCTCAAGTACACGGGCACGGTGTCGGAGCGCTTCGCTCCGGACCTGCGCGTGGGGCAGCGGATCGCGCTGTCGGTGGACGCCTACCCCGGCAAGACGTTCCCCGGCCACCTGACGCGGCTGTCGCCCGCCGTGGAGATGCAGACCCGCAGCCTCGCCCTCGAGGGGCGCGTGGCGAACGCCGACGGCCGGCTCCGTCCCGGCTTCTTCGCCAAGGGCGTGGTCCTCACCCGGACGGACCCGACCGTGGCCTTCGTCCCCGCGGAGGCGGTGTTGCACTTCGTCGGCACCAGCAAGGTCTTCGTCGTCACCAATGGCAAGGTGGAGGAACGCCTGGTCAAGGCCGGGACCCGCCAGGGCCCGCTCGTCGAGATCGTGGAGGGCGTGAAGGCGGGGGAGACCGTCGCGACGTCCAACCTCTCCCAGCTCTTCAACGGCGCCCCGGTGGCGCGGGTGGACGCCAGGACGGGGCGGTAGTGGGCTTCCTCGAGGTCTTCGTTCGCCGGCCCGTCTTCACGACCATGATCATCGCCACCATGGTCGTGCTCGGGCTCGCCTCCTTCGTCCAGCTCGGCGTGGACATCTTCCCGAAGGTGGACCTGCCCACCATCACGATCACGACACGGCTGCCCGGGGCCTCGCCCGAGGAGATCGAGAGCCAGGTCACCAAGCCCATCGAGGAGGTCATCAACACCATCAGCGGGCTCGACGAGCTCCGCTCCTCCACCATCGAGGGCCAGTCCCAGATCTTCGCCACCTTCGTCCTCGAGCGTAGCGTGCAGGAGGCCGCCAACGACGTCCGGGAGAAGGTTGGCACGATGCTGGGGCGCCTGCCGGCCGGGACCGAGCCGCCCATCGTCGAGAAGGTGGACCCGGACTCGGCCCCCGTGCTGGCGCTCGTGGTGTCCGGGCAGCGCTCGGCGCGCGAGATCACGGAGATCGCCGACAAGCGCGTCAAGCGCGCGCTGGAAACGGTGAAGGACGTCGGCGCCATCACGCTCGTGGGCGACCGCAAGCGCGAGATCCAGGTGGCCGTGGACCCCGACAAGCTCGCGGCCTTCAGCCTCTCCATCCAGCAGATCAAGGAGGGTCTCCTCCGCCAGAACGTGGAGATCCCGGGGGGAAGGCTCACGGCGGGGACGAGCGAGGAGGGGCTGCGCACGCTGGGACGCATCGAGTCCGTGGAGGCCTTCAACGAGCTGATCGTGGCGGATGTCAAGGGCAGCCCGGTCCGGGTCCGCGACGTGGCCACCGTGGTGGATGGCGAGCAGGAGCCCCGGACGCTGTCGCGGTTGAACGGGGAGGTGGCCGTCTCCCTCCTCATCCGCAAGCAGTCGGGCACCAACACGGTGGCGGTGGTGGACGCGGTGAAGCGGCGGCTCCAGGAGATCCAGAAGGGCCTCCCACAGGACATCAAGTTCGAGATCGTCCGCGACCTGTCGAAGTTCATCCGGCGCTCCTTCGAGGAGGTCCAGGACCATCTCCTGCTGGGCGGGCTCCTCGCCAGCCTCATCGTGGCCGCTTTCATCGGCCGGCTCACCTGGTGGGAGCGCACGACACTGGCGGTCATCGTGGCCGCCGTGGCCGCCGCGTTCCTCCAGGGCAACCCCCGCCTGCTCATCACGGTGACCGGCGTCGCCATCGTGGCCACCATGATCTTCTTCCTGTCGGTGCGGAAGCTGCGCCCGGCCTTCGTGGCGGCGGTGGCCATCCCCACGTCCATCATCGCCACCTTCACCGCCATGCGCGTGGCCGGCTTCACGCTCAACAACCTCACGATGCTCGGGCTGTCGCTCTCCACCGGGATCGTGATCGACGACGCGATCATCGTGCTGGAGAACATCTTCCGGCACACCGAGGAAGAGCGGCGCCCGCCCTTCGAGGCGGCCATCACCGGGACCAGGGAGATCTCCCTCGCCGTCACGACCACCACGATCTCCCTCGTGGTCATCTTCCTGCCCGTGGCCTTCATGGGCGGGCTCGTCGGGAAGTTCTGGAACTCCTTCGGGCTCACCGTCACGTTCGCCATCCTGACCTCGCTGGTGGTCGCCTTCACGCTCACGCCCATGCTCGCCGCCCGCGTGCTGGCGGCGGGCGAGCGCCACGACGGCCACGGGCCCGCGCACCCGGTTGCGCCCGAGGCCGGCCCGGCCTCCAAGGCGGCCGGGTTCTACCACACGATGGAGACGGCCTACGAGGCCGCGCTGGGATGGTGCCTCGGCCACCGCGCGCTCTGCCTGCTCGCCGGCGGCACGATCCTCGTGGGCGGCTACGTCCTCCTCACCACCGCCAAGCTCGAGTTCGTCGTGGACGACGACATGAGCGAGTTCGAGGTGGTGGCCGAGGCCCCGCCCGGCTCGTCGATCGAGCGGAGCGCCGAGATCAGCCGGGCCCTGGAGGCGGAGATCCGGAAGGTCCCGGAGGTCGTCACGCTGTTCACGACCATCGGCGTCCGCGGCCAGTACCAGTCCAACGTCACCGACCTGTCCGTGTACGTGGGGCTCACGCACATGTCCGAGCGCCGCCGCTCGCAGAAAGATCTCATGCAGGACGTGCGGGGACGCCTGGCCGTCTTCCCTGGCCTGCGGATGAGCGTCCAGCAGATCAGCCTGATCGGCGGCGGCGGCTTCCGCCAGACCCCCTTCAACCTCATCCTCCGCGGTCCGGAGCTGGCGGGCCTGGAGACGTACGCGGCGGGGGTCATCACCGCCCTCAAGGCCAGGCCCGGATTCGTGGACCTGGACACCGCGCAGGCGCTCCGGCAGCCGGAGGTCCAGGTGCGGATCGACCGGCAGAAGGCCTCGGACCTCGGCGTGCGCGTGGACGCGGTGGCGACGACCCTGCGCACCCTGGTCGGCGGCGAGAAGGTGGGCTTCTACCGGGAGGCCGGCGTGCAGTACGACATCCGCCTGCGCCTCGCCGAGGGCTACCGCAAGGACGCCTCGGGGCTGCCGGCCCTCATGGTGCCCGGGAGCGTGGGGTCGCTCGTGAAGCTGTCGAACGTCACCACGCTCGGCGCGGGGATGAGCCCGGGCCAGATCGAGCGCTACGCTCAGGAGCGCTCGATGACCATCGTCTCCAACCTCTACGACAAGCCCCTGGCCGACGCGTACACCGACGCCTACGCCGCCGTGGCCGCCCAGCGGATGCCGCCGGAGTACGGCATCCAGACCACCGGGCGCGGCAAGCTCCTGCAGGAGGCCATCCAGAACTTCTTCATCGCCTTCGTCCTGTCGCTGGCCTTCATCTACATCGTGCTCGCGGCCCAGTTCGAGTCCTTCGTCCACCCGCTGACCATCATGGTCTCCATGTTCCTCGCCATCCCCTTCGGGCTTCTCACTCTGCTGATCGTCGGGACGACGCTCAACATCTACTCGATCATGGGACTCTTCCTCCTGATGGGCGTGGTGAAGAAGAACGCGATCCTGCAGGTGGATTACACCAACGTGCTGCGCGAGCGCGGGCTCGCGCGCACCGAGGCCCAGATGCAGGCCGATCGTGCCCGGCTGCGCCCCATCCTCATGACGACCCTGGCGATCATCGCGGGCATGTTGCCCGTGGCGCTCGGCAAGGGCGACGGCTCCGCCTCCCGCGCCTCGCTGGCCACGGTGGTGGTGGGCGGCCAGGCGCTCTGCCTGATCGTGACGCTGCTGATGACTCCGGTGATCTACTCGACCTTCGACGACCTGCGCGGGCTCAGGGTCTTCGCGTGGGTGCGGTTCCCGCGGTGGAAGGCGGCGCTGGCCGGACGCGTCGCGTGGGGGTCGAGCCGGCTATCCTCCGGCGAGGCCAAGCCCGAACCCCGCTGACCGGCCCCTGCGCCGCTCCCGGCCGCACAGAGCACGCTGTTTCACCTGGCCGGGTTCCGCCGCGTCATGGACGATCTCTACCGCTTCGGCCCCGGCATCTACACGCTGGCCGACGAGGCCACGACGCTCTGCCGGTGCGAGAGGATCACGGTGGGCATGGCCACGGCCGCCATCCGCGACGGCGCCTCGCACGTCAACGAGGTGAAGACCTGGACGCGCGCCGCCTCGTCGAGGTTCGCGATGCGCAGCTCGCCCCGCTCGAAGAGGTACTCCGCGGGCGCTCCCGCCTCCTCCAGCGCGAGGATGCGTCAGAGCCGACCTCTTCGCAAGCTGATGGCCTCGCCGCCACGGGGTTTCGTTTGTCCTCTTGGCCGCAGTTGGGGAGGGCACACCCTTCGCACGCGCGAGCGCCTTCGCGCACCTGCGTCCACTCGCGGACAAGGACGGCGGCACCGGTGCGCTGGTGACGCTCACACGACCGCGTGGCTATCTCGGTCACGGCCGCGACACCTTCCATCTCGACGGCAAGGTACCTGGGGTGTGATCGAGGGCGTGCCGAAACCCTCCGAGGCCACCCAGCGCTTCGACCCCGGTCCGGCGTTTCGCGGCCGCGTGACCTTCAACGTCGAGGCTCTGACGGTGAGGCCTTATCCCCTCGAGCAGGGCCACGTCACCATCGCCGAGTTCCACTTCTAAGGGCTCGTAAGAAGATAACTGAACGAACATGGGAGACCGAATGATACCTTCCAAGAGTCCTGGTAAGACTAGAAGCACGCGATCCCACCGACCCGGAAGCAGGGTCGATTCTCTCACTTATTGTCTTACGAGCGCTAAGCGTCCGCGGCCGATGACTACGCCGTGCTCAGCAACTCCTGGATGGCCCGCTCGTAGACGGTGACGCCCATGTGGTAGCGGTCGAGATCGATGTACTCGTCGGCGGTGTGCGCCGCCGCGACCGTGCCGGGGCCGAAGTAGATGGTCGGCACGCGGCGGTCGGTGGCGACGAACTCCACGTCGCCCCAGCCGCGCATCATGTCCACGCCGTCATCGCCGCCCGCCCCCTTCACAGCGTGGCGGAACGCCTGCACCACGGTAGTCGCCGGGTCGGTCGCGAACGCCTTCATGCCCCGCTCGACGTGGATGAAGTCCCCCCAGCTGCCTCGGGGATAGGGGTTGCCCTCGGAGTCGTCGAGCACGAGGTCGCGCACCTCGCTGTAGAGCGTCCCGATCTGCCATAGCTCCACGCGCTCGACGGCGCCCTCGGAGCCGAAGAACGAATGGACCCCGTTGCCGTCGGTACTCATCGTGATAAGCTCCAGCGGGACGCCGGCGTCGAGAGCCATCTTCACCGCCCGGCTCGCCTTCACCGCCTTCGACATGCCCGTCGGGCCCGGCACGAACGTGGTCATGTCGATGGGGCCGCCCTTCCGGGCGAACTCGAAGCCGTGATCGAGAAGATGCGGAATGCGGTTCACGTGCGTCGGGCAATACTGCGTGATCGGGACCTCGAAATCGCGGATCAAGCGGAACAGCGGGTCGAGCCCGCTCGGCTCGTCGCCGACGTGCAGGTGGAGGATGCCGCACTTGCCGCCGATGCGCCCGCCCATGAACGCGTCGGCCGCGATACGGGCCAACTCCGAGATCGTCGGCATCGAGGACCGATGGTCGGAGATCGCAATCTCCCCGACCCCGATGATCTTGTCCACGAGGACCAGATCCTGGCGGACGCTTCCGGTGAACGTCGGCGGCGGAACATCGTAGGCGCCGATCCACATGTACGCCGTGAGCCTTCGGCCTCGAGCGCACGCACCTTCGAGAGCAGCGTGATCGGCGGCCGCATCACGCCGTCGGTGCCGAGGATGCCGACGACGGTGGTGATGCCCCAGCGCGTCAGGTCGCTGAGCATCGCCTCGGCGCCCCGGGTGACGAAGCCGCCGCCGCCGCCGCCCCCGGCGATGTGAACGTGCTGGTCGATGAAGCCGGGCACGAGGCGGAGCCCGCGCGCGTCCCGCACCTCGACGTCCGGAAGCACGGCGAAGCGACTGAGATCGCGATCGAGGCGCACGATCCGCTCGCCGACAATGAAGAGGTCCAGTAACCCCAGCGGCTCCGGCGCGTAGACGTCGGCGTGGCGGATGAGCGTGAGTCGCGGCGCTGCCGCGGCGGCCGTGACCGCCGTGCTTGCGTTCCGGTCGGCCGCCGTCACGCCGCGCTCTCGAGCCTCGCCTTGACCTCCTTGGCGAAGACCTCCGCCATCTGCTTGGCCTTCCCGCGGATCACGGAGAATCCAATCGACGCCAGCTTGCCGAACATTCCCATGTCGATCTTGTAGCTGACCCGCGTGGCCGCAGGGCCGTCTGCCTCGAGCGTGAGCGCGGTCGTCATCTTCACGCGCTCGTTGAGACGAGTATCTTGTCCTTCGGCCACCGAGACGAGGCGCCGGGGCTCCTCGATCTCGGTCACGGTGACCTTCATGTTGAAGGACACGGTGAGGAACGAGACCTTCGCCGACGCGACGACACGGTAGTTCCGGTCGTCGACGACCTCGACCCGCTCGGTACCCGGTATACACTTCCCGACCTGCTCCGGATCGCGCAAGAATCGCCAGACGGTCTCGACGGGCGCCTTGACCCCGAAGGTGTCCTCGAACGTCATGCCCCCGTCCCCTCGTTTGCCCGGGCCGGCCCGCCTTGCGACGCGCGTTCACGCGCGCCGGCGAGATCGATCGCCCGAAAGATGTTCTCGTACCCCGTGCAGCGGCACAGGTTGCCGCCCATGAACTCCGCGATCTCGGTCCGCGTGGCGGGCCGCCCGCTGTTCAAGAAGGCGCGCGCGCTCACGATCATGCCGCTCGTGCAGAAGCCGCACTCGAAGGCGCCCGTCTCGATGAAGGCCGCCTGGACGGTATCGAGCTGGCCGCGCGGCGCCAGCCCCTCGACGGTCACCACGTCGCGCCCGTCCAGCAGGCCCGCGAGCACGAGGCACGAACTCGCGGGCCGACGGTCCACGAGGACGGTGCAGGTCCCGCAGACACCCAGGCCGCAGTTCGATTTGGTGCCGGTCAGCCCCAGATCGTCCCTGAGCACGTCGAGGAGGAGCCGCTGCGGCTCGAGCCACAGCTCGGTCGGGTTCCCGTTGACGGAAAAGCGGATCGGTTTCTTCATTTCGCCTGCTGTCTCAGCGCCCGCAGCACGGCCTCGGGGTGTAGTGGAATCTCCTTGAGCTGCACGCCGGTCGCCGCGCGTACGGCGTTTGCGACCGCCGCCGCCACCGGTGCGACGGCCACCTCGCCCACGCCTTTGGCGCCGAAGGGACCGTCGCGATGCGGGATCTCCACGAGGATGACGTCGAGCTTCGGCGGGAGGTCGCCGAAGGCGGGAATGTGGTAGTCGGAGAAGCTGGCGTTGACG
>JACPCX010000111.1:0-27702 GCA_016184305.1 Candidatus Rokuibacteriota bacterium | reverse complement strand
CGATGGGGAGCCCGAGGGCGTGGCGCAGGATGATCTCTTCCAGGGTGAGCCCCGTGCCGAAGCGCAGCGTGCGCGAGCAGAGCCCGCCGATGGAGCGGGTGGCGATCTCGAGCATCCACGGCCCGTCTCTGTCGAGGCGAAGCTCGGCGTGCACCGGGCCATCCTGCAGCCCCAGCGCCGTCGCGGCGCGCGCGGCGCATACCTGGATGGCCCGCTGCGTCTCGGCCGGCAGCCGCGACGGGGTCACGTAGATGGTCTCCTCGAAGAACGGGCCGTCCAGCGGATCGGGCTTGTCGAAGAGCGCCAGCGTGTTCAGCTCGCCATGGTTCAGGAGCCCCTCCAGCGCCACCTCCGCGCCAGGGATGAAGCGCTCCACCAGGATGCGGTCGGCGCCTTCGCCGAGCGCCTGGACCTCGGGGTCGGCCAGGATGGCGGCGATGCGCCGGAAGGCCGCCACGAACTCCCCCTCGTCGTCGGCGCGGATCACGCCGCGGCTCGCCGAGAGCACCAGGGGCTTCACGACACACGAGTACGGAACGCGCCGGGCCGCGGCGGCCGGGTCCTCGGTCACCGCAAAGGAGGTGTAGTCCGGCCCGGGCACGCCGGCCCGTGCCAGGATCTCGCGCATCCGCAGCTTGTTGCGCGTGGCGCTCACCGCGGCGACCGAGTTGGCCGAGGGGAGACCGAGCCGCTCCGCGATGGCCGCGCCGACCACCGTGGTGGTATCGTCCACGGGCACCACCGCGTGGATCGGCCGGTTGCGCGCGAGCGCCTCGACCTGCCGCGCCGCCGCGTCGGGGTCGTTGAAGGGAAGGCTCAGCAGGTGATCGGGGAACTCGGAGGCCATGACATTGGGCCGCTCGGAGGCGATCACGAGATCCACCTCGAGCCGGCGCGCCGCCTCGACGAAGTCCTCCGTGCGATAGGTCGTGGTGGGGATCAGCAGGAGGAGGCGCTTCGGCTTGCCGCCGGGCGCCGGACGGTCACCCCGGCTAGTCGCCGGGCGAGTGGTAGGGACTGGCTCTGGAGGCATGGTCGGTGAGGTCGAGCGTGTCGCTCACAGCTCGTTCAGTCTATCATGGCGCCAGGAGGCCATCACATGCGCGTCGGGATCATGATCGAGGGACAGGAAGGACTCACCTGGGAGCGCTGGCTCAGGCTCGCGCAGGCGGCCGAGGAGCTGGGCTATGAGTCGCTGTGCCGCTCCGATCACCTGACGGGCCTCTCGGGCCAGTCGCGGCGGCCGTCGCTCGAGACGTGGACCTCGCTCACCGCGCTGGCCACACGGACGCGCCGCATCCGCTTCGGTCCCCTGGTCTCCCCGCTCACCTTCTACCATCCGGCGCTGCTCGCCAAGATGGCGGCGGCCGTGGACGAGCTGTCGGGCGGCCGGTTCGACCTCGGCATCGGCGGCGGCTGGAACGAGTACGAGCACGCGATGTTCGGGCTGCCCTTCCCGTCCCTCACGGAGCGGCTCGATCGGCTCGAGTGCGGCGCCCGGCTCATCCGCGCGCTCGGGGCGGGCCAGCCGGTCACGCTCGAGCAGCCCTATTACCCGCTCCGCAAGGCCGAGAGCCACCCCCTGCCGCCCCATGGCAGGCTGCGGCTCGTGGTGGGCGGGCGGGGCGAGCGGCGCACGCTGCGCATCGTGGCCGAGCTCGCGGACGAGTGGAACGTGACGCGCGTGGACGTGGACGGATTCCGGCACAAGCGCCAGGTCCTGGCCGAGCACTGCCGCGCGTTCGGCCGCGATCCCGAGACCATCACGCGCTCGCTCATGGTCCCCCTCGCCGTCGGCTGCGACTCGGCCGACGTGGCGCAGCGGATCGTCGCGGCCCGCGCCATCTTTCCCGCGATGCCCGAGGACGAGGGGGCGTGGCGCGCGGCGGGCTTCCTCGCGGGCTCGCCCGAGGCCGTCGTGGCGGATCTCACGCGGTGGGCCGAGGCGGGGATCGAGCGGGTACTCCTGCAGATGCTGGATCAGGAGGACATCGCCGCGCTGGAGCTCTTCGCGCGGACCGTGATGCCCCAGCTCAGTGGGGTCAGGTCTTGAAATCCGACATGTAGCCCCGGCCCCGGCCCCCGCTCCTGCGCGCCGGGCGGTACACGATGACCCGTGCCCTCATATCACAACGCAAGACCGCACTCTCATCGATGTCGTAACGCAAGACCTGACCCCTATTGCAGCAGGCGCTTGAGCTGGGTCATGGACTTCACCATGAAATGCGCGACGCCGTCGAGGCCGCCGTCGGGCGCGAAGAGAATGGCCGTCATCCCCACACGCCGGGCGCCGCGGATGTCGGAGTCCACGCTGTCGCCCACCATCGCGGCGTCCTCGGCCCGCAACTCCATCCGCTCCAGCGCCAGCTCGAAGAGCGGCGGCTCGGGCTTGCCGATCACGACCGGGCGCGCGCCCGAGGCCGCGGCCACGGCCTCCACGACGGCGCCGCACCCGGGCAGGAAGTCGCCCCCCTCGAGGGGCAGCCGCGGATCGAGGTTCGGCGTGACGAAGGCGGCACCCGCGGCGATGGCGCGCGACGCCGCCGTCAGCCTCTCGTAGCTGAACGCGAAGTCGTTGCCCACCACGACCACCGTGGCCTCGCCGTAGCGGTCCACCGCCACGAGCCTGTGCCCGCCATCCAGCACGGCGGCCTCGAGCTCAGGGCCTCCGATGGCGAGCACCCGCGAGATCCCCCAGCGCGTCGCGATCACCTCGCCGAGGATCTCGAGCGGGGTGAGGACGTCCGCGACCGCGGCCTCCACGCCAAGGCGCTCGAGCTTGGCCTGCATGGTGGCCGACCGTGCCCGCGAGTTGTTGGTGAGGAAGGACACGCGACGCCCCTGCTGCCGGAGGAGCGCCAGCACCTCGGCCGCCCCCGGCACGAGGATGTCGCCCGTCCACACGCAGCCGTCCAGATCGAAGACGAAGCCGCGCAGCGCGCGGAGCTCCCTGCGCGACATGCTCATGTGAGCCGCCTGCGGATCGCGGCCGAGCCCACCTCCGACAGCGCCACCACACCGAGGATGACGAGCAGGATGAGGCCGACACGCGCCCACTCGAGCCCGAGGATCGCCGTGTTCAGCACGAAGCCGATGCCGCCCGCCCCGACGATCCCGAGCACGGTGGACTCCCTGATGTTGATGTCCCAGCGGAAGACGCAGACGCCCGCGAAGACGGGGCGAATCTGCGGGACGATCCCGTAGAAGAGCACATGCAAGCGCCCCGCGCCGGTGGCCGTCACGGCCTCCACCTGCCCGCGGTCGATCTCCTCGATCCCCTCGGCGAAGAGCTTGGAGACGAAGCCGATCGAGCGGACGGCCACGGCCAGCGCCCCCGCCAGGGAGCCCGGCCCCACGATGATGATGAAGATGAGGGCCCAGACCAGCGAGTCCACGGAGCGGCTCACGACGATGAGGAGCCGCGCGGCCAGATACGAGACGCGGTTGAGCGTGGTGTTGCGCGCCGCCAGGAACGCGACGGGGCAGGCCAGCACCACCGCCATCGCCGTGCCGAGGGTGGCGATGTTCACCGTCTGGAGCAGCGGCTCTACCAGCGCGCCGGCAAAGGCCCAGTCGGGCGGCAGCATCCGCCCGAAGAGGTCGGCCAGCTGCGTCGGCGAGTCGGCCACCCACTCCCAGCGCACACCCATGCCTCGCGCGGCCCACACGATCGCGACGGCACTGGCCACGCGGAGGAGGAGGCGCCCTGCGGTTTGCGCGGGCGTGTAGCGTGTCCACACGCGAGGGACCGCGATCGGATCGGGCGTCACTGGATGCGCCGGCGCGCCCAGGCGCTCACCCATTCACCGAGGCTCACGATGGCCACGATGACCAGGAGAATGGCCAGCGTGAAGTCGTAGTCGTAGCGGGAGAAGGAGTTGTACAGCGTGGTGCCGATGCCGCCCGCCCCCACGATGCCGATGATGGTGGACTGGCGGAGGTGAATGTCCCACTGGTATACGGTGAGCCCCACGATCCGCGGCAGCACCTGGGGCAGCACGCCGTAGAGGAGGACGGCGCCCCGGCGCGCGCCCGTGGCGCGCACCGCCTCCACCTGGCCGCGGTCGATCTGCTCGATCTGCTCGGCCAGGAGCTTGCTGAAGAAGCCGAGCGAGTTCACGGTGAGCGTGAGCATGCCCGCCAGCGGGCCGAAGCCCACCGCCTTGACCAGGATGATGGCGACGATGATCTCGTGGAAGGTGCGCCCCAGCGAGACGATGCCGCGCCCCACCGCGTAGACCGGGAGCGGCACCACGTTCCGCGCGGCCATGATGGCCACGGGGATGCCGAGCGCCGTGCCAAGGGCGGTGGACAGCGTGGCCATCTGGAGGCTCTCGACGATCCCCTCCAGCAGGAGCTCCCACCGGCGGAAGTCCGGCGGGAAGGCCCGCCCGAAGACGGTGCCGGCCCGCGCGAGGCCCCGCGCGACACGCGCCGCGTCCACCTCGAGGTTCCACACGTTCCACGCCACAAAGGCCGCGAGGGCGAGCCACACGGCCGGGCCCATCCAGCGCGCGGGCCATGGCGATGGCGGGCGCCAGACGGCGGCATGGCTCATCCGAGCGCCCCCTCCAGCTCCTCGCCGGCACCCCCATAGATCACCCCGAGGGCGGCGCGGTCGAGCGCGGCGGGCGACCCCTCGAAGACCACCCGGCCTGCGCTGAGCCCGATGATCCGCCGGGCGAAGCGCCGGGCCAGCGGCACGTCGTGGATGTTGATCAAGGCCGGGATGCGCTCCTCGTCCGCGAGCTCGGTGATGAGGGCCATGACGGCCTCGGACGTCTTGGGATCGAGACTCGATGTGGGCTCGTCCACGAGGAGGATCTTCGGGCGCTGCACGAGCGCGCGCGCGATGCCGACCCGCTGGCGTTGGCCGCCGGAGAGCGCATCGGCCCGCTTGTTCTCCATCCCATCGAGTCCCACGCGCCGGAGCGTGGCGAAGGCCATGGCCACATCCGCGGGCGGGAAGCGGCGGCGCCACGCCTGCCAGAGCCCCACGTAGCCGAGGCGGCCGGAGAGCACGTTCTCCATCACCGTGAGGCGTTCCACCAGGTTGAACTCCTGGAAGATCATCCCCATCTGACGGCGCGCGCGGCGAAGATCGGCGGCCGGGAGCGTCGTGATCTCGAGCCCGTCGAGCGTGATGGATCCCGCGTCGGGCTCGACCAGGCGGTTGATACAGCGGATGAGGGTACTCTTGCCGGCGCCGGACGGGCCGATGACGAACACCACCTCGTCGTTGCCTACGGTGAGCGAGACGCCCCGCAGGGCCTCGTCGCCCGTGGGGTAGCGCTTGGCGAGCGCCGAGACCTCGAGCACCGGCGGGCTTTCGTGCTTACTCGCCCGCCTTGGGCGGCGCCGAGAACTTCTTGTACTCGGGGGAGTCGCGCGTGAACTTGGCGCCGTTGGCCTCGAGGATGCCCACCACGGCCTCCCAGTCCTTCCTGTAGTCGATGGGGACGAAGCGGGTGATGCCCTTGAACTCCTTGCCCAGGCTCGACCCCTGGATCTTGAAGGTGTAAAAGGCCTCCTTGATCTTCTCGGCGAGCCGGGGCTCCAGCGCGTGGTAGTAGGTGAAGCCCGCCCGCGGGAAGAGCGGGGAGGTGTAGACGACCTTGTAGTCCGAGGTCTTGACCACGCCGCGGTTCACCATGCGCTCGAGCACCGTGTCGGCCACGGCCGCGGCGTCGTAGTCGCCGTTGACCACGCCCAGCACCGAGTTGTCGTGCTTGCCGGAGAAGGCGATCTGGTAGTCCTTGCCCGGGACGACGCCCGCCTTCGAGAAGAAGTAGACGGGCGCCTGGTGCCCCGAGTTGGAGGTCTGCGAGACATGGGCGACGCGCTTGCCCTTGAGGTCGGCCACGGAGTTGATCTTCGCGTTGGCGGCCTGCGCGATGACGATGAGGTGATAGCCGCTCGCTCCCGTGTCCGTGGCCATCTGGGCGAAGGGCACGCCGCCCGAGAGGTTCACGGCGTAGGGGACGCTCCCGGTCGAGTAGCCGGTGATGTGCAGCCGCCCCGACCGCATGGCCTCGAGCTGGGCGGCGTAGTTCTGCGGCGCGAAGAACTGCGTCTTCTTGCCGGTCGCCTTCTCGACGTGGCGCAGGAGGTCGGCGAAGACCGGGGCGTAGACGGCGGGGTCCTCCACCGGCACATAGGCGAAGACCAGGATGTCCGGATTGAGGAGCCTGGCGGGGTCCTTGGGGACATCCGGGATGCCGTCGCCGTTGTCGTCGCAGTAGAGGACGTCGAGCCGGCCGCGCTGGCTGCACGCCTCCGCGGCCTCGCCGAGCCCCACCGCCATGGCGCCCACGGCAGCGAGCACGGCCAGCAGCGTGAAAGATCTGAGCGTTCGCATGATCGCCTCCTGGCCCGCGCATCCGTGATGCGGCGGGCCGCTGACGGATACTAACACAGGGGCCGGCGGGTCCGAGGGCGCGCCGCGAAAAGCCTGCACGGCCCGAGCGGTTCGCGCTAGAGTCATCGCATGGACCCGGCCAAGCCCAAGCCGCGGACCTACACGCTTCAGCGCGCCGGGGCGGTTGTGTTCGCGCTCGCCGCCATCCTCCCGCTGCTCCTCTTCTTCTACACGCTCTACGAGCTGGGCGCCCTCGACACGCCCCAGGCGCAACGCGGCCTCGGGCTGGCGCTCGCGGCAGTGCTCATCGGTCTGTACATGTTCCGCACCATGATGGCGCGGATCGCCGAGATCCTCCGCGCCTCTGCCGCTGCCGGCGAGGCAGGAGCGCCGGGCGCTCCTGCCGAGTCCCAGGCCGAGTTCGACCTGCCCGGGCTCGGAACCATCCGCGAGGCCGAGCCCATCCGCGAGAGCGACATGCTGCCCGGCACCGTCGACCAGCTCCGCACCATGTGGCAGGCCGAGGCGGCGCCTCTGGTGGGCCAGCGCGTCTCCGTCTCGGTGCGGAACGCGCCAGACCCCGTCGTGGGCACGCTCGGCCAGATCACCGACGACGGGCTGCTCCTGCTCGACGACGACGGCAAGAGGATGGGGATCAGCTACCGCCGCATCTCGGCCATCGAGGCCCAGCGCTAGCAGGCCGCTGAAACAGGCCCATCTGCGGAGGTACGGCGCCCTCGGCCGCACGCTCAACGTACAGGAAGTACGCCTCGCGCGCGGCCGTCGGGCGCCGCCTCGCATCTGGACCTGTGTGAGCGGCCTGCGAGGGGTTCCCGGCGCGGGCTGGGACCTGGACTACTGGCGGAGGCGCCGGCGCAGCGCCTCGCACTGGTCCGGTCGCTTCGCGGGAGGGGTGAGCCAGACGATGTCGCCCGTGGCCTCTCCCAGGACATCGCGAGGATCGTCATCCGGGCCCACCTCGAGCATCTCGACCACGAGCTGGCGCGTCCCGGGACGCAGCGCCTCGAGCTGAGCCGGAAGACCCCCGGGCGCCTGATGGCCGCGCCCGGCGATCACCACCACCTGCGGCGTCTGCGCGAGCGCCTCGGCGAGCCGCCGCGCCATGCTGACGTTGCGCGCGTGCCAGCTCTCCACCATGGTCGGGATGTGGCGCTCCGGCAGCAGATCGCAGTGCCCCGTCCGGATAGTCCGCGCGATGGCCGCCTCCCGCGCCGGATCGGGTGGGAGCAACGAGCGCAAGCGCACCCCGTCCGGCAACGCCGAGAGCCCTTCCCGGGCGATCCTCCGCGCGACGGCGACATCGAGATCGGCGGCCATGACGCGCAGCGTGGATCGGCGCGCGAGATCGAAGAGCGGCCAGTACATCGCGAAGTCCGGCCATCCCGTCTTGCTCCACCCCAGCGCGGCGTCGAGCTCGGCGGCGCCACCGGCCGCCTCGAGCGCCCGGTCCACCATTGCCTGGCGATCGGCCGCCAGCATCTCGAAGGCCACGACGGGCCGGGCGCCGGCTCCGAGCATCGCCTCCAGCACCCGCCGCTGATGGGCGTGGTGGTAGGGATTATCGTGCACCTCGCCGAGGTAGACCACCTCGGCGCTTCGGGCCCGGAGGGCGATGGTGGTCGCGTGGAGAACCGGGTCGCCTGATTGGGGCAGGACGAGCGCCATGGGAGCCGCACACGCGGAGAGCAGAAGGGCGACCGCGGTCAGGAGCCGGAGATCGTTTATCATGGCTTCATTATGAGCCTTCCCGCGTGGTGGCGGGAGCGCCGCGCTCGCGTGCTCCAGCTCTGGGCGGTGGGGATCGCCGCAAGTCTGCTCGTCACCGCGGCCTCCTCCCTGGGCTACCTCGAGGCCCTGCAGGCCCGGAGCGTGGACCTCCTGCTGAGGCTCCAGGGGCAGCGGTTCGCCCCCGAGGTCGTCCTGGTGGCCATCGACGAGGAAGCCTTCGAGTCCCTCGGTCGCCGCCAGCCTCTGCCCCGCGACTACCTGGCCCGGCTGCTGCGCGGCCTCCAGCGCGCCGGTGCCGCCGTGGTGGGCGTCGATCTCGCGCTGAACACGGCCACCAACGACGCCGACGACGGCGCGCTCTCCCGCGCGATCATGGACTTCTCGGACGGAGGCGTGAGCCACATCGTGCTGGTGGACGCGGCGCCGCCCAGGAGCGGGCCGCTGTCGGATCCGGGCTTTCTCGGCTCGGTCCTGCGTGGAGCCGCCGAAATGCCCCTGGACCAGGACGGCGTGATCCGCCGCGTCGCGCTCCTCGTCCCGCGGGGCCCGGGTCCGCCGCAGCCCGTCCTCCCCCTCGCCGTCGTCGCGCGGCTGGCGGGCATGTCCCAGGGCTCGCTCGAGGCCTCGCTCCGGGAGCGCGGCGGCATCTCGCCGCTTCCCGCCTGGCGCTCCGGCGCCGGCTGGACCCTCGTGGAGGAGCCGGCGCTCTCCGTCCGGCCCAACGAGCTGTGGCGCATCAACTACTTGGGGCCGGCCGGCTCCTTCCTCACGATCCCGAGCAACGCGGTGGCGGCGCTGGCCGATCCGGCGGCCGAGCTGGCCCACGACAATCCGCTCCGCGGGCGGGTCGTCCTGGTCGGAGGCACCTACCAGGAGAGCCGCGACTTCTATCCGACGCCGCATGGCGCCATCGCGGGTGTGGAGATCCACGCCAACGTCATCCACATGCTGGTGACCGGCTCCTACATCCGGCCCTCCGGGTGGTTCACGAGCCTCGCCTTCCAGATCGTCATCGTGCTGCTGGCCGGCGTCGTGATGGCCGTGCTCCGCCCGCTCGCCGGCACCATCGTCTGTCTCATCGGCGCCGTCCTGCTCGGGGTGCCGGCCTCCTACGTCGCCTTCCAGCGAAGCGGCTACTGGGTGGACTTCCTGCTCCCCGCCATCGCCACCTCGCTGCTCGGGCTCGTGGCGGAAGGGCTGGCGCGCCGGCGCTTCCGCGACTCGTTCGGCCGCTACGTGAGCCGCGAGATCGCCGCCCAGGTACTGGCGGAGGCCCCGAGCCTTCGGGGCGAGCGCCGCGCCGTCTCCATCCTCTTCTCGGACCTGCGCGGATTCACCACCCTGTCCGAGACCATGCCGGCCGAGCAGGTGGCGGGCCGCCTCACCGAGTACTTCGAGGCGATGACCACGGCCATCTTCTCCCACCGGGGCATGGTCAACGACTTCGTGGGGGACGGGATCGTGGCGATCTTCGGCGCCCCGCTCCAGGACCCCGAGCACGCCTGGCACGCCGTGCTCAGCGCTGACGCCATGCAGCGGGCGCTCGACGACCTGAACCGGCGCTGGGGCGCGGCGGGGCTACCGACGCTCCGCATGGGCATCGGGATCCACACCGGGCACGTCTTCGTCGGCAATGTCGGGGGCACGAAACGGGTCAAGTACACGGTGGTGGGCGATCCCGTGAACCTGGCCTCGCGCGTGGAGGGCTTGAACAAGGACCTCGGAACGACGATGCTGATCACGGAGGAAACTCGGGCGATCGCCGGTGACCGGGTGGAGGTGAAGGATCGGGGGCTGATGGCCGTCAAGGGGCGGAACCAGCCGGTACACGTCCATGAGCTGCTGGCGGTACACGCCGAGGGCGGGCCGCCGGCGGGGGGGAGGCTCCACATGAACGTACGACTCGGAGTCCTTGCGGCAGTGGCGATCGGTGTCCTCACGGGGCTCCTCGCAGCCGGCATCGCCGGGGCGGCCGAGCCCGTGGCCGTCCTCACCGAGATCCGAGCGGGCCAGGGGGAGATCCGCGTCAAGCTCGCCGGGGAAGCGGACTGGAAGGCGCCGCAGCCGCTGCTCTCACTGCGGCCCGGCGACCAGGTCCGCGCATCGGCCGACGCGCGCGCGATGATCCTGTTCACCGGAGGCCGCAACCCCCAGACGGTCTCCGCGGCCAGCTCTCCGTTCACCGTCGCGGCGCCCAGCGGGACGGCGAGCGGCGAGCGTGTGCAGGCCCTCGTCACCAGCGTCACCCAGTTCCTCGTGGGCAAGCAGGACAAGCCCGCCTACGTCTCGGCCTATGTCCCGCTCTCGACCCGGAGCGTGCGCCTGCCGCCGCCGGTCCTCCTCGCCCCGCGCGAGACGCGCCTTCAGCCGGGCCCCGTCACCTTCGAGTGGTCGGGCGCCGACAGCCTCCGCTACATGATTCGCGTGTTCGGGCCCGACGGGCTCCTGTGGGAGCAAGGCGGGCTCCCGCGCCAGCCGGTCCCGTACCCCGCCGCGGCCCCGGCGCTCCGCGCGGGCCAGCGCTACGCGTGGGAGCTGCACACCGAGCGGCAGCCCGTCCAGCGAGCCGAGTTCGAGATTCTCCCGTCCCCCGACGCCCAGCGGGTCCAGCAGGCCCTGGGACTCCTCGTGCCCTCCGCGCTGCCGGGCCAGCCCGGGTCCACGCTCGCGCTCCTGCGCGCGGGCTTCCTCGTCCAGGCGGGGCTCTACCACGACGCCCGGAAGGAATTGGTGGCGGCCATCGCCGCCGACGCCACGGAGCCGTCGCTGCATCAGCTGCTCGGGCACGTCTACGATCGGATAGGGATGAAGGACCTCGCCACTGACTCCTTCGACGAGGCACGCTTTCTGTCCACGCCGAGGCCGTGACAGGGCCGGGTCAGATGTGATCGATCCCCTTCAGCATGCGCCCTCTCCCGTGTGGGGGAAGATAGTGTTTGGTCTCAGCGGTGGCGGAGGCGGCGCCTGACCGTCTCGAGCGCGCTCTTGAAGCGCGCGTCGTCCGGGCGCAGCCGCACCGCCTCGGCATAGGCGGCAGCCGCCTCGTCGAGCCGCGCGAGCCGCGCGAGGGCCGCGCCCAGGCGTGCGTGCGCCTCGGCGTGGTCGGGCTTGACGCGGATCGCCTCGCGATAGGCCGCCTCGCACTCGGCGTGCTTGGCCTGCCGCTCGAGCACCGTCCACAGGTTGAAGTGGTTCTGCGCCTCGTCCGGACGCAGGCGCAGCGCCTCGCGATAGGCGGCCTCGGCCTCGGCATTTAGCCCCTGGGCCAGCAGCGCGCCGCCGAGGCCGCGGTAGGCCGATGGGCTATCGGGCTTGGCGCCGATGGCCGCGCGGAAGGCCTCCGCCGCCTCCGCGGGCCGCCCCTGCTCGCTCAGGAGCTCGCCGAGATAGCTGTGGGTGCGCGCGAAGCCGGGCTTGAGGCGGGCGGCCTCGCGGAAGGCCGCCTCCGCCGCGGCGTACTTGCCCTGGAAGTAGAGCACGACGCCGAGCCCCCGATGCAGCGCGGCGCCCTCGGGCTTGACGCCCAGGGCCTCGCGATACACCGCCTCGGCCTGCGCGTAGCGCCCCTGCCGGCCCAGTCCCACCGCGAGGTTGCCGAGGGCGACCACGTCCGTCGGGGCGAGCCGCACGGCCTCGCGGAGCGCGATCTCGGCCTGGGCGTGCTTGCCCTGCCGGCCCAGCGCGATGCCCAGCTCCACCTGGAAGTCGGCGTTGCCCGGCTCGAGCGCCACGGCGGCGCGGAAGGCGGCCTCCGCCTCGGCGTCGAGCCCCTGGGCCGAGAGCGCAAGCCCCAGATCGTAGTGCAGGCTCGGGTCGTCCTGACGCAGGCGCAGGGCGCAACGGTAGGTCTCGGCCTCCTCGGCCCAGCGGCTCTCGCGTCTCAGCACCGCCGCGAGCCCGAGATGGGCGGCCAGATCCTCGGGATGCAGCCGGATCGCGCGCCGGAACGCTGTCTCCGCCTCTGCAAAATGCCCCTGGCGCTCGAGCACGCGGCCCAGGCGCCGGTGCCAGGTCGGGTTGCCGGGCTCGATCCGGGTCGCGTCCCTGAACGCCGCCGCCGCCTCGCCGTGACGCCGCAGATGCCAGAGGACCAACCCGAGATCGCCGTGGAGCGCCGCGGCGCCCCCCTTGAGCCGGATGGCCTCGCGGTAGGCGGCCGCGGCGGCGCGCCACTGCCGCTGGCGCCTCAGGACGCCGGCCAGATGCGCGCGCGCCTTCACGGAAGCGGGCGCGAGCCGCACGGCCTCGGCGAGCGCGGCGGCGGCCTCGGCGTGCTTGCCCTGTGCGGCCAGGATCAGCCCCAGCCCATCGTGGACGACCGGGTTGCGCGGCGCGAGCCGCGCCGCCTCCCGGCACGCCGCCTCGGCATCCACGAGCCGGCGCTGGCGCGCCAGCGCCATGGACAGGTTGTGGTGGGCCTCGGCATTCCCGGGCAGAAGCCGCACGGCCTCGCGGAGCGCCTGCTCCTCGTCGGCGTGCTTGCGCTGCCGCCGGCACGCCAGGCCCAGGCGCAGGCGCGCGATCGGATGGTCGGGTCTGAGGGCCACCGCCGCGCGGTACTGGCCTTCCGCCTCCGCCCACTGGCGCTGCCGCTCCAGCGCGAGGCCGAGCTTGAAGTGGCCCCTGAAGCCGCGCGGCTCCCGCACCACCGCCGCGCGGTACTCGACTTCCGCTTCCGCGACCCGCCCCTGCTCGAACAGCGCATCGCCCAGGTCCACGCGCGCCGAGCCTGCACTCGGCGCGAGCCGCACGGCCTCGCGGAAGGCGGCCTCGGCCTCCGTCGTGCGCCGCTGCTGGGTGAGCGCGGCGCCGAGCCGCGAGTAGGCCTCCGCGCGATGAGGATCGCGCTCGATCGCCCTGCGGCAGTCACCCTCCGCTTCGGCGTGGCGTCCCTCGCGGAGCGAGGCGGCCGCGCGCTGCAGCCAGACGATGGTCTCGTCCACGTCCCCAAGGTAGGGAGCGGGAAGGAGCCTGTCAAGGACGCGAGCCGCGCGCCCTAGCCCCGACCCTCGGCGCGGGCGCGAACGGCCCTGATGGTGTCCACCTCACCTGTGCGAAAGTAGGGCGAGGCCCTCATGGCGTCGCGGCCAGGCGGTAGAATATCGAGGATGACGACGTCGCCGCCCTCGAGGCGCCGGCGCTGGTCGTCCGACGGGCCCAGGGCGTTTACGCCGGGCGTCCAGGCTGCAAGAATGAGAAGAGTGCCCATCCCCCCGGAGCGCCGCGCGCGCGTCGCCGGCCTCGTGCGCGGCTGCGGAGGGCCGTCGTGACGCAGGACGCGTGGACGCGCTGGATCGTCGAGCGCTTCGACCTCGGCTACCGGACGCTCCACGCCCTCGATGCGCCCGCCGCCCAGGTGGGGCCGGCGCTCTGCCTCGAGCTCCGCCGGAGCCGCCGCACCCGCCGGCTGCCCGACGGCACGACCGTGCGCCGCGGCGATCCGATCGGGATCCTCCACCTGAACAATCGCCGGATCCTCGCGCTCCACCACGGGTCGCCCGGCCAGCGCACGGTGGGCCTGCTCTTCCGCCGCCGCGTGTTGGCATCGCTCGAGGCGCTGGCCGCGCTCGCGGCGGACGGCGGCCCACTCGCCCACGTGTGCGCCTTCACGGCGACGACGATCTTCGGTGGCCTCGTCGAGCGTATCGGCTTCGACGAGGCGGCGGGGAACCGTCTCGCGAGTGCGCGCGTCATCGGGGCCTACCAGCGCCTGCTGCTGGTGGCGCTGCACCCTGCGGGCGCCGCGCGCCCGCGGCTCGGCACCCTCCCCCGCGCGCGCCAGCTCTGGATCTCGCGCGAGCGCCTGCTCGCGCTGCATGGGCCGGTAGGGGCGCGGCGAAAGCGCCGCCCGGTCACGGGGTGAGCGCCCGCCGCGTGAGATCAGCGCCGCCGTGCGAGGCCGAGGGGCGCCTCCCGGCCCGCCGGCGCTCAGCGCGGGTGGTGCCGGCGGAGCAGATCGAGGTCGAGAAGGTCCTTTGGGCGGCCGAGCGCGGCCTTGTTCCTCACAAAGTCCTGGTTCACCGGGATCCCATCCCTTGAGCCGCCAGATCTCCTCGCTCAGCCGCCACGCCTCGGCGAACCGCTCGTCCGGGCTGATGCTCGCCCAGAACTCCACGTCGAAGCGATCGTCCATCTCGCGATAGGTGGTCTTTCGCGCGGTGATGCGGCGAGCCATGACGAGACTGTAGCAGGCGGGGGCGCCCCGGCCGCGGCGTTCCACTCACTCCCCGGGGCGGGACAGGACCGGCGACAGGAGCCTCAGCAGGTCCTCGACCTCCTCGTCCACCGTCCGGCCGGCGTCCGTCCGGTAGACCAGATCGGCCGCCCGGCGGTAGAGGGGCGCGGCGGTGGACCAGATGGCGGCCAGGTCCTCCTCGAGCGTCGTGCCGGCGTGGACCCGCGGCCGGTCGGCCCGGCTCACGCGGGCGGCGAGCGTGGCGAGGCCGGCCTCCAGGAGGACGGTGATCCCGCTGCCGCGCAGCGCGTCCCGGTTCCACTCGTAGCGCACCGTGCCGCCACCCAGCGCGCAGACGATCCCGGGCATGGCCGCCAGGCGCTTGCAGATCCGGTACTCGACCTCGCGGAACGCCAGCCACCCCTGCTCCCGCACGAGGTCGTGAAAGCTCCGGCCGAGCTCTCTGTCCATCTCCCGGTCGAGGTCGAGGAAGGGCCGGCCGAGGCGCGCGGCCAGCCGCTCGCCGAGCGCGGTCTTGCCGGAGCCGATCATCCCGCACAGGTAGACGTTCAGCGTCCTACTCCCCCTTCAGGGTCGGATCGAGGAGGTCCCGGAGCCAGTCGCCGGTGCGGCTCACGACGATGGAGGTCGCCATGAGGACGAGCCCCGGGCAGGTCGAGATCCACCACGCCGAGTCGAGGTACTCCCGCCCCTCGTGGACCATGCCGCCCCAGGACGGCGTCGGCGGCTGCACGCCGAGCCCCAGGAAGGACAGCGTCGCCTCCAGCACGATGGCGCGCGCCAGCTCGAGGGTGGCGATCACCACCAGCGAGGAGAGCACATTGGGCAGCACGTGCCGGACCACGATGCGCAGAACCGATCCGCCGAGGGCGTGCACCGCGTCCACGAACTCGCGCGAGCGGAGCGAGAGCACCTGCGAGCGCAGGATGCGCGCGTAGGAGACCCACCCGGACAGCCCGATCACCACCACGAGCGTCGGGAAGGAAGGCCCCAGCACCGCGATGATCCCGATAGCGAGCAGGATGAAGGGAAAGGCGAGCTGGGCGTCGGCGAGCGTCATGATGACGCTGTCCGCCCAGCCGCCACGGAAGCCCGCGACGATGCCGAGCACCGAGCCGATGGCCCCTCCCACGAGCACGGCGGCGAAGCCCACCAGCAGCGACACGCGCGCCCCGTGGATCACGCGCGAGAGGACGTCGCGCCCGAGGTGGTCCGTGCCGAGCACATGGGCCTTGCCGTCCGGGCCCTCGAGCGTCGGCGCCCGGAGCCGCGCCCGGAGGGACTGGCGCACCGGATCGTGGGGGGCCAGCCACGGCGCCGCCGCGGCCACCGCCGCCATCAGCAGCACGAAGCCGACCCCGCTCCAGATCAGCCACCGGGCACGCCGGGTCTGGCGCCCGGCCCGCGCCGCGTGGAGGACGACAGCGCCCGCCTCAGCGGGCGCGGATGCGGGGATCGAGGAAGCCATAGATCAGGTCGATCAGGAAGTTGAGCACGATGAAGATCACGGCCGAGAGGAACACCGCACACTGCACCACGGGGTAGTCACGGTTGTAGATGGACTGGATGGCAAGCCGCCCGATGCCGGGCCACGCGAAGACCGTCTCCGTCACCACGGCGCCGCCGAGGAGTGTGCCGAACTGCAGCCCCGTGATGGTGACGATGGGGATCGCGGCGTTCTTGAAGGTGTGCTTGGCCACCACGAGGAGCTCCGCGAGCCCCTTGGCCCGGGCCGTCCGGATATAGTCGGCGCGCAGCACCTCGAGGACGGCCGAGCGCGTGAGCCGGGCCACGGAGGCCATGGTGAAGAGGGCCAGCGTGAGCGCCGGCAGGGCCAGGTGGGCCCAGGTGCCGCGGCCCGAGGTGGGGAACCAGCCGCCCTTGAGGGACAGGAGCAGGATGAACAGGATGCCGATGAAGAAGGTGGGCGCCGACTGGCCCACCAGGGCCACGCCCATGGTCGCGTGGTCGAGGAAGGTGTTGCGGCGGACCGCGGAGAGGAGGCCGACGGGGACCGCGACGACCACCGCGAACAGGAAGGCGGTGAGGCCCAGCTCGAGGGTCGCCGGCAGATACCCCATGACGACGCGCGAGGCCGGCTCCCTGAAGTGGATGGAGCGGCCGAAGTCCCCGCGCAGGATGTTGCCGAGGAACACGCCGTACTGGACGGGCAGCGGCCTGTCGAGCCCGAGCTCGGCGCGCACGCGGAAGATCTCGCTTCGCGGCGCGTCGGGCGGCAGGAGCAGGGGCACGGGGTCCCCCGACAGGCGCATCACCACGAAGACCACGGTGGACACGATCCACAGGGTGATCAGGGCGCGGAAGAGCCGGTAGCCGAGGAAGGAGAGGAGGGCGCGCATGGGGACTCCCCCACCCTATGCCCTCTCCCCTCGGGGGGAGAGGGCAGGGTGAGGGGGAGGGCTCAGGCCCGGCGGAACTTGAAGTTGAAGCGGCGGATCTCGAACTGCTGGTTCGGGTTCGGCGTCCACTCCACGTACTTCTGCATCCCATAGTCCTCATAGGGCTGGATCACGGGGATCCAGGGGAAGTGCTCGAGGGAGATCTTCGTCATCTCCTTGTAGGCCTCGCCCCGGAACTTCTCGTCCACGGAGAAGCGCGCCCTGTCCCCGAGCTCGTCCCAGCGCGCGTGACGCCAGTAATCCTGGGGCCCGCCGGGGCCGAGGAGCCGCCACATCATGCCGTCCGGGTCGCCGAGGGTGGAGGTCGGGTCCGACCACCACAGCCCCTTGAAGGTCTTGTCGCGGTTCTTCTGGGCCCGCACCGAGTACTCCAGCACCTCGACCTTGGCGTTGATGCCGGCGTCGCGCCACATGGCCTGGATGGCCTCCGACATGGGCTTGTCGTTGGCCGTGTAGCCCGAGGTCGTCTCGATGAAGATCTCCTCTCCCTTGTACCCGGCCTTCTTCAGCCGCTCCCGGGCCTCCTTCGGGTTATACACGAGCGGCGGCAGCGAGGCGTCGAAGTGGTTGTCCCCCTTGGCGATGGGGCCGCTCGGCACGATCCCGCGACCGCGCCAGAGCTCCTTGACGATGAGGTCGCGGTCGATGGCGAGTGACAGGGCCTGCTTGACCAGTGGGTTGTCGAGCGGCGGCATCTTGCTGTTGACGGCCAGCACGTAAAGCCCCGCGTAGAGTGCGCCCACCGCCCGGGTCGTGGGGTTGGCGTTGATCCGGTCGTTGTGGTCCGGGGTGACCTGGGTGATGATGTCCACCTCGCCCTTGAGGAGCGCTGCGATGCGCGAGGCCATCTCGGGCACGGGGCGGACGATCATCCGGTCGAAGTCCGGCTTGCCGCCCCAGTAGTCCGGGTTGGCTTCCAGCACCAGCTTGTCGTCCTTGGTCCAGGAGACGAAGCGGACAGGGCCCGTCCCCACCGGCTTGGATCGGAACCCGTCGGCCCCCGCCGCCTCGAAGTACTTCCGGGAGACGATCTGGCCGCCGTAGAAGGCCAGGCGCGCCGGCAGCAGCGGGTCGGGCTTCTTGGTGTGGATGATAAGCGTCGCTGCGTCGGGCGCCTCGATCCGATCGATCGAGGTGAAGACGGTGTTCACGCGCGTCTTGTGGGCCGGGTCGTAGGTGCGCTCGAGGCTCCACTTGGCGTCGGCGGCGGTGAAGGGGTCCCCCGTGTGCCACTTGGCCCCCTGCCGGATCTTGAACGCCCAGGCGGTCGGGCCCTGGAGCTTCCACTCGGTGGCGAGCCCCGCGTACAGCTTGCCGTCGGGGTGGCGGCTGACGAGGTTGTCGAAGATGTTGAACGAGATCCGGATGTCGTTGGAGGAGGTGCTGATGTGGGGGTCGAACGTCGAGATGTCGCCGCCCTGGGCCCACACCAGCTCACGCTTCTGGGTGGTCTGGGCCGAGGCGGAGCGCGCCAGCGGGTCGGCGACCGCGGCGACCGCGCCCGCCGCGGCGGCGCCCTTGAGAAGGTCACGTCGGGTGAGTGTCATGTGGACTCTCCTTTTGTCTCGGTTGAACGTGGATGACATCGGGTCGCGGTTGGGCCTCTTCGCCCCCTTCGGGCGTCTGACCATCTCGGTTGAACGTGATTGACGCCGGTTGAGCGGTTGGGCCTCTTCGCCCCCTTCGGGGCTCATCGGGGCGCCCGCGCCACCAAGTCCCCCGGGGCTCAGGTGAGGACGGTTATAGGCGGTTCCGGTGGCGCTGTCAAGCGAGGGGGAGGCCAAGCCGGGCCCGGCGCTGGTCTGGCGGGAGCTGCTGGGCCGGCGCGCGGGCCCGGGGAGGTGCGGTGAGGAGCGAGTGGAGATTCCGGCTGGAGTCGTCGGCTCCGATCAGGCAGCGATGCCGGCCTGATGATTCGGGGCGCGATCCGCCGCATTGCCAGCCTGCTGCATCAGGCAGATCCTCACCTTCCCCTCACGCTCCAGCATGGCGAGCAATGCTGCCGCCTCGCTTCAAGTGGAGACGGCCCCCCTCAGTGGGCCGCGCCGCTCGCGCGGTAGGTGGGGGCCGCCACGCCGTCTATCACGACGTTGACGCAGGCGGGCGCTCGGGACTTCACGGCGCGCGCCAGGGCCGGCTCCAGGTCTTCCGGAGCTTCCACGAATTCGCCATGACCTCCGAGCGCTGTCGCCAGCTGATCGTAGCGTGAGAGGCGCAGGTCGCAGCCGACGGTTCGCTCGGCGCCGTAGTGCTGGAGCTGGAGCTGATGCTCGGCATTCCACCGGGCGTCGTTGCCGACCACCGCGACCAGCGGCAGCCCCGCCCGCAGCGCCGTGTCCAGCTCGAACCCGTGAAAGCCGAAGGTGCCGTCGCCGAGCACGGCGACGATCTGCCGCTCCGGGTGAGCGAGCTTGGCGCCGAGGGCCATGGGGATGGCGCTGCCGATGGAGCCCGCCGGGCCGTTGATCAGCCGGATCTCCGCCTCGAGCCCCGCCTGGGCCCATTGGCCGAACTCGCCCCCGTCCACGACCAGCACCGCCCCCTGATCGAGCAGCGGCTGTATGCCCGCGCACACGCGGAGCGGGTGCATGGGGGTGCTCGACGACCGGCGGAGAGACTCCCACTCCCCGGGCACGCTCTTGCGGGCCGCCCTCACCTCCTCACCCCATGCGCGATGCGTCCAGGTCCGCTCTTGCGCCAAGGCGGCCATGCGGTCGAGCCCGCGCGCCGGATCGCCACACATGGCCACCTCGACTCGCCCGCCGGGCGCAGCCGGCGCCTCGGCGTCGATCTGGATGAAGCGGCACTCGCGCGAGAAGGCGGGTGGCTCGCCGAAGCGCAGCGCGAAGTCGAGCCGCTTCCCCGCGAGGAGCACCACGTCGACCCGACCCAGGGAGTTGGTGGCCGCGTGGAGCCACGGGTCATTGATCCCGCGGGGGCTCTCCACGGGGAGCGCGGGGATGCCCGTGAGCGCCGAGAGGCGCTCCACCGCCGCCCAGCGCCGGGCCCGCGCCATGGCGGGGCCCGCAAGGATGAGCGGGCGCTTCGCCTGGGCCAGAAGGGCAAGCGCCGCCCCCATGGGACCGGCAAGGTCCTCGGACGCTGCCGGCTGGCGAGGCCCGGCCGCGCGCGACGGGGCGCTGACGCGCGCTTCGAGCAGGTCGCCAGGCAGGCTCACGTGCACAGGCCCGGGACGGCCGCTCCTGGCGATCTCGAGCGCCGCCGCGATGTCCTCGCCGAGGCGCTCGGCGTCGCGGGCGAGCCAGGCGGCCTTGGTCACGGGCCGGGCGGCGCCCACCTGGTCCATCTCCTGGAAGGCGCCCCGCCCCGCCTGAGCGGCAGGCGCGTGCCCGCTCAGCAGCACGACCGGCGACTCCGCCATGAGCGCGCCGTAGAGCGCCGACAGCGCATTGCAGTGGCCGGGCCCGGCCGTCACCAGGGCCACGCCCGGCTCCTCGGTCAACCGCCCCCAGGCATCGGCCATGTGGACGGCGGCCGCCTCGTGGCGGGTGTGGATGATCGACAGCGGCTGCCCGATCGTGGCGTCGTACACGGACAGGATCTGGTTGCCGGACAGCGAGAAGAGGTGTCGGACGCCCGCTGCCAGCAGCGCCTCGACGACCAGGTCGGCTCCGGTTCGCGCCATACGAGAGGCTCCTTACGGCGAGTGGCCGCGGATCAATGCCAGGGCCAGGTCGTGCAGGCGGCCGTTGGTCCCGAGCGCCGTGCCCGAGTAGATGGTGAAGGCGCCGGCCAGATCCGTGAAGCGGCCGCCCGCCTCCTCGACGAGGATCTTGACCGCCGCCAGGTCCCAGGGCTTCACCCCGGGCGCCAGCGCGATCTCCCCCTTGCCCTCCGCCACCATGGTGTAGCAGAGGAAGTCGCCGAAGCCGCGCTGCAGCCGGGTGCTGTCCACGAGCCTGAGGAAGGCATCCCAGTGGCCTTCACGGCGCAGGGCGCCCAGGGTCGCGTGGATCAGCGTGGCCTCCTCGAGCGCGGCGATGCGCGACACCTGGAGGGGCTCCCCGTTGAGGAAGGCGCCCTGCCCGCGGCGTGCCGTGTGGAGATCCCGGGTGACGGGCTGATAGACGACGCCCGCCGTCACCTCGCCGTGCTCCTCGAGCGCCACAAGCGTCGCCCAGAGCGGGATGCCCCGGATGAAGTTGCGCGTGCCGTCGATGGGGTCCACGATGAACCGGCGCTCCGACGGCCCGCGGGCGCCGAGCTCCTCGCCCAGGACGCCGTGCTCGGGAAAGGCCGCGCCGAGCGTTCTGGCGATCGCCTCCTCGGCCTCCCGATCGGCCTCGGTGACCGGGGAGCCGTCGGGCTTCAGCGTGGCCTCGGCGCCGCGCCGAAAATGCGCCAGCGCGACCTCGCCGCCCGCGCGGGCGGCCTCGACCATCGCCTCGAGGACCCTGTCCACCCCGGCATTCTATACCGGCGAGTCTTGGCAGAGCGCGCGTGGCTCTGCCACGGCCGGTGGCGCCGGGAAGGAGGTGTCGCCGCTCGATCTCGTCCGCCGTTCCCGAAGAGAGACGCCCCATCGGCGCCCGGGTGAGGCGCTACGGGAGCGGGGCGACGAGCTGGGGGCGGCCGGACCACTCCCAGCCGAGCGTGGTGCGGGAGACGCCGAGCAGGAGCCCGTGGAGCGCGGAGGGGTGGACCCAGAGCCCGTCGCGCTCGGCGCGGGGGTCGTCGCCCCGCGGCGTCCACCGGCCCCTGCGTGCCTCGAGCCGCTCGATGATGAGCCGCACCTCCGGAGCCTCGACATAGCACATGTACAGCGAGTCGCCGCGCCGGGCCACCCAGCGGCCCATGGCGCTCGTGGGGCTCACCACCTGCGAGATCTCGATGCGGTCGAGCCGCGCCGGCGGGTCGAAGAGCGTGAGCGTGCCGACGTAGCCGAAGCGCTCGCTGCCGATGGCCGAGAAGCGGGCCGGATCGAGCCCGAGGAGCGCGGTGAAGCGCATCGCCGCGGCGCGCCAGTCCGACAGGATCGTATGGGAAACACCTCGCCGCCATCGGCCATGCGCCGGAGCACCTTCGTCATGTCATAGGCGCGGTTTCGCGCCTCGGGGACGAGGCCTCGTCCTCGCCGACGGCATCGGCGAAGCCCGTCTCCTCGGCATGCACCTGCCAGCCGCCGAGGTCCTCCTCGGAGACCTGCTCGCCCGTGGCCAGCTCCAGCACGCGGGGGCCGGACACGGCCATGGACGCCCCCTTGTGCCATGATGCCCCCCCGGCCCTCAGAGGCGCTGCCCACACCGCGGACGCAGGAGCAAGAGCATGGCCAGGATCCTCATCGTGGACGACGCCCCCTTCATGCGGAAGCTCATCGTGGCGCTCGTCTCGGACGAGGGGCATCGGGGGGTCGGGGACGGCGAGGATCGAGAGCAGGCGGTAACGCTCTATCTCGCGACCAGGCCCGACGTGCCGCTGATCGACCTGATGATGCCCCGGAAGGACGGCGTGCAGGCGACGCGGGAAACCCTCGAGCGCGACCGCAACGCCCGCGTCATCGTGGTCTCGTCCTCGGTGGCCCAGGCCGAGGTGGACCGGGCGGCCCGCGCGGCGGGCGCACGGGCCAGCCTGATGAAGCCCATCCAGCCTGCCGACCTCACGGCCGGCCTGGACGCAGCGCGCACCTCCCGCCTGGCATAGCCCGCCCGGCGGCGCGCGCTCAGGAACCACAGTCGAACGGGATTCTTCAGGCGCCGAGCAGGCCGAGCGTGCTTGCGGCCGCGGACAGGGGCGAATCCTTTGCGGCAAGGGGAATGCCCAGGCGCTGCGCAAGTTCGAGATACGCGGCGTCGTAAGCCGAGAGCCCGTGCCGGCGTGCCAGCGCCAGGAGGGTGGCGGCCCGGGCCGGTGGGGTCTCTATCCTGATGATGAGCGTTGCGGCATTGCGGATGATCTCGTCGGCGAGCGCTGCGGTCAAGAGCTTCCGGCGCTCAAGCACCGCCAGCGCATTCGCGAACTCGTAGGGCCAGACCGAAGGCACCACCACTTCGTCGTTGGCCAGCTTCCTGTAGAACCGATCCGTGTAGGGCGTCGCCTGGCTGCGCGAGAACCACGCGATCACGACCGAGTTGTCGGCGACGAAGGGCACTCAGTCGCGGCCTTCGGCGACGATGTCGCGTATCGACACCCGCTTGGGAATCCTCACTCTCCGGGCAAGGGCGCGAATCTCGCGAAGCAGCAGCGCGCGGTTTCGCCTGGTCGCGGGCGCGACGTTGACGATCTTCGCCACCGGGCGGCCCCGACGGGTAAGGATCACCTCTTCACCGGCTTCGGCCTTTTCGACGAGCTGGGAGAGCTTCGACTTCGCTTCGTAGATACCCACATCCATGACAGCCTCCATTCAGATCTAGCTAGCTAGATCATAGCACGCGGCTGAGGCCATGGGCGCCACGGTGAAGCAAGCGGAGCCCCGGGGGCAACGGCGCCTGTATGCCATGATGCCCCCCAGGCCCTCAGAGGCGCTGCCCACACCGCGGACGCAGGAGCGAGAGCATGGCCAGGATCCTCATCGTGGACGACGCCCCCGTCATGCGGAAGCTCATCGTGGCGCTCGTCTCGGACGAGGGGGATCAGGGGGTCGGGGGAGGCGAGGATGGAGCGCATCTGATCGGCTGGGTCCTCGACCTCAAGCGCCTGGCCAAAGTCCTGACCCCGGTCGCGCAGCCCACATGAGCCTCCCCCTCCCCACGGCAGAGCGGCGCCACGGCCTCCGAACCGAGCGGGGCGAGCAGGGACACTCGGGGTAAAGTCCACCCACGCGATCAGGGACGGAACCTGTTTCATGTCTTTGGCGGCAACCTGCTAAGGGAGGAGCCGTCTCGCGCGCTCCTGAGGCGCGACGCTCCCGTCCCCCACGCCGAACTTCGCGGCGAGGCTGAAGACCACCCAGGCGCCGCAGCGAGCGCAGTCCACGTCGTTGCCGTAGCCGTGTCGATCGCGGAGCTCCGCCAACGTCTCGAGAATGGCCTCGTCCGGCATCTCCTCGCGCGCCGAGGGTGGCTCCGCGTTCGGGTTGCCGTCGCGGAAGACGAAGCAGTGCTGGCAGGAGAGGTTGCAGCGGTTGGTGATGTTCACCATCGCGGCGGGGTACCGGCCGTCCTCGCGGTAGTGTCCCCTGAGCGTCGCCCGGATCATGGATCAGGCGACCCTGGCGACCTGGACGACCCGGGCCGGGTCGCCGTCGAGGGTGTCACGCACCCGCGCCTGCCACAGTTCCCCGAACCGCCGCTGCCTATCCGCTGTGGCGCGGCCTCCGAGGGCGGCGACCATGAGCGGCGACATCTCGGGCGCGGGCGGCATCGACCATCACCTCGAGAACCCTGTCCACCCGTGCATTCTATACCGCGCGGCTCCCCTCACCCGGCCCTCTCCCCCGAGGGGAGAGGGTTCCGCGTCTTGGCGAACAGTGACGGCATCTGGTAGTGTCGGCGGCGCTGGGCCCAGGAGGCCAGAGCCATGACACGACCACTCAGGCTGTCCCCGACCATCCGCCTCGCGGCATTGGCCCTCGCGGCAGCGGCCCTCGCGAGTGGGCCTGCGACCGCCCAGGACAAGTACCCGAGCCAGCCGGTCTCGCTCATCGTCCCGTTCAACGCGGGCGGCGGCACCGATCTCGTCGCTCGTGCCTTCGCCGAGGCACTGAAGATGCACCTCGGCCAGGCGGTGACCGTCCAGAACCTCCCGGGTGCGGGCAGCGCTGTCGGCACGACCAAGCTCCACGGCTCGAAAGCCGACGGTTACACGCTCGGCATGACCGGTGGCTTCCTCGTGACCACCACGCTGCGCGGTCAGGCGAAGTTCCCCGCCACGGACTTCACCCACCTCGCGCGCCTGAGCCTCGAGACCTTCGTGCTCGCCGTGCCGGCTGCCTCACCATACCGCAGCCTGGCCGAATACCTGGACGCGGCCCGCAAGGCGCCGGGAAGCGTGAGCGTCGGGACAGCGGGCGCGGGCGCGCTCACTCACCTCGCCGCGGCGGCGCTCGGCCAGAAGAGCGGGGCGAGGCTCAACATCGTCCACTTCGCCGGCGGCGCCAAGGAAATCGCCGCGGTCCTCGGCGGCCACGCGGCGAGCGGGGTGTTCTCCCAGGTGGAGGTGCTGCCCCACGCCGTCGCAGGCGGGGGCTTGCGCGTGCTCGCCACCTTCGGCGAGGCACGCTCGGAGAAGCTGCCGGAGGTGCCGACGCTCAAGGCGCAGGGCATCGTCGGCGTGCCGCCCGGACCGTGGCAGGGCATCGCCGCGCCGAGGGATCTCCCGGCGCCGCAGAAGGCGACGCTCGTCACCGCCATCACCCGAGCGGCGCAGGAGCCCTCCTGGAAGGCCTTCCTCCAGCAGAACGGCCTGGCGAGCCATTTCCTGACGGGCGCGGGGGTGGACGGCTTCATCAAGGAGGAGACCGAGACGCTGGGGGCGCTCCTCAAGTCGGTGGACATCACCCAGTGACCGACCCCGATCTGCGGCCGCTCGCCGCGCGAGCCGATCTCGTCGCCGGCGCGGCGCTGCTTCTGGTCGCTCTCGGAGCTTTCGTCACCGGCGGAAGCCTGTCCTGGGGCACGATCACCCAGCCGGGCCCCGGTTTCTTCCCGCGAGCCCTCGCGGTCCTCCTCGCGGTGCTCTCCCTGGCACTCCTGACGCGCGGGTTGCGCCACCCGGGCGCCGACCTGAGAGAACAGTGGGCCGACGGGGCGGGACGCCGCCGCGTCCTCCTCATGACGGCCACGCTCCTGGGGTACGTGCTGCTCGTGGGAACGGCGGGCTATCTCCTCACCACGGCCGCCCTCTTCGTGGTGATGGTGCGCTGGGTGGGCGGCCGCGGGTGGACGGCGACGCTGCTCACGGGTGCGATAGGCTCGGCAGGCTCCTACCTGCTCTTCGGCCGCCTGCTGCGGGTCGAGTTGCCCGCGGGGCTCTGGCTGCCCTGACGCGAGGCGGCTGACGCGTGGACACGGTATCGGCGATTCTCGCTGGGTTCGCGGTGGCGCTCGAGCCCGCGCACATCCTCTACTGCGTCGTCGGCGTCGTGGTGGGCACCGTGGTGGGCGTGCTCCCGGGGCTCGGCCCCGCGGCGACGATCGCGCTGCTCCTGCCGGTGACCTACCGCCTGGAGCCCGTCTCGGCCGTGATCATGCTGGCCGGCATCTACTACGGCAGCCAGTACGGCGGCTCCACCACCTCCATCCTGGTGCGCATCCCCGGCGAGTCGTCCTCCATGGTGACGTGTTACGACGGCTACGAGATGACTCGCCGCGGGCGCGCGGGCGCCGCGCTCGGCATGGCGGCCATCGCCTCCTTCGTGTCGGGCACCGCCTCCGTCATCGGCCTCATGCTGGTGGCGCCGCTCCTGGGACGCTTCGCGCTGGCCTTCGGACCCTGGGAATACGCGAGCCTCATGGTGCTGCGCCTCACCCTCGTGGCCTACCTCGGCGGCGCGTCGCTGCTGCGCGCGCTTGCCATGGCGGTGGTCGGGCTCTTGCTCGCCACGGTCGGACAGGACCCCGTGGCCGGCGTGGAGCGCTTCACCTTCGGCGCCCAGACCCTGCTGGACGGCATCGATCTCGTCCCGGTCTTCATGGGCCTGTTCGGCATCGCGGAGGTGCTGGAGACCATGGAGCGCCCGCCCGACCAGCAGCGGCTCGCAACGCCCGGCGATCTGCTCCCCGCGCGGCAGGATTTCCGCGACTCGCTGGCGCCCGTGGCGCGGGGGACCGTCCTCGGCTTCTTCCTCGGCGTGCTGCCCGGCGGCGGCGCCACCGTCGCCTCCATCGCCTCCTACGTGACGGAGAAGCGCTTCGCCCGGAATCGGGACCGGCTGGGTCAGGGCGCCATCGAGGGCGTGGCGGGACCCGAGGCCGCCAACAACGCGGCGGCCACGGGTTCCTTCGTCCCGTTGCTCACCCTCGGCATCCCCGCCAACGTGGTGATGGCGATGATGCTCGCGGCGCTGACGCTGCACGGCATCCGCCCGGGGCCGCTCTTGATCAGCGAGCGCCCCGATCTCTTCTGGGGCACGATCACGAGCATGTACCTCGGCAATGTGCTGCTCCTCATCCTGAACCTGCCGCTGGTAGGGCTCTTCATCCAGATCCTCCGCGTGCCCTACCCGATCCTGGCGCCCGCAATCGTCCTCTTCTGCCTCATCGGAGCCTACAGCGTCACGGGACAGGTGGCGGAGGTGCTGACCATGGTCTGCTTCGGCATCGGGGGCTATCTGCTCCGGAAGCTCGGCTTCGAGGCGGCCCCGCTGGTGCTGGCCCTGATCCTCGGCCGCCCCCTGGAAGAGGCGCTGCGCCAGGCGCTGGCGCTATCGCAGGGGAGCTTCCTCCCGTTTGTGACGCGCCCGATCTCGCTCGTCCTGCTGCTCGCCACCGCCGCCGCCCTCACCGCCCCGCTTCTCAGCCGGCGGCGACCGCCCGCGCCGGTTGCCGCCTGAGCACCGGCACTACCGACCCGCCGTGGGGCATGACATAGGTCGCGGGCGTCCGGCCGAGCTGCGCGTGGGCGGCCCTCAGCCCCTCGGCCGCTGACCTCACCCGCTCCAGGCCCAGCTGCCGGCAGTGGCGCTCCTCGAGCGCGGTGACGATCAGCACCCGGCACCGGCTGGCGTGCTTCTGGATCACGTAGGTGACCAGCGCCCCGATCGTGAACTTGCGCCGCATGAGGTCCTCGGTGTGCTGCTTGTCGCCACCCTCCTTCAGGGCCGTGGCGAACTCCTCGGCGCCGAGGCCGTCGCTGCAGCAGGTCAGCCAGAGCATGACGCCGCCCGGGGCGACGGCCCGCACGGCGTTGTCGATCGTCTTGCTGGACTGCCACATGTTGATGTCCTTGGGGTAGCCGCCGTTCGAGACGATGACGAGGTCGGCCAGGCGGGGAATCTCGCAGCACACCGTCTCTCGCACGATGTCGCAGGCCGCGCGGTGGGAGGTATCCCAGTGGCCGCCGGTGACCCGCGCGATCTGCAT
>JACPCX010000017.1:0-5597 GCA_016184305.1 Candidatus Rokuibacteriota bacterium | reverse complement strand
TGGCGCCTGCCCATCGTCAACAAGTTCCAGGAGTAGGGGGTCGCGGTGAGCGCCCCGCCCGCCTGCGCGCCTGGCGCCGGCGGCTACCCGGAGACCGGCCCGTCGAGCATCTGGAGCGCCGCGAGACGGCGGTAGATGCCGTTCTCACGGACCATCAGCTCGTCGTGGCGGCCCATCTCGGCGATGCGCCCGCCGTGGACTACCACCACCCGATCGGCGTTCCGCACCGTGGCGAGGCGGTGGGCGATGACGAGCACCGTGCGGCCCTTCGTGAGCTCGGCCAGCGCTGCCTGCACGAGGAACTCGCTCTCGGAGTCGAGGTCGGAGGTGGCCTCGTCGAGGATGAGGATGGGTGGGTCCTTGAGGAAGGCGCGCGCGATGGCGATGCGCTGGCGCTGCCCGCCGGAGAGCTTGACCCCGCGCTCGCCGACGCGCGTGGCGTAGCCCTGGGGCAGAGTCGCGATGAAGTCGTGGGCCTGGGCCAGTCGCGCCGCCCGCTCCACCTCCTCGCGCGTGGCGCCGGGCTTGCCGTAGGCGATGTTGTACTCGAGGGAGTCGTGGAAGAGGAAGGTCTCCTGGGTGACGATGCCCATGAGGGCCCGCAGCGAGGCAACGGTCACCTGCCGCAGGTCGTCGCCGTCGATGGTGATCCGCCCGGTCGAGACGTCGTGGAAGCGGGGCAGGAGATCCATGAGCGTGGTCTTGCCCGCTCCCGACATCCCCACGAAGGCCACCATCTCGCCCTTCTGCACCGCGAGGGAGATGTCGATGAGCGCGTCGGTCTCGGCGTCCGGGTACCGGAAGGAGACGTCCTCGAAGACGATGCGGTCCCGGAAGCCCGGGAGGGTGTGGGCGCCGGCGGCGTCCGCGATGGCATGCCCGGTGTCCAGGATCTCGAACACCCGCTCCACCGAGCTGAGGGACTGCTGGACCGTGTTCGCCATGCGGGAGAGCTGGCGCACCGGCCCGTAGAGCAGGATCACGGCCGCGGTGAAGGAGAAGAACTCGCCGGGGGTGAGTCCGCCGGCGATGACGCGGTACCCCCCGTACCAGAGGGCGCCCATGATCCCCAGCGCGCCCAGGACCTCCATGAGCGGCTCGGACAGCTGATCCGTCCGGTGGTCCTTGAGCGCGAGGCGCAGGAGGTGGTCGTTCACGCTGTCGAAGCGCTGCTGCTCGAGGCGCTCCCGTCCGAAGGCCTTGACGATCTTGGTCCCGGTGAACGACTCCTGCAGCACCACGTTGAGCTCGGCCATCTTCTCCTGCGACCGCTTGTTGATCCGGTAGAGCTTGCGGCCGAGCGCCCGGATGGTCACGGCCACGGCGGGGAACACGGCCACCGCGATCAGGGTCAGCACCCATTCGCGCAGGAACATCACCACGAGGAGCGCCACGATGGTGCCGACCTGGCGCACGGCCATCACGAGCACCGTGGAGGACAGCCGGGCGAGGCGGTTGACGTCGGTGACGACGCGCGCCATCAGCTCCGCCGAGTGGAGCGACTTGAAGAAGGCCAGCGGCATGCCCTGGATGTGGCCGTAGAGCTCGCGCCGGATCCGCGCGATGACGCGCTCGCCGACGGAGGCCATGAGGTAGGACTGGCCGAAGCGCCCCGCGCCCTTGAGGAGGTAGGCGCCCAGCAGGGCCAGCGGGAGCAGCTTGAGCATCACGAGGTCCCGTTTGAGGAAGATGTCATCCATGGCCGGCTTGACCAGCCACGCGATCAGGCCTTCCGCCGAGGACACCACGAGCGCCAGCAGCGTGCCCACCGCCAGGATCGGCCAGTACGGCTTGAGGTACGGCGCGAGGCGCCGGAGCAAGGAGTACTTTGGAGTCATTCGGGACGCCTGAATAAGGATGACAGCGGGTTGCGGTTCGGCCTCTTCGGGCCTTCGGCCCTCATCGGGGCGTGCCTGCCGCCTGGGCGGCCAAGAGGCGCGCGTAGAGCAACTCGATGCGCTCGAGCTTGGTCGCGAGCGAGAAGAGCGCCTCGACGCGCTTGCGCCCGGCACGGGCCATGGCCTTGGCGCGGGCCGGGTTCTCGATCACGCGCAGCAGTGCCTGGGCCAGGGCCTCCGGGTTCCGCGGCGGAACGAGCAGGCCGGTTTCTCCGTCGAGGATCAGCTCCGGCATGCCCTCGAGATTGGTGCCGATGACTGGAGTCTCCACGGCCAGAGCCTCCCGCAGGGAGCCCGTGAGCCCGAGCCCCGCATAGGAGGCGTCCACCACCACGTCGCTGGCCGCCAGGATCTCGGGGATGTCCTCGCGGTGGCCGAGGACGGACACCACGCCCTCCAGCCCACGGGTCCGCGCCTTGTCCAGCAGGATGCGGATGCGGGGAGGCGGCGAGCCCACGAACAGCAGGCGCGCATGGGGCGCCTCCCGGTGAACGCGCGCCATGGCGTCGAGCACGTCGTCGTTGCCGCGCCAGGAGCGGATGCCCACCTGGGTGACCAGGACGTGCTCGGGCCCGAGGCCGAGCGCGCGACGGATGCCGCTGCCGTCTACCTGGGGATGGAAGCGCCCGAGGTCGGTGCCGGAGTAGATGACCTCGATCTTCGCGGCGGGGACCCCGGCGGCGACGAGCCCCCGCCTGATGGACTCGCACACGGCGACGACGGCGGTCACCCGGCGCGTGGCATACCCGAGGCGGTTCCAGCGGTCCAGGGGGAAGCTGACGCCGCGATTGAGGACAAGCACGGGGATCCTCACCAGCAACCCCGCGAGAAGCGCGAGCGAGCGCGCCTTGCCCTTGTGGCAGTGCACGATCTGGATCCGCTCGTCGCGGAGGAGACGGGCGAGCGCCCGCACACTGCGGAGATCCAGCGCGTGCCGCATGGGCAGCGGCACGTGAGGGATGCCCGCGGCCCGACACTTCTCCGCCCAGAGCCGGCTCGGCCGCGTCGCCACCACCACCTGATGCCCGCGCGCGTGGAGCCCCCACGCGAGCTCCCGGAGCTGGACAGCGGCTCCCGTGAAGTAGTCAGCCTTGGGGTAGAGCTGCAGAACGCGCATCAGCCTCCGAAGAACTGGCGCACCGCCGCGACCACCTCGTCCACCTCGGCCTCCGTGTGCCCGGCAGAGATCGGGAGCGTGAGGATCTCCGTGACGATCCGCTCCGTCCGCTCGAGTGCCGGCGCGCTCAGGTGCTCCACCGCGGGCTGCTTGTGGCAGGGCACCGGGTAGTGGATCCCGGTGGCGATGCCCTTGTCCTTGAGGAACCGGGCGAGCTCGTCCCGGCGCGGCGTCCGCACGACGAAGAGGTGGTAGACGTGCCGGGCGCCGGGCCTCTCGGTAGGCACCAGGAGCGGCAGCCCCCCGAGCCCCGTCACGTAGCGCGCCGCGAGCGCGCGCCGGCGATCGTTCATGGCATCCAGCCGCCTGAGCAGGACGCGCCCCACGGCGGCCTGGATGTCGTTGAAGCGCAGGTTGAAGCCGATCTCCGCGTGGACGTCCTTGTTGAGCCGGCCGTGGTCGCGGATCCGCCGGCACCGCGCCGCCACGTCGTCGTCGTCGGTGACGAGGAGGCCACCGTCGCCCATGACCGTGAGGTTCTTCGAGGGGTAGAAGGAGAAGGCGCCGGCGCGGCCGAAGCTGCCGACCTTGCGTCCCTGCCAGGCCGCTCCGTGGGCCTGGGCGCAGTCCTCCATGAGCCAGAGGCTGCGCTCGGCGCAGAGCCTCTGGATGGCGGGGAGATCGGCCGGATGGCCGTAGAGGTGTACCGGGACGAAGCCCACGGTGCGCGGCGTGGCCTTGACGGCCGCATCCCGGACGTCCACGGTATAGGAGTCGTCCACGTCCACGAAGATGGGGACGGCGCCCGCGAAACAGATGGCCTCCACCGTGGGGAAGGCCGTGTGCGACGGCACCAGCACCTCGTCCCCGCTCTTGACGCCGAACGCCTTCAGTGTCATCCAGAGCGCGGAGGTCGCGCTGCTGGTGAGGACCGCGTGCTTGGCGCCGTTGTACCGGGCGAACTCCTCCTCGAAGGCGCGGCACTGCGGGCCCAGGATGTACTGGCGCGAGTCGATGGCAGCGAGGACCGCACCTTTGATCTCGTCGTCGATCGGGGGGCGGGACAGCGGGATCGGCATCAGCGGACGTCTCCTGGTGAGTGAGGTCGGCCGTACTGGCCGCGATAATACAGCAGAGGCTCGGCCCCCGAGCCGGGCTGGCACCGGGCGGCCTCGACCTGGCCGACGAAGATCGTGTGATCGCCGCCCGGATAGGCGTGGACGGTCGAGCATTCGAGTTGCGCCAGGGCGCCCTCGAGCATGGGCAGCCCGAGCGTGCCCGGCGCGTAGCGGATGCCGTCGAACTTGTTGCTCCCGTTGGTTCCGGGAGGGGCGGCGAAGCGCTGTGAGATGGCCTCCTGGTCTGCGCCCAGGATGTTGACGGCGAAGCGCTCGCTCGCCCGGAGGGCGGGGTAGCTCTGGGAGGTGTGGGCCACGCAGACCAGCACGAGCGGCGGATTCAAGGACACGGAACTGAAGGCGCTGGCGGTGAGCCCCGTGGGGCACCCCTGCGGATCCCACGTGGTGATCACCGTCACGCCGCTGGCGAAGCAGCCGAGAACGCGTCGGAACTCCTCGGGGCCAAGCACTTACCTTTTCTAGCAGGTTCGCCCGGATCTTTCAAGTTCCGCAGGGGGTTGCTTGACGCTTCAGAGGCGTGCCCCTATACTCAATTTGACTCTCTCGGACCCCCTATCTTCGTCGCCCCAGAGGACCCATGACGACACATTCCGGCGCCACCATCACCGAGTCGGCCGTGCTCCAGGCGCTCCGCTCGGTCGAGGATCCTACCCAGCACCAGGACATCGTCAGTCTTGGCCTCGTGCGCGATCTCCAGATCCAGGACTCCGAGGTCTCCCTCACCCTGGCCTTCACGACGCAGCCCCCCGCCACGAAGGCGGCGTTGCACAGCGGCGCCCAGAAAGCCGTGTCCCAGATCCCCGGCGTCACCAAGGCGCGGGTGAAGATGGGCAGCGCCGCTCAGCCCGCGGCGGCCGCGCACGCCGCGCATCAGGCGGCGCCGGCGCCGTCGGCGGACTTCATCCCCGACGTCAAGCACACCATCGCCGTCTCGTCCGGCAAGGGGGGAGTCGGCAAGTCCACGGTGGCTGTCAACCTGGCACTGAGCCTCAAGCAGAGCGGCGCCGTCACCGGGCTGGTGGACGTGGACGTGTATGGGCCGGACGTGCCGCTCATGATGGGCGCCAAGGGCCGGCCCGGGATGTTCGACAACAAGATCCTCCCGGTGGAGGCCCACGGCATCAAGATCATGTCCATCGGGCTGCTCGTCAGCGAGGGCGAGGCGCTCGTGTGGCGCGGGCCCATGATCCACTCGGCCGTCCAGCAGTTCCTCCGCGACGTGGCCTGGGGGCCGCTCGACTACCTCGTCTTCGACATGCCGCCCGGCACGGGCGACGCGCAGCTGTCGCTCTCCCAGATCATCCCGCTCTCGGGCGTGGTCATGGTCACCACGCCGCAGGACGTGGCGCTCCTGGACGTGCGCAAGGCCCTGGCCATGTTCCGCAAGCTCAACGTGCCGGTGCTCGGCGTCGTCGAGAACATGAGCTACTTCATGGCCCCGGA
>JACPCX010000016.1:0-5612 GCA_016184305.1 Candidatus Rokuibacteriota bacterium | reverse complement strand
GGCCTCGTGGGTCGTCGCCGGCCGCGACCGGCGCCTCTACTTCGGTGGCGACAGCGGGTACTTCGACGGCTTCAAGGCCGCCGCCGAGCGGCTCGGCCCCTTCGACCTGGCCGCCGTGGCCATCGGGGCCTATGTGCCGCAGGAGATCATGCAGCGGGTGCACACGACGCCCGAGGAGGCGGTGCAGGCCTTCCTCGACCTGCGCGCCGCCACGCTGCTTGGCATCCACTGGGGCACCTTCGATCTCGCCGAGGAGCCGCTGGACGAACCGCCGGCGCGCCTGCTCGCCGAGGTGAGGCGGCGGGGGATCGCCCCGGCCCGCGCCTGGGTCCTCGAGCTAGGCGAGACCCGACGCTGGTAGCGCGCGGCCCGCCCCGGAGAAGGCCCTTGACACCGATTCGATAGTTGTATAGATTTCAAAATATGAAACAGACGCCCCGGCTCCCGCTCTCGAGGCTCGAGGCCGCAGATGCGCACGTGGAGGCCTTCAAGGCCCTGGCCCACCTGACGCGGCTCCAGGTGTTCTTCTTCCTGGTTCGGGCGGGGCGCGAGGTCCCGGCGGGCGAGATCCAGCAGGCGGTGGAGGTGCCCGGGCCCACGCTGTCCCACCACCTCGACGTCCTGAGACGAGCGGGTCTGGTGCAGAGCCGCAAGCATGAGCGATACGTCTACTATGCCGTGAGGCGAGACAGCGCCACCGCGCTGGTGCGGCTCCTCACGGCCTGTTGCTGACGAGGACCTGGACAATCGCCGGCCGCGCGCGGGCCGGCCACACAGGGGAGGACGACCGATGGCGGAGCGAGAGATCAAGGAGATCGTGAAGGAGAAGTACGGGAAGGCCGCGCTGCGGGTGACCTCGGGCGGGAGCTCGTGCTGCGGTAGGGCCTCCTCGCGCGGCGAGTGCGATCCCATCACCTCGAACCTGTACGCGGCGGGAGAGACCGCGGCGCTGCCCGCCGAGGCCGTGGCCGCCTCGCTCGGCTGCGGCAATCCCACGGCGCTGGCCGAGCTCAAGCCCGGGGAGGTGGTTCTCGACCTGGGCTCGGGCGGCGGCATCGACGTGCTTCTTTCCGCCCGGCGCGTGGGGCCCACGGGCAAGGCCTATGGGCTCGACATGACGGATGAGATGCTGGCGCTGGCGCGGGAGAACCAGAAGAAGGCCGGCGTCGAGAACGTGGAGTTCCTCAAGGGGGAGATCGAGCAGATCCCGCTGCCCGACAACGCCGTGGACGTCATCATCTCCAACTGCGTCATCAACCTGTCCGCCGACAAGGACCGCGTGCTCGCGGAGGCCTTCCGGGTGCTCAAGCCGGGCGGGCGCCTGGCGGTGTCCGACGTCGTGGTGCGCGGCGAGGTCCCGGTCCAGATCCGCCGGAGCGTGGAGCTGTGGATCGGCTGCGTGGCGGGGGCGTTGGAGGACGAGGAGTACCGCGCCAAGCTCGCCAAGGCCGGTTTCGAGGCCATCGAGGTCGAGCCCACGCGCGTCTATCGCGTGGAGGACGCCCGCGAGTTCCTCGAGGGGGCGGGCCTCGACGCCGACGCCATTGCGCCCCAGGTGGACGGAAAGTTCATGAGCGCCTTCGTGCGCGCGAGCAAGCCCGCGGCCGCGGAAGCCCCGTGGCGCGCGTGTATACTCGGGATGTGAGCGCCGATCGCCGCTACCACCTGCAGTCCGAAGAAGCCAATCGCCAGCTGGACGTCGTCCTGGAGCAGCTCCGCGTTCCGGAGGCCACATGGCGCCTCTACGCCGAGATGCTGACCAGTGTCCTCAAGATGTTCGACGACGGCGCGGGGGTCATGGATCTCAAGATCACGAGCTCCGCGCTCAAGGAGCTGCGGTACGGGTTCAAGGTGTTCGCGCCGTATCGCCACGTGCCCAAGGTCACCGTGTTCGGGTCGGCCCGGACGCCCGCGGACCACCCCGTCTCCCGGCAGGCCCACGGGTTCGGCAAGCGGATGACGGGCGCGGGCTGGATGGTGATCACCGGCGCGGGCAGCGGCGTCATGGGGGCCGCGCAGGAAGGGGCGGGGCGCGAGCGGTCCTTCGGGCTGAACATCCGGCTGCCGTTCGAGCAGGAAGCCAACCCGTGGATCGCCGACGATCCCAAGCTCATCACATTCAAGTACTTCTTCACGCGCAAGCTCTTCCTGGTTCGGGAGGCGCATGCCATGGCGTACTTCCCGGGCGGCTTCGGGACCTGCGACGAGGCCTTCGAGACGCTGACCCTCGTCCAGACCGGCAAGGCGGCCATGGTGCCCATCGTCCTCGTGGACGCGCCGGGCGGGACGTTCTGGCGGAGCGTCACGGAGCTCGTGGAGCGGGAGATGGCGGCGACGGGCATGATCTCGCCGGATGACACGTCGATCTTCCGGATGACGGACGGCGTGGAAGAGGCGGCGGGCGAGATCGAGCGCTTCTACCGGGTGTTCCACTCCCAGCGCTACGTGGGGGACCACCTCGTGTTCCGGCTGCGAAAACCGTTGCCGCCCGAGGGGCTCGCGGATCTCAGCGCTCGGTTCGCGGACATCCTCGAGGGGCCCGTCGAGCTGGCGCCGGGGCCGCTCCAGGCCGAGGGGAGCGAGTTCCCGGAGCTGCCGCGGCTCGTGCTGCCCTTCAGGCGCACCGCCTTCGGCCGCCTCCGCCAGCTCATCGACCAGGTCAACCGGACGTAGGGCGGAGGCCCCTTCCCCCGGCCCCCCGCGTGTCGATCACTCGGGCTCTTCCCGCTCCTCGGTGGTCTGGCAGGCCGTGCAGACCCAGGTGCGCAGGAGGATCACGCGCTTCGGGTCGCGCCGGAGCGTCCACGGGAACATCGTGCTGGCGCCACAGCGCGGGCACGTCTCGGTCTTCTGGCCGGACTGAACCTCGGAGGGAAGCCAGGGGATTTTCGACTGCACACCGCGGATTATAGCGTATCCTCGCCCCCGTGCTTCCGGCCGAGTTCGTCCTTCTCGTCGCCAACCTGATCTACGCGACCTCGTACGTCGTGACGCGTGTCGTGCTCGCCGACGTGGGACCGGCCATGCTCGCGCTGATCCGGCTCGTGATCGGCTCGGCGTTCCTGGTCCCCATCGCGCTGGTGATACGCCGGCGGGATCCTCGGCGGCTCGCGTCGTCCGAGCGCTGGAGCGTCTTCTGGATGGGTCTCCTGGGCTTCGCCGGTGCCTTCGCCTTCGCGCACTGGGGCATCGTGCGCTCGACGGCGACGAACGCGGCGCTGCTCATCACGGTGGAGCCCATCTCGCTCATGCTGCTGTCACCGGTCCTCCTGGGCGAGCGCCTCCGTCGCCGGGAGGGCCTGACCGCGGCGATGACGCTCGCCGGCGCGGCGCTGGTGGTCGTCAACGGCGTCCCGGGGCTCACCCAGAGGCTGGCGCCCCACTGGCGGGGAGACCTGCTCCTGGTGTGCTCCGGGCTCGCCTATGCCTCGTACTCGCTCTTCGGGCGGAGCGTCCTCCTGCGGCACTCGGCCATTGCCGTCACGGCGTGGTCCATCGCCTGGGGCGCGGTCGCCATGGTGCCGCTGGCGGTTCTCGAGTGGGCCGGTGGCGGGCGTCCCGTCTGGAGCGGGCAGTCGCTGGCCGGCGTCCTCTACCTGTCGGTGGTGATCACGGCCCTGGGCTACCTCGCCTGGAACTACGCGATCGAGCGCGTGCCGGCGCCCCGGGCGGCCATCTTCCTCAACGTGCAGCCGCTGGCGGGGGCCGTCCTGGGGATCGTGTGGCTCGGCGAGCCGCTGACGGCCTTCACGGTGGTGGGCGGGGCGCTGATCCTCACGGGCCTGACTCTGACGGTGAAAGCGGGCGCGATGGGCTAGAATACCCGCATGAGGCGAGTCCGGATCGCGCTGGCCCAGGTGAACCCCACCGTGGGCGCCCTCGAAGCGAACGCGCGAATGGTGGTGGACTGGATGGGACGCGCGCGGGCGCTCGGCTGCGACGTGGTCGCGTTCCCGGAACTGGTCCTCACCGGCTACCCCCCCGAAGACCTCCTCTTCAAGCCCGCGTTCATCGAGGCGAACCTTCGCGCCCTGGCCGATGTCGCCGCCCAGAGCCGCGGGATCACCGCCGTGCTCGGCTTCGTGGACAAGCGCGACGACATCTTCAACGCCGCCGCCCTCCTGCACGACGGCGCGCATGCCGGCACCTACCACAAGCAGTACCTGCCGAACTACGGCGTCTTCGACGAGAACCGCTACTTCCAGAGTGGCACCGAGTGTCCGATCTTCGCGCTGGGCGACACGGTGCTCGCCGCCAATATCTGCGAGGACATCTGGTATCCGACGGGTCCCACCACGGCCCAGGCCCTGGCGGGCGCCGAGCTCGTGGTCACCATCAATGCCTCCCCGTATCACGCGGGCAAGGCCCGGTTCCGCGAGCAGATGCTCGCCACGCGCGCCGCCGATGACCTCGTCTGCCTCGCCTTCGTCAACGCCGTCGGCGGGCAAGACGAGCTGGTCTTCGACGGCCAGTCCTTCATCTTCAACGAGAAGGGCGAGGTCATCGCCCGCGGCGCGGCCTTCGAGGAGGACCTGGTGGTCGCGGATCTGGATCTCGACGAGGTGTTCCGCGTCCGGCTCCACGACTCGCGCCGGCGCAAGGAGAAGCTGCGGAGCACGGAGTCGGCGCGCCGGATCCCGCTCCCCGCGCTCCCCCCGCGGTTGCGCGCCCCGCTGCCCCAGCGCCGCGAGGCCCCCGTGGAGCGGCTGGAGGAGGTCTACCGGGCGCTCGTCGTCGGGACGCGCGACTACGTCAGGAAGAACGACTTCAGCCATGTGGTGATCGGGCTCTCCGGCGGTATCGACTCGGCGCTGGTCGGGGCCATCGCCGTGGACGCGCTCGGCGCGGCCAACGTGACGGGCGTGACGATGCCCTCCCCGTACTCCTCGGCGGGCACGCGCCGGGACGCGGCGCGACTGGCGAAGAACCTGGGCATCGACTTCCTGCGGCTGCCGATCACGGGAGTGTTCAAGGCATACCGCCGCGGGCTGGCCCGGCCCTTCAAGGGGCTCAAGGAAGATCTCACCGAGGAGAACGTACAGGCCCGGATCCGTGGAAACTTCCTCATGGCGCTCTCGAACAAGTTCGGGTGGCTCGTGCTCACCACCGGCAACAAGAGCGAGATCGGCGTGGGCTACACGACGCTCTACGGCGACATGGCCGGCGGGTTCGCCGTGATCAAGGACGTGCCCAAGACGGTGGTCTATCAGCTCGCAGGCCACGCCAATGCCCGGGCGGGGCGCGCGCTCATCCCGCGCTCGATCGTCGAGCGCCCGCCCTCGGCGGAGCTCCGCCCGGATCAGACCGATCAGGACACGCTGCCGCCGTACGCGGAGCTCGATGCCATCCTCGAGGGCTACGTGGAGAGCGATCAGGGGCTGGCCGACCTCGTGGCCGCGGGGTTCGACGAGGCGACGGTGCGACGGGTGATCCGCATGGTGTACCGCAACGAGTACAAGCGCCGGCAGGGGCCCATCGGCATCAAGATCACCCCGCGCGCCTTCGGCAAGGACTGGCGCCTGCCCATCGTCAACAAGTTCCAGGAGTAGGGGGTCGCGGTGAGCGCCCCGCCCGCCTGCGCGCCTGGCGCCGGCGGCTACCCGGAGACCGGC
>JACPCX010000015.1:0-5825 GCA_016184305.1 Candidatus Rokuibacteriota bacterium | reverse complement strand
GTGTCGGCATGTCCAGCGAGGTGAAGCGGCGGGTCTTCGAGCCCTTCTACACCACCAAGGGCGTGAAGAGCACGGGTCTCGGGCTCGCCGTCGCCTACGGGACTGTCCGCAGCCGTGGCGGGGACATCACCGTGGAGAGCACGGAGGCACAGGGGACGACAGTGTCGTTCTGGGTGCCGCTGGGGCCGGCCGTGCAGACGGCTCCCGTCGCGGCAGCCACGCCGGCGCGGACGGGTGCCGTCCTGGTGATCGACGACGAGGACCCCGTGCGCGAGCTGGTGGCTGAGGTGCTGGCCTCCCAGGGCCACCGCGTGATGACGGCGTGCGGCGGGCGCGAAGGGCTCGAGCGGTTCGAGGCCGGGCAATTCGATCTGGTGATCACCGACCTGGGCATGCCGGACATCACCGGATGGGACGTGGTGCGGGGCGTCCGCGCCCGGCGCCCCGAGACGCCGGTGCTGCTCGTGACCGGCCAGGGCGAGGTGGTCGAGACGCCCGCGGACATTCGCGTGGACGGCGTCATCAGCAAGCCCTTCGACGTCGCCAGGCTCACCGCCGCCGTCAGCGAGGCGCTCGCTCGACGCTGACCGCATTGCTGACAGGAGACGCTCATGCCGCCTCATAGACTCGCCTACCGCCCCGTGGTGATGGGAACGCGCGGGGCCGTCACCTCGGCCCATCCGCTGGCCTCCATGGCCGGCATCCGCATGCTGCTCGAGGGCGGCAACGCGGTGGATGCCGCCGTGGCCGTGGGCTCCACGCTCAACATCGTGGAGCCGTTCATGTCCGGCGCCGGCGGCATCGGGCTCATGATGATCTCGCGCCCACGCACGGGCGAGCGTCACGTGCTGGACTTCATCGGGCGCGCCCCGGCGGCGGCCGATCCGGCGCGCGCGACGGAGGACGAGCTGGCGGGCGGGCCCAAGTCCTGCGCGACACCCGGCAATCTGGGCGGCTGGCTCACCGCGCTCGCGCGCTTCGGCTCCATGCCGGCCGCCCGCGTGCTGGGGCCGGCCATCGAGGCGGCCGAGCACGGCGTGCCGCTCACCTGGATGAACACCCGGTTCTTCGAGCAGGCGCGCGCCACGCTCGGGCGGTCCGCCGAGGCGCAGCGGCTGTACCTCGGCAATGGCGCGCCGCGCCCGGGGAAGGTCGTGACCTACAAGGAATTGGCCGCGACCTTCCGCCAGGTCGCCGAGGGCGGCGCCGCAGCCTTCTACCGCGGCCCCATTGCCCGGGCCATTGCCCGGGCGGTCGCGGAGGCTGGCGGGTGGCTCTCGGAGGCCGACATGGCGGCCTTCAGCGCCGAGTGGCGGGAGCCCGTCACGATCTCCTACCGGGGCCGCGAGGTTTGCTCGGTGCCGCCGCCCTTCTCCGCCTTCCAGATGCTGGAGACACTCAATATCCTGGAGGGCCATGACGTCGCGGCCTGGGGGCACAATTCGACCGACTACCTCCACCACCTCATCGAGGCGGTGAAGCTCGCCTCGGCCGACCGGCTCGCCTACGCCTACTCGCCCGACGTCCCGATCCGCGGCCTCGTCTCCAAGGCCTATGCCGCCTCGCAGCGGGCGCGCATCGACGCCGCGCGCGCCGCGGTCAGCGAGGGCGAGCGCCACAGCCGCGAGCGGCTCGCGGGGCAGATCGGCGAGGGACACCCGGCCAGCTTCATGCACGAGCAGACCACCCACTTCGCCTGCGCGGATGCCCAGGGGACCGTGGTGTCCGTGACCCAGACGCTCGGGGTGCCCTTCGGCTCGGGCTTCGCCGTGCCCGGCACGGGCCTGGTGCTGAACAATATCCTCAAGTGGATGGATCGCGATCCGGAGTCGCCCAATGTCCTGCGCCCCGGCAAGAAGGCGGGCACCATGATGTCGCCCACCCAGGTCTTCACCGACGGCGCGTTCTCTCTGTCCATCGGCACGCCCGGCTCCTACGGGATCCTCCAGACCACCACGCAGATGCTCCTCAACGTGCTCGAGTTCGGCATGAACATCCAGGAGGCCATCGAGGCGCCGCGGGTGCGCGTGTACCGCGACCGCCTGGTGGATGCCGAGGGACGGGTCTCGGCAGAGACGCGCCAGGCCCTGGCGGGGCGCGGCCATGAGGTCCATGTCATCGAGGACTGGTCGTGGATCGTCGGCGGCGGGCAGGGCATCGCCCGCGACGCGGAGTCGGGAGCGCTCATGGCCGGCGCCGACCCGCGGCGCGACGGCTACGCGCTGGCGATCTGAGAAGGCCCGTATGAGCCTCACCAACCTGCGCGCGACCTCGCAGCAGATCCTGGGCCCCGGCACGCCCGACATGAGCGGGCGCGGCATCGCCGTGAACGACGAGAAGGCGCGCGCCGTCACGCCGGCCGGGCGCCGCGGCACCGAGGAGGAGATCGCCGCGGCGGCCTGCTTCCTCGCCTCGGACGGAGCGTCCTATATCACGGGCCACGCGCTCGTCGTGGACGGCGGCTGGACGGCGACGTGATCGGGGGAGATACCCCCACCGGGTAGTAACTCCCTCGTGCGGGGGCCCCCAGGGATAGTATTTTTCACTTGCCCTCCCTCGTGGTCCGGGGATAATACCCTCAGCCGGATCGGGAGGCGCCGGGCGGCGATTCCCACACCCAGACGAGGGAGGATAGAGAATGGCGAAGGCAAAGAAGCTGGCGTTCGGGGGCTACTCGATCAACTTCAAGGGCTGCAGCGACACGCTGGAGTCCGTCATGGGCTCCACCCCCATCGGCCCCTCCGAGATGACGAAGAAGATCTGGGGCTACGTGAAGAAGAAGAAGCTCGGCAAGAAGTAGGAGGGGGTCATCCCGGCCGGATCATCCTCGCTACGCCCGGCGCCTCCAGGATCACCCGGCCGGTTGACTCGCCGGTCCCGCTCCCGCGGGCCGGCGTGGAGGGAACCACGCATGTTGAAGTCCCGGGCCTGCTGGATGGGGAGCCTCCCAGGAGAGGGAAACCCGCTCAGCCGGCGGTGGCGAGGGATGCGCTGGAGCGGCGGTGGGCGGGGCGGCGCGCCGGCGCCGGCCGCCGGGGTTCCTCGCCCGACTCGATCCCGTTGGCGATGAACCCGTACTGCAGGAGCCGTCTTGCGTCGCGGAAGGAGAGGCTGCGCGTCTGGGCCCCGAGGACCACGAGGAGGAAACGCTGGCCCGCACGCCAGGCCGCCACGGCCAGGTTGTAGCCCGCCTCGTTGGTGAAGCCGGTCTTGAGCGCTTGCACGCCGCCGGGATCGTCGAATAGCGGGATGCGCCGGCTGTAGACCCGGCCCCGGTAGATGAAGTTCTTGCCGCCGAGGACGGTGCGCGAGGCCGGGTAGTCGTGGACGAGCCGCCCGATCAGCGCGGCGATGTCGTTGGCCGTGGTGCGCTGGTTGGGATCGGGCAGCCCGTGGGCATTCGCGAAGTGGGTGGCCGCGAGCCCCAGATTCCCGGCCTTGACGTTCATCCGGGCGACGAACTCCTCCTCAGTGCCCCCGAGATGCTCCGAGACCGCCGTCGCGGCGTCATTGGCGGAGGCGATGGCCACGCCCTCCAGGAGCGTGCCGAGGGAGGCAGTCTCGCCCACGCGCAGTCCCATCCGGTAGCGCGGCGTGTCGGCGGCGCGGCGGCTGACGGTGACCGGCTCGTCCCACTGGGCGCGTCCCGACTCCAGGTCCTCGTAGGCGAGGTAGAGCGTCATGAGCTTGACGAGGCTGGCGGGGGCGTGGTCCTCGGCCGCGTTCTTGGAGAAGAGCACCTTGCCGTCCGCATCGAGAAGCAGGACGGCCTCGGCGCTGAGGGCCGGGGCGTGGCCGTTCTGCGCCCAGGCCGGCGCGGCCGCGAGCCAGAGCATCACGCTGAAGGCGAGAATGAAGCGCACTGCGGTGAATCTTACGCGAGGCAGGGCATTCGTCCAAAGGGAAAAACCTACCGGACCGCTCGCTTCAGCTCCTTCGAGGGCTTGAATCGGGGCGTCCTTCCTCCCACCACGTTCATGGGCTGCCCCGTCCGCGGGTTCTTGCCCTTGCGCGCCTTCCGCCGGCTCACCGAGAAGGTGCCGAAGCCCACCAGCGTCACGGGCTGGCCGCGCTTGAGCGAGGTGCGGATGGACGCCAGCAGCGCTCGGAGCGCGCGGTCGGTGGCAGCCTTGCTCCAGCCGCTCGCCGCCGCCATGGAGGTCACCAGGTCCGCGCGGGTCATGGGGAGGCCCGAATGCTAGCAGACCTGTGGTTGGAGGGTCAAGATGAGCAATGGTATCGTTACCCCATCATGCGTCACCGCGCAGCCGCCGTCCTCCTGAGCGCCGCGCTCTGCGTCCTCGTGGGCGCCTCGTCGCCCGCATGGGCCCGGGACGCCGACCTCGAGGACGAGGCCCGCACGCGCGAACACTCGCGCGGGAGCGCGTCGCCGATGGCCCCGGGCGAGGAGTCGGGCACCCCGTCCTTCGATCTGGTACTCGACCAGGCCAGCCGGCACGAGGGCATCCCGTGGGAGCGCCTCGACGGACGGGCCTATGACCTCGTGCGCGCCGTCGTCGCCGGCGCTCTGGTGGAGCGCGAGGTGCGCGACATCGCCTTCCGGAGCCGCCGGGAGGTCTTCGAGTTCCTCCTCGACCACCCCGATTTCGCCGCCGACGTGGCGCGGCTCTTGCGCGAGGGGAAGTACCGACTGCGGCGCGTGGGCGATGCCTACGAGGCCGACGACGGTCGTGGGGCCCGCGGGTGGCTCAAGCCGGTCTTCGCGGCGCCCGGGCGCCGCCTCTTCTACCTGCAGGGCCGCTACGACCCGCCGCTCCTGCCGTCGCTGTCCGGACGGCTGGTGATCCTCCTCGACAGCGAGCACGTGGAGGGGCCCGACGGCGTCACCTACTGCGCGATGAGGATCTCGGGCTTTCTCAAGCTCGACTCGACCTTCACCGAGGTGCTGGCCCGCGTCTCCCAGACCTTCTCCGAGGCGCAGGTGGACAAGCGGGTGCGGCGCTTCTTTCGGCACGTCGCCGCCGTCAGCCGCCGCGCCTACGACGACCCGGAGGGGCTGGCGGAGTTCGCGATGGGACACCCCGAGCTGCAGCCGGAGCTCGTGGCCGAGTTCCGGAGCCTGATGCTCGCCCATCTGCCGCCGTCCTGGTCGGAGCACCAGCGGTTCCAGCTTCTCGAGGGCCCGCCCCTGGCGGATCCCCAGGAGTGAAGCGGGCTTTTCGCGGTGTTATACTGGCGGTCGCCGCGGGCGCAGGTTGCTGACCAGCCGGGGTAGCTCAGTGGCAGAGCAATCGATTCGTAATCGATAGGTCGCGGGTCCGACTCCCGCCCCCGGCTCCATCTTTTCCACTACTTCTCCACCGCCGCCACGTCCGACGCGGCCTCATGTGCTGACTGTGTGCTGACGGAGGCCTCGGTCGGCGTCGCTGTCCGCTCCATCTCGCTCCGCAGGTAGTCCGGGCTCAGGTGGGCGTACCGGGAGGTCATGGCCAGCGTGGCGTGCCCCAGGATCTTCTGGAGGGCCTGGAGGCTGCCGCCCCGCATCATGAACCAGGACGCGAAGTGGTGGCGGCAGTCGTGGAAGCGGAAGTCCTCGAGCTTGGCCTTCGTCACCGCGTTCTCGAAGGCCGTGCGGATGAGCTTGTCGGGCCAGAGCCGCCCCCCGCGGGGCTCGGGCATCGCAGCCAGGAGGTTGTAGACCGCCTGGCGCATCGGGACCTCACGCCGCTTGCCGCTCTTCGTCCGCTCGAGGCGGAGCACCCCGCGGGAGAGATCCACCCGATCCCAGGTGAGCCCCAGGATCTCTCCGTAGCGCATGCCCGTCTCCAACGCCACCGTGACGATCTGCACGAGGCCCGGGTTCT